>JAEZAD010000021.1 GCA_023430565.1 Verrucomicrobiota bacterium
CGGCGAGGCGCTGGAGTGGAAGGGATTTTGCGGCGGAGGCGCGATCGATTCATGCTGGCTGCAGAAGTCGGACATCGTCGGCGCGGTGGAGCATTTTGGTTTTCGCGTGATCGATCTGATGGAGGAATCGAACGCGAACGGGCCGGCGCTGTTGCTCGCGGCGCAGAAGCGGTAAGCGCGGCGCGGCCGCGCATCCGCGCGGGCTTTGGCCTTATTGCAGGTGCTGGATGATCGACACGATCGGGAGAAAGAGCGCGATCACGATCGTGCCGACGAGCAGCGCGAGAAACACGATCATCAACGGCTCGATCAGCGAGGTCAGGCCGGCGACGGCATTGTCGACCTCGTCGTCGTAGACGTCGGCGATGCGGCTGAGCATTTCCGGCAGCGCGCCCGTCTCTTCCCCGACTTCGATCATGCTCGCGACCATCGGTGGAAACACGTTCGTCGCGGCGAGCGGTCCGGCCACGCCGCCGCCTTCCTTCACGCGTTCGTGCACGACTGCGATCGCGTCGGCGACGTGAACGTTGCCGCTCGTTTCGCGCGTGATCGACAAGGCCTGCAAGATGGGCACACCGCTCGAGAGCAAGGTGCCGAAGGTTCGCGCGAAGCGGGCGATCGCGGCCTTCAAGAAGAGTTCGCCGACGACGGGCACGTGGATCGAGAGCCAGTCGAGGGTGCGGCGTCCGTTGCGCGTTTTGGCAAGGGCTGCGAAAGCGATGCCTGCGGCTGCGAGGGTCGCGGCGCAGATCAGCGCGTTGTCCTGCACCAGCCGGCTCGCGCCGAGCACCGCCTGCGTGAGCACGGGCAGCGGCTGGCCTTTCAACATGCCGGCGAAAATCTGCTCGAATTTGGGCACGACGAACACCATCAGCGCGGCGACGATTCCGACGGCGAGGGCGATCACGATGACGGGATACGTCATCGCCGCCTTCACCTTTCCTTTGATCCGTTCCGCCTTTTCGCGGAACAGCGCCACGCGCTCCAGCACGGTTTCGAGCACGCCGCCGGCCTCGCCGGCCCTGGCCATGTTCACATAGAGCCGGTCGAAAACCTTGGGATGCTGCATCAGCCCGTCCGAGAAACTGCCGCCCGTGCGCACGGTCTCCGCGACGGTATCGATGATACTGCGAAATGGAGACGATTTTTCCTGACGGCCCAACACCTCGAGCGCGCGCAGCAGCGGCATTCCTGCCGTCACCAAGGTGGCGAGCTGCCGCGTAAACGTCGTGAGCGTTTTCGCGTTCACGGGGCTTCCGATCACGACGTTTCCGAGGAAACGGTTGTTCCATCGACGTCGGAGCGCGGGTGAATTTCTTTCGACGCGGAGCGCGGGACGCGCGACCGGTTTCTCCGGCGCACGACGCAGCGCGGCATTTGTCAGCGCGGTGGGCGCCAGTCCTTGTCCCTTCAATTTGGCGGCGGCCTGCTCGGCACTTTCCGCGTCGACCGCTCCGCGCCGCTCGCGGCCGGACTTTGCTTCAATCGCTGTGTAGGTGAACGTCGCCATCGTTTTGGCCGGGCGGCTTTCAGGTGTATTTCAACACCTCCTCGATCGACGTTTCGCCTTCGAACACGGCGCGCAGCCCGTCTTTGCGCAGCGTTCGCATTCCTTGCGCGATGGCTTTCTCGCGGAGCAGGAGCGTCGGGGCTTTTGCCACCACGAGTTCGCGGATCGGCTCGGTCATGGGCAGCCACTCGAAAATGCCAAGCCGTCCGCGAAAACCGGTCTGCGCGCACTGTGGACAACCCGCGCCACGGAAGAAACGCCGTTCGCGACCGCCCGACCGAAGATCTCCCATTTCCGCGAGCACCTCATGCGACGGCTCGTGAGCTTCGCGGCAATTCGGACAAATTCGCCGCACCAAACGCTGCGCCAGCACCGCTTCCAAGGTCGATGCGATCAGAAACGGCTCCACGCCCATGTCGATCAGCCGGGTCACCGCACCCGCCGCGTCGTTCGTGTGCAGCGTCGACAGCACGAGATGACCGGTGAGCGAGGCCTGAATCGCGACTTGAGCCGTCTCGAGATCGCGCACCTCGCCGACCATGATCACGTCGGGGTCCTGTCGCAGAAAAGACCGCAGGGCCGACGCGAACGTCAAACCGACCGGCGGGTTCACGGGCACCTGCATGACGCCTTCGAGCTCGTATTCCACCGGGTCTTCTGCGGTGAGCACTTTGACGTCCGGCGTATTGATTAAACGGAGACCGCTGTAGAGCGTGGTCGTTTTGCCCGAGCCGGTCGGGCCGGTCACGACGAAGATGCCGTTCGGACGACGCATCATTTCTTCCATTCCGCGCAACACCTCCGGCGGCATCCCGAGTTGCTTCACCTCGAGCTGCACGGCGGAGCGATCGAGCACGCGCAGGACGACGCTTTCGCCGAACTGGGTCGGCAGCGTCGAGACGCGCAGGTCCACGGCGCGTCCGGCCAGCGTGACCTTGATGCGACCGTCCTGCGGAAGGCGACGTTCGGCGATGTTGAGATTGGCGAGCACCTTGATTCTCGACGTGATCGGCAGCGCCAGCGCCTTTGGCGGCGGCTTCATTTCGTAGAGGGTGCCGTCGATGCGGTAGCGGATCTTGAACTCGTGCTCGAAGGGCTCGAAGTGGATGTCGCTCGCGTGATCTTTCACCGCCTGGGCGAGCACGAGATTCACGAATCGAACGATCGGCGTTTGTCCCGCGAGCGCTTCGAGGTCGTGAGCCGTCAAATCCGCCGGTTCCTCGTCCCCCGCGCCGGACGATTCGAACTCGCCCAGCAACTCGTCGATTGTCGTCTCTTCCTCGCCGTAGTGCTGTTTCACCAGCGCCTCGATCCGGGCCGGATCGCCGACGACGAGCCGCACATCGCGGTCCAGGGCAAACGTGAGGTCGTCGACGGCCTGGCTGTTGAACGGGTCGATCGTCAACACGTCCACGGTGCGTCGATCCGCGCGCAAAGCGATCGCACCGTAACTGCGGGCAAGCGGCGCCGGCAAAGTCGCGACGCATTCCGGCGAAATCGTCGGCGGCAGTTCGGCCGCATAGTCGCAGCCGAGCGACTCGGCGACCGTTCGCAACAAGTCGTGTTTTCCGACCAACTCGAAATCGAGCAGCAGATCCGCGAGGGGTTTGCCGGAGGCGAGATGTTCCTGGCGGATCGTCTCGAGCTGGTCTGCCTCGACGAGTCTGCGGTCACGCACCAGTTCGTAGACCGCCTGACTTTGGCTCTCGAACATGACGACGAGCTGCTCGCGGGGGGCTGGGCGTTTCGTGGCAGCTTACAATTCCTTCAACTTCGCTCCCATCGCGACGAGTTTCTCGCGCATCAAGGTCGGGTCCTGTGCTTTTTCCACCGCTTCGTCCGGCGTGATCAGTTCGCGGTTCACGAGGCTCATCAGATGCGTGTCCATCGTGATCATGCCGAGGTTCGCGCCGGTCTGGATGTCGGACGGAATGCGGAAGGTTTTGTTTTCGCGGATCAGCGAAGCGATCGACGTCGTCGTCACCATGATCTCGTAGCCCGCGATGCGGCCGCCGCCGATTTTCTTGCAGAGCACCTGGGAAATGACGGCTTGGACCGACGACGCGAGTTGCGTGCGGATCATGTCCTTCATGTTTGCCGGAAACGCGTCGACGATGCGGTCGATGGTCTTGGCGGCGCTGTTCGTGTGCAACGTGCCGAAAACCAAGTGGCCGGTTTCCGCGGCGCTGATGGCAGCCTCGATCGTTTCGAGGTCGCGCATTTCACCGACGAGGATGATGTCCGGATCCTGGCGCAATGCGCGGCGGATGGCCTCGGCGAAGCTGGGCACGTCGGAGCCGATCTCGCGCTGGGTGACCACGCAGCGTTTGTGATTATGGTAATACTCGATGGGGTCCTCGATCGTGATGATGTGACCATCGCGATTCTCGTTCACGTAATTGATCATCGACGCGAGCGTGGTCGACTTGCCGGATCCGGTGGGGCCGGTGACGAGAATCAAGCCGCGAGGGCGATAGAGCAGTTCGCGAATCTTGTCGGGCAGGCCAATGTCGCGCAGGCCGAACATTTTGTAAGGGATCTGGCGCAGGACCATGCCGTAGTTGCCCTTCGCGCGGAGGACGGAGACGCGGAAGCGGGCCTTGTCGCCGAAGGCGAAGCCGAAGTCGGACCCGCCGTTCAACTTCACATTGCTGATGTGGCTGTCGGGCGTGATCGACAGCATGAGCTTTTCGGTGTCGGCCGGCGTGAGGTTCGGACCTTCGATCGGTGTCATGCTGCCGCTGAGACGCAGGGTCGGCGGCTGACCCACCTGCAGGTGGAGATCGGAGGCGTTTTGCTCGACGACGAGGTCGAGCAGTTCGTTCATTTCATAGCTCATGGCTGGAAAGGGTGGGGTCGTCTCAAGTTCGGTTGGCTCGCGGTCACCTGAAACTTCCTAGCTGGCGTCGCCGACGGTGATCGAGACGACTTCCTCGATGGTGGTCAAACCAGCGATGGCCTTGCGCACGCCGTCCTCGCGCATTGTGCGCATGCCGCGCGACCGTGCGTGCGCCCGCAAACGTGCCGCGCTCGCGCCGGCGTGGATCAACCGCTGGGCCGCTTCGTCGATTTCGAAAATCTCGAAAATGCCCGTCCGTCCGCGATAACCGCTTCCGTCGCACGCCGGACAACCGTTGCCGCGCGCGAAGTTCGCGCCTTCGCATTCCGCCGGCGTCAGGTTCAACGCGGCGAATTCCCGCGGCGTTGGCATGTGCGGCACGCGGCACTTTTCACAGATTTTTCGGACCAGCCGCTGAGCCATCGTTGCGCGCAACGACGTGGCCACGAGAAACGGCTTCACGCCGATATCGATCAGACGTGTCACCGCACCCGGCGCGTCGTTCGTGTGCAGCGTCGAGAAAACCATGTGTCCGGTGAGCGAGGCGTTGATCGCGATCTCGGCGGTCTCGCGATCGCGAATCTCGCCGACCATGACGACATTCGGCGCCTGCCGCAGCATTGCCCGCAACGCGGAGGCGAACGTCATCCCGATTTCCGGGCGAACCGGGACCTGATTGATTCCGGTGAGTTGATACTCCACCGGGTCCTCAACGGTGATGATCTTGCGATCGGTTTGGTTGAGATGATGAAGGCAGCTGTAGAGCGTGGTCGTCTTACCCGAGCCGGTGGGTCCGGTGACGAGCAGCATGCCGTCCGGCAACGCGATCAATCGTTCGATGACGGCCTGGTCGTCGCTCGCTAATCCCAGTTCCGGCAAACCGAGTTGCAGACCTTCCTTGTCGAGAATGCGCATCACGATGCTTTCGCCGTGCGCGGTCGGGAGCGAGGACACGCGCAAGTCCAGCGCGCGGCCGTCGATCGTGATTTGAATGCGCCCATCCTGCGGCACGCGTTTTTCGGCGATGGAGATGTTCGCCATGATCTTCACGCGCGAGACGATCGCGAGCTGCAGACGCTTCGGCGGATTGTCCGCTTCGACGAGCACGCCATCGATCCGATAGCGCACTCGAAATCGCCGCGCGAGCGGCTCGAGATGAATGTCGGACGCGCGCCGCTTCGCCGCTTCGGCGACGATCACGTGGACGAGTTTGATGACCGGCGCGTCGGATTCTGCGGTTGACGCAACGACGGGCGGCGTGGGTTGGGGTTTTCGTGTGTCCGCGAGGGCGCGGTGCGCGTCGATGCCGAGCGACCACTCCTCCAGCGATGTTTCGTCGCGTCCATAGCACCGCTCGATCGTTCGCGAAATATCGTCCGGCGTTGCGGCGACCGCGGCAATGTCGAGGCCGGTGAGATGCCTCAATGCGTCGATGCCGTCGGTATCGAGCGGATCGCCGACTGCGACGCGCAGCCGATTGCCGTCACGGGCGAGCGGCACGAGACAATAGCGCCGGGCGAGCGGTTTTGGCACCAGGGCGAGCAGGTCTCCGCCGAGTTGCACGCCGCCCAAATCGGCGAACTCCATGCCGAACGCTTCGGCGAGCAGGGTGGTCAGGGTGCGTTCGTCGATGGCCCCGGCCGAACGCAGCACGTCGACGAGCCGCGGTGTCGTTTGAAAAGCGCCGTCGGGTGGCGTGACGCACGCGCGCGCAGCGGCGAGCTGTTCTTCTTGCAACACGCCTTTTGACAGGGCGAGTTGCAGCACGAATTCGTCGGCTGAAGTGGACACGGAAGCGACCGCCCGAGTATTGGGCGCGCTGTGTTGCATTCAACTCGCAATTGCGGTCGTGCGTGTCAGCACGCCGGCGCGTGGGCTACGTGCGGCTCAGGCCGAGGAGGAATTCCGCGTTGGATTTCGTTTTCTTGAGGCGCGTGATGAGCATCTCCATCGACTCGATCGGGCCGAGACCCTGCATCGCGCGTCGGAGGCCGTAGATCCGCTGCAGTTCCTCCGGGTGGTAGATGAGCTCTTCCTTGCGCGTGCCGGACCGGTCGATGTTGATCGCCGGGAAAATGCGGCGTTCGACCAGCCCGCGATCGAGGTGAAGTTCGCAGTTACCGGTGCCCTTGAACTCCTCGAAGATGATTTCGTCCATGCGGCTGCCTGTGTCGATCAGCGCGCTGGCGACGATGGTGAGGCTGCCACCGCCTTCGATGTTGCGGGCCGAGCCGAAGAAGCGTTTGGGCTTTTGGAGGGCGTTGGATTCGAGGCCGCCGGACATGGTTTTGCCGCCGGACGTGAGGGCGTTGTAGGCGCGGGCGAGACGGGTGATCGAGTCGAGCAGGATCACGACGTGTTCGCCAAGCTCGACGCGACGACGGGCGTTTTCGATCACCATTTCCGCGCAGTGCACGTGGCTCTCGGGCGTTTCGTCGAAGGTGGATGAAACGACCTCGCCCTTCGTGTGCCGGCGGAAATCGGTCACTTCCTCCGGTCGCTCGTCGATGAGTAGGAGGATGAGTTTGGCGTGGGGGCTGTTGGCGGTGATTGAATTTGCGATGTTTTGCAGCAGCACGGTCTTGCCGGTGCGCGGCGGCGCGACGATCAGCGCGCGCTGGCCGAAACCGATCGGAGTGAGGATGTCGACGGCGCGCATCGACACGTCTTTCTGAGTTTCCTCCGATTCGAGCAGGATGCGCTGCAACGGATAATACGGCACGAGCTCTTCGAACGGCGTGATTTTGGAAATGTCCGCCGGTGGCATGCCCATGACCGATTCGACGCGGAGCACGGCCGGGCAGCGTTCGCCGGGCTGCGGCGCCTGCACGAGCACTTCGACGCGATGGCCGCGCTTCAGACCATACAGCCGGATGAGGCTTTCCGGAAGGTAGGGATCCTCCGGGTAGAGGCGGTAGTTGACGTGCTCGTGGACGATGAACGCGCCCCGGTCCGTCACATCGATGTAGCCGCGATCCTTGATCGGCGTTTTTCGCTCTGCCGCCAACGCCAGCACGGCGGTCAACAATTGCTTTTTGTTCGGTGCGCCCTCGACGGAGACGCCGAGTTCGCGCGCGAAGGAGGTCAGTTCCGCGAGTGTTTTCGCGTAGATCTCGTTGAGGAAAATCGCTTCGCCGCCGCCGGATGAAATCTCCGCCGCCGTTTTATCGATCGCGGCCAGATCTTCGAAGCGACCCGGATTCGGCAGGTCGCCCAAAACAGGAGCCGTGCTCGGAGGCGGTGGCTGCTGCGGATGTTGTTCGCGGCTGGGGCCGCCGCCCTGCTGCCAGTGTCCGCCGCCGCCGCCGCCGTGGCGGCCGCGTTTGCGTTTGTTGCGTTTCCAAAAATCACGGCCGCCGCGATCACCGCGATCGCCACGGTCTCCACCACGATCCCCACCGCGATCTCCGCCGCCACCGCGTTCCTGCCATTCGCCCTGCGGTTGAGGCCGGTTGGGCGGTGAGTCGGAGGATTGTCCCGACGGAGCGGGCGGCGGCGCTTCGGCTGGCTGGTGGTCTGGACGTTCGTCGCGTTCGCGAGAATCGGGCTCACGCTGATCCGCCGCTCGCTCGGGGGGCGGCGAGGATTCGCGCTCGCGCCGGGTTTCAGGTTCGGGTCGCGGGGGCGGGGCGGATTCGACGGGCGCCGCCGGTGCGGAAGAGGGGGCGCTGAGCTCCATCTGGGCCGGCGCGGCGTTTTCGGGGTTTTCCGCCGCCGCGGCGCGCGCGGACCGGCCACGCGTCAGGCGCGAAGTCGTGCGTCGCCGCGTCGGCTTCTTTTTTTCAGTCGGCTCGGCACCGTCGCTGGAGTTGGCGTTTTCGTCGTTTTTCGAAGGCATATCGATCGTAACAGGAGGGGGACCCCCGGAAGGGGGTAAAGGGGGGCGAATCGTGGCCCGATTCTCAGCGAGCGACCGGCAGCGTATCGATGAGCCGGCGGATCTGCGCTTCGAGAAACTCGGGCGTGCCGTCGTTCCACAGAACGAAATCGGCCGATTCAATTTTATGCGCCAAAGGCAGTTGCTTGGAAATTCGTTGCTCGGCGAGCGCGCGTGGGAGGCCGCGTTGCTCCAGTCGGGCGAGTTGCTGAGGCGCAGAAGACGCAACGCACACAGTGAAATCAAACCAATTTTCCAATCCCTTCTCGAAAAGCAGCGGCACTTCCACGATCCAGTCGGCACCCGGTTCCGCGGCAAAGGCGGAACGCCACAGTCCGAACAGCGCGGGATGCGTAAGTTCCTCCAGCCACTGCCGCTCTGCGTCATGGGGAAACACCCGCGACGCCAGTGCCGCACGGTCGACCGTTCCGTCGCTTCGAAACACCTCCTCGCCGTAGCGACGGCGCAACGCCGCGACCACCGCCGGCGACGGCAGCACGGTCTCGCGGATCAGCGCGTCGGAATCGAGCAATCGGAATCCCCGTTGCACGAAGAGTGCCGCCGCCGTGGTTTTGCCGCATCCGATCCCGCCGGTAAGGCCCAGAGTCATGTCGATTGGCGGCAGATTTCGACTTGCCGGGGCTTTTCGCAAATCCTTAATGGGCCCGCCTCGCCCGACTCAACCCGCGGAAGGCGTCCCTCCACTTCACCCATGCTTCCGCGTGTCGACACGAAGAGCGCCCCGGCCGTCGCTGCTTGGGTCCAGGAGACGTTTGCGGCGCTCTATCCGCAGGAAGAAGCGATATGGCTGCCGCGACTTTTCGCGGAGGTGGCGGACCTTTTCGAAGGCCGCAATCCGGACTACGGCGCGATCGATCTGCGCTATCACGATTTCGAGCACACGCTGCAGGCGACGGTTTGTCTGGCGGAGTTGCTCGCCGGCCGGTGCCGACGCGGAACGACGCCCGCCGTGACGTCGCGGCAGTTTCAGCTGGCGATCGCTTCCGCGCTGCTGCACGACGCCGGCTATATGAAGCTCCGGCACGACACGAAAGGCACCGGGGCGAAATACACGTTCTGTCACGTGCTCCGCAGCTGCGCCTTCGCGGCGTCGTATCTTCCCACGTTCGGCATCAACGAAAAGGAGCTCGCCGGTGTGCTGGGCGCGATCAGTTGCACGGGGCCGACGAAGCAAATCAGCCGTCTTCAATTCGAGGATCCGCTCCAGCGGTTCCTTGGCTGCGCGCTCGCTTCGGCCGACTACCTCGCGCAAATGGCCGCCGAGGATTATCCGGACGAACTCGAGATTCTTTATGCCGAATTCTGCGAGTCCGACGACTTCGCGAACGTTCCCGTTTCCCAGCGGCCATTCAAGTCGGCCGCCGGTCTGATCGCGGGCACGCCATCCTTCTGGCGAAACGTCGTCCTGCCCAAGCTGGGCCACGATTACGAAGGTGCGTATCGGTTTCTCGACGACAGCGAGACCGGCGCGAATGCCTACGTCGACGCGGTCGAGCGAAACATCGCGATCATCGAGAAACGGGCCGAGCCGTTCGCCGCGGCGAGCTGAGTTGTTTGGCGCGCCTGCATCGCCCCATGCTTTCCACGATCGTATCCGCCGCATTGCAAGGAATTGACGCCGAGCTGGTGCACGTGGAGGTCAACGCCGGCGAGGCGGGCGACCCCAAACTCATTTTGGTCGGGCTTCCGGATGCGGCGGTGAAGGAGTCGGACGACCGCGTTTTTTCCGCGTTGAGCAACAGCGGCTTCAAGCCGCCGCGCACGCGCACGACCATCAATCTGGCGCCGGGCCATCTGCGGAAGGAAGGGCCGTTCTACGACCTTCCCATTGCGTTGGGCATTCTCGCCGCGACCCGGCAGATGCACGCCGAGTCGATGGGCGATTGGATGATTGCCGGCGAGCTCAGCCTTTCCGGCGCGACGCGTCCCGTGCGTGGTGCGCTCGCGATGGCGAGGCTCGCGCGCAAGCTCGGGAAGCGTGGATTGCTGCTCCCGGCGGTGTCGGCCGAGGAAGCGGCGTGCGTGGAAGGCGTCGAAGTGATTCGCGTCGATTCGCTCGATGCCGCGGCGCGTTTTCTCGCAGGCGAGAAAACGTTTGTCCCGCTGCCGCCCCGGCCAATCCCGACGCGCGCCGTGCCGGTCGAAGGAGCGGCGGATTTTTCCGAGATCAAAGGCCAGCATGCACTTCGCCGCGCCGTGGAGGTCGCGGTCGCTGGCGCGCACAACCTTCTGATGATCGGGGTTCCGGGGGCGGGGAAATCGATGGTCGCGAAGCGCGTGCCTTCGATCATGCCGACGCCCGATCTGGAGGAGCAGCTCGAGATCGTCAGCATCCACTCCGCGGCGGGCCGCACGCTTTCGGGCGAACTCGCGTGGGGCTCGCGCCCGTTTCGGAGTCCGCACCACACGATTTCGGATGTCGGTTTGTTGGGCGGCGGATCGATCCCGGGCCCCGGGGAAATCTCGCTCGCGCACAATGGCGTTTTGTTTCTCGACGAGTTGCCGGAATTCAAACGTTCGGCGCTGGAGGTTTTGCGTCAGCCGATCGAGGACGGAGAGGTCACAATATCGCGCAGCGCCGGCAAGGTCACGCTGCCGTGCGCGTTCATGTTGGTGGCGGCGATGAATCCGTGTCCTTGCGGGTATCTCGGCGATCCCAAGCATGAGTGCCGCTGCTCGCCGACTCAGATTCAACGCTATCGCTCGCGCATCAGCGGGCCGCTGCTTGATCGCATCGATATTCATATCGAGGCGCCGGCGCTGTCGTTGAGCGAGTTGCGGTCGGAGAAATCGGGCGAGCCCTCGACGGCGATTCGCGAGCGCGTGGAAGCGGCGCGCGGGCGACAGCGGACGCGCTTCGCCTCGAGTCGCACCACGGCCAACGCGCGTATGACGCAGGCGCAGATCCGGAAACACTGTGCGATCGATCCGTCGCTCGGCGACCTGCTGCAACACGCGATGGAGCAATTGAGTCTATCGGCGCGCGCTTACGATCGGATCCTTAAAGTCGCGCGCACGATTGCGGATCTCGCCGGTTCGGAGCGCATCGAGTCGCCGCACCTGCTCGAGGCGATTCAGTATCGCAGCCTCGATCGCGCGCAGTTTTATTGAGGCAGCTCGGGCGGTGGCGGGCGGACGGGAAGTTTTTTGAGGAGGACGGGCGAGCTGAGACCGGGCAGGCGTTCGGAAAATTCCGCGGAGTCGCCGCCCTGGCGAAGGGCGCGCTGCACCATGCCCATGCGGGCGTCGAGATTGTCGATCATCGAAACGAACACGGCTTCGGGCGTGGCGGCGTAGACGGCGGCGCCCCACTCGGGTTCGCCCTGGTGCGAGAGGATGATGTGTTCGAGGCGTTCGAGGAGTTCGCCATCGAGCTTCGATTTCATGGCGGCCTTGCGGGCGAGCTGGTAGCCGAGGACGACGTGGCCCTGGAGAATGCCGCGGCGGCTGCGTTTCGTGGCGAGCGTGCCCTCGTATTCGATGGTCTTGCCCGTATCGTGAAGAAGGATACCCGCCATGGCGAGGTCGGGGTCGACCTCGGGGTAATGGGGAAGCAAGGCCTTGCACGCGCGCGCCATGTGCAGCGTGTGCTCGAGCAGGCCGTGGCGGTAGGCGTGGTGCATGGCGACGGCGGCGGGCGACCAGCGGAAGGTGTCGCCGATATCGTCGAACACCGAGCGGACGGTGGCGCGAAGTTCGGGATGCGCGATCGAGTCGATGAAGGTGTTGAACTCGGTCCACATCGCGTCGGCGTTTTCCGGCGCGGTTTCGATCAGATTATCGAGGAGGCCGGGGGCGCCGAGTTCGCTTTCGGAGAGGACGGCGATCTTGCCGAGCTTGGGCGAGAGGCGGCCCTGGTAGAAATCGACCTTCCCCTCGACGCGGATGACGGCGCCTTCGCCGGCGTTGCGGAGGGTTTCAAACACAGGGCTGTCGCTAAAAACCGTGCACGTGCATGAACCGCTGCGGTCGCCGAGTTCGACGCTGAAAAAGGGGTTTCCGTTGGAGGCGGTTTTCGCGAGGAGCTTTTTGACGACGAGGAGGCTGGAGAAAACACGACCGTTTCCCGCGCCTTCGAAGGCTTTGAGTTCGCGGATGCAGGAGAGGGGGAAGTCGTCGGGCATGCGCGATGTTTGGCGGACGCGTTCAGGCGCTACAAGCCTCGGCTCGCCGAGCGAGCAGGCGGGAGATTGTCACTTAATAGGTGACAATCTCGGGGGTGGCATCAGGCGGACGCGTGTTGTTTCACGAGTTGGGTGAAGGAGCGGAAGAAAGGGTGGTGGACGTCGCGCAGGAGCGAGTAGAAAACCGTTTCGCTCGGGAGGATGTGCGCGCCGGCGCGCGCGAGGGCGTTGAGGCAAACGCGGGCGTCGTCGGGGCGGCGGGCGCCGAGGCAGTCGGAGAGAAGGGTGACTTCGATTCCCGCGGCGCGGGCGTCGAGGGCGGTTTGATAAACGCAGACGGGAGTTTCGAGGCCGCACAGGAGGATGTGCTCGGTGCGACGCGTTTCGATGGCGGAACGGATGGCGTCGTCGGTGAAAGCGGAGAAGGCGGTTTTGGCGAGGGTGACGGGCGTGGGCAGGAGGGCGAGGAGCGCGGGTGCGGTGGGGCCGAGTTTTTCGGGGACCTGTTCGGTGAACAGAACATCGAGGCCGAGGCCGGCGGCGGCTTGGATCGCGAAGGCACAGCGGCGCTGGAGCACGTCGGGCGCGTGCATCGCCTTGAGGAAGGGCGGCTGCAGATCGAGGCAGAGGAGGAGGAGATTGCGGTGATCGTTCATCGCGGCGCGGTCAGCCTTCGTAGTATTTTTCGCGGGCTTTCACCTGGACGATTTTCTTTTCGGGCAGAATGCAGGCGGTGAGGCTGCCGCCCATGGCGCAGCTCGTGTCGATGCCGAGCGACCATTTGAGGCGAAGGATGTCGGGGCGGGAGGTGTGGCCGTAGACGACGAACGGCGGGCCCTTCCAGAGGGTGGACCAATGCGGGCAGTCGGGGGCATCGGAGCGTTTGCGCGGGTTGCCATCCTTATCGATATTCTGGATACGCGTGACGACGCGGGCGGGCTGGCGCCGCCACGGTTCGTTGGGGAGAAAGCCGCCGTGGACGAGGACGATGTCGTGAGCGCGCTCGTGGAAGGTGAGCGGCATCGCGTTCATGTAGGCCCAGTCCTTGTGGCCGAGCTGTTTCAGGGTGTCGTAGTCGTTTTTCTTGAGATGGGTCGGGTCGCCGGTCTTGCGGTAGTTGAGCAGGCGGAGTTCGTGGTTGCCGAGGAGGGAGAGGCTGGCGTGCCGGCGGGCGAGGGCGATGACCTTGGCGCTGTCGGGGCCGCGGTTGACGAGATCGCCGAGGAGGACGACGCGATCGTGGCGCTCGAGCTGAAGTTTCTCGAGGAGGTCTTCGAATTCGCGGTGGCAACCATGGATGTCGCCGATGGCGATGAGGCGTCCCTTCATCTCGTAGGATTTTGACTAGCGTTCGATTTTTCGGGGGCTAAACACAAGGCGCAATGGAACTGACGCTGCATTCTCTCGGGAAAAACTGCCGGGTGACCGGTCGCGAATTCGCGGAAGGGGAGCGGGTGATGTCGTTTCTGGTGCGGGAAGCGAGCGGAGAGGTGGCGCGGCATGATGTGCTGGCGACGGAGGTGGAGCGTTACGAGCGGCCGGCGTTCGTGTTTTGCTCGTGGGCGCTGGCCTACAAGGCGAAGCGGGCCGAGGAGAATCCGGATCGCGCGATGAAACTGACGGCGGAGAATTTGTTCGTGACGCTGGCGGATCCGCTGGCGGAGCCGAACGAGGAGAATGTGCCGCTGCTGCAGTTTCTGGCGCTGATGCTGGAGCGGAAAAAGGTGCTGAAGCCGCGCGGGAAGAATGCGGACGGGACGAAGCAGGTTTACGAGCATGCGAAGACGCATCTGACCTACGAGGTGCCGACGGGGGTGTTGGACGAGGCGTTCTTTGTGAAGATCCAAGGGCAGCTGGATTTGCTGGTGGGCGGGCCGAAGAAGAAGGCGGAGGTGGCGCCGCCGACCGGAGAGACTGCGCCGGTATCCGCGACCAATAGCGCGGGAAGCGCACCGGCGGCGTAGCGAGCGGTTCGGCGTTCCGGCTCGCTGGCGCTCGCCGCTACGTTCGGAAGCGCTTGGGGAATCCACTCGCTCACGCTCGTGGCTACGTTGAACCGCAGCGAGATTTCTCAGCCCGCGGCGGCGGCGGGAGGGCTGCCGCGGAGGAGGGCGGCGGCCATGAAGAAACGTTGCGCGGCGAAGGCGGGCTCATTCGTTGCGCGGGGAATCGGGGCGTAGCTGGAGTCGGGCTGGAGTGCGCGGGCGTCTTCGTTGTCGCGGAGTTCGGAGGCGAGAAGTTCGTCGACGATGCGCTTCTTGAATTCCGGGTCCTCGATCGGAAAGAGTGCTTCGACGCGGCGGAAGAAGTTGCGCGACATCCAGTCGGCGCTGCCGCAGTAGACGAGCGGATCGCCGCCATTTTCGAAGTAGAAGATGCGCGCGTGTTCGAGGAAGCGGCCGACGATGCTGCGCAGGCGGATGTTTTCGCTGAGGCCTTTCACGCCAGGGACGAGGCAGCAGGTGGCGCGGACGATGAGGTCGATCTTTACGCCGGCTTGGGAGGCGGCGTAGAGGTTGTCGATCGTCACCTGATCCACGAGTTTGTTCATCTTGGCGATGATGCGGGCCGGTTTGCCGGCGGCGGCGTTGGTGGCCTCGTGCGCGATGAGTTCCTGGGTGCGGGCGTGGAGATTGAACGGGGCGACGAGGAGTCGCTTGAATTCGGGCGTGCGGCCGGCGCCGGTGAGCGTGTTGAAAAGCTGGGCGACTTCCTCGGCGAGCGCCTCGTTCGAGGTGAGGAGGCTGATGTCGGTGTAGAGGCGCGCGGTTTTCGGGTTGTAGTTGCCGGTGCCGAGATGGACGTAGCGTTTCAGCGTGCCGCTCTCGCGGCGGACGATGAGGCAGCATTTGCAGTGGGTCTTGTGGCCGATGAGGCCGTAGACGACGTGCACGCCGGCTTCTTCCATCTGGCGGGCCCAGTGGATGTTGTTGGCCTCGTCGAAGCGGGCTTTCAGTTCGACGAGCGCGGTGACCTGTTTGCCGTTGGAGGAGGCGTCCATCAACGCGCGGACGATGGGCGAGTCGCCGCTGGTGCGGTAGAGCGTCTGCTTGATGGCGAAGACTTCGGGATCGCGCGCGGCCTGCTCGATAAAATCGACGACGGGCGTGAACGCGTCGTAGGGGTGATGCAGAAGGATCTCGCGCTCGCGAATCGCGTCGAAGATCGAGGGATGCGTGCGAAGGCGCGGCACGTCGGCGGGGGCGAACGGCGGATATTTCAGGTCGGGCCGGTCGATGATGTCGTAGAGACTCATCAAGCGGAGGAGGTTGATGGGCGAGGGGACGCGGAAGGCGAATTCGCGCGGGAGCTGAAGGTGGCCGGAGAGGAGATTGAAGAGATCCTCGTCGACGCCGTCCTCGATCTCCAGGCGCACGGTGGCGCCGCGGCGGAGGTTGCGGAGTTCCTCCTCGATTTTCTTGAGGAGGTTCTCGACTTCCTCCTCGTCGATGTAGAGATCGCTGTTGCGGGTGATTCGAAAAGCGTGAGCGCCGTGGATGCGGTATCCGGGAAACAGGGACACGGCGTAGAGCTTGATGATTTCGCTCAGAAACATGTAGCGCTCGGGACCCTCGGTCTCGGGCTCGATCTGGACAATGCGCGGCAGGATCCGCGGCACGGGAAGAATGACAAGGGTCTTCTCGATTTCCGGGGTTTCGGGATCGTCGAGGGCGAGGAGGACGTTGAGCGTCTTGTTGACGATCTGGGGAAACGGGTGCGCCTGGTCGACGGCGAGCGGGGTGAGGACGGGGGAGATCTGCGTGTGGAAATAATTCCTGGCCCACGCGGCTTCGGCTTCGGTGAGCTGGGTGGCGGAGCGGAAGTGAATGTTTTCCCGGGCGAGAAGCGGGACGATTTGTTCGTGCCAGCAGCGATATTGGGCGTTGACCAGCGAGTTGGCGGCGGAGCGGACGCGTTTGAGTTGTTCGCGGGGCGAGAGGCCGTCGAGGCTGAGTTCGGCGGCGCCGGCGTCGGCCTGCTGGATGAGGCCGGCGATGCGGATTTCGAAAAACTCGTCCAGGTTGGAGCTGACGATCGCGAGGAACTTGACGCGTTCGAGAAGCGGGTTGGCGTCGCTTTGGGCTTGTTCGAGGACGCGGCGGTTGAAGTTGAGCCAGCTTTGCTCGCGGTTGGCGTAGAGGGGGCGGTTTTCGGTGGTCGCGGTGCGAGCGATGGATTTGCCGGTGGTGCCCGTGATGCGGTTTACCTTCTTAACACGTTTGTTGGAGGTGGATAGAGCCATGCTTGCGAGCGGAATGTAGGCGGCGACCGGGCTGGAACGAGAGGGATTAGCGGGCGTCACCAGATTGTTACAAACGGATGGAAAGGCAACGGACGGCAGTCGAGTTGCAGCCGGAAGGATCGCAATGGGGCAGGGACCAGCTATCGATGAGGCATGAAAAATTCTGCTTTACGATGGATTGGGGTGCTGGCGGGGCTGGCGGCACTGGCGGCGCCGCTGGGGCGTGCGGCGGGTCAGGAGGAGTTCACCTTCAAACGCGGCGTGAACATCTCGCACTGGCTGTCGCAGAACTACGAAGAGCGGCCTTACGCGGCGCCGTGGTTCGGCGAGAGCGACGTTGAGTGGATCGCGCAGCAGGGTTTCGATCATATCCGATTGCCGGTGGACGTGCGGCTTTGTTTGACGGACGACGGTTCGCTCGATGACGCGAAGCTGAAGCCGATTCACGACTGCGCGGGCTGGGCGAAGCAGCGGGGGCTGGGGGTGGTGCTGGATGCGCATTTCCTGCCCGGCGCGGACTTCAACTCTTCGGGCGGCGACAAGCGCGTGTTTACCGATGCGGCGTTGCAGGAGCAGGTCGTAGGGGTGTGGCGGGAGCTCGCGCGGCGCTTCAAGGATGCGGGCCTGGAGATGCGATTCGAAATCTTGAACGAGCCGGTCGCGGAGAAGAACGAGCAGGTGAATGCGTTCATGAAGAAAATGCTCGCTGCGATCCGGGAGACGAATCCGACGCGCGTGGTGTATATCGGTTCGAATCGATGGAATCAGTTCGCGACGGTGCCGGACGTGGTGTTGCCCGACGATCGGAACGTCGCGCTGACGGTGCACAACTACGAGCCGCTGATCTTCACGCATCAGCGCGCGCCGTGGGCCGGGCTCGATGACAAGCTGCCGGCGGTGACGTTTCCGGGGCGTGTGCCGAAAGACGTCGGGAAACACATCACTCGCGACAGCCACGAGTTCGGCGCGCCGGGTTCGGAGTTGACGGTGGCGCAGGTGGAGGAGGCGTTCGAGAAAGTCGCGGCGTGGGTGGAGAAAACCCGGCCGGGGTTGGAAGTTTATCTCGGCGAGTTCGGCGTGTATCGGGTGGCCGACGATGCCTCGAAACGGCGCTGGTTGAGCACGCTTGTGCGCGAATGCGAGAAGCGTGGCTGGGGCTGGGCGGTTTGGGATTACAAAGGCAGTTTCGCGGTGCGAGCGCCGGACGGCTCGGGCACGGCAGTGCTCGAAGGGGTGCTCGGCACGAAGAAATAAACGATATTTGTCGATCGGATGCGCGTAGAAGCGCGCATCCGATCAGTCTCCTAGAGGCGAACGGGCACGCCGCGGGAGCCGAGGAAGTTCTTGGCTTGGGCGATCGTGTAGGTGCCGAAATGAAAAATGCTCGCGGCGAGAACGGCGCTGGCGTGGCCGCGGTCGAGGACGTCGGCGAGGTGGTCGAGCGTGCCGGCTCCGCCGCTGGCGATGACGGGGACGGTGACGGCGTCGCTCACGGCGCGCGTGAGATCGATATCGTAACCATCGCCGGTGCCGTCGCGGTCCATCGAGGTGAGAAGGATTTCACCGGCGCCGAGTTCGACCGCCTGCCTGGCCCAGGCGACGGCGTCGAGGTCGGTGGGGTTGCGGCCGCCGTGGGTGTAGACGCGCCAGGATTGGCCATCGGGTTCGCGTTTCGCATCGATGGCGAGGACGATGCACTGGGCGCCGAAGCGGTTGGAGGCATCGGCGATGAGCTGCGGATTTTTGATCGCGGCGGTGTTGAGCGAGACCTTGTCGGCGCCGGCCTTGAGCATCGTTTCGATGTCGGCGACGGTGCGCAGTCCGCCGCCGACGGTGAGCGGCATGAAGCACTGCTCGGCGGTCGCGGCGACGACGTCGTGCATGATTTTGCGTTCGTCGCTCGAGGCGGTGATATCGAGGAAGATGAGCTCGTCGGCGCCCTGGGCGTCGTAGGCGCGCGCGGTGGCGACGGGATCGCCGGCGTCGCGGAGCTGTTGAAACTTCACGCCCTTGACGACGCGGCCGGCGTTAACGTCAAGACACGGAATGATGCGGCGGCTCAGCATACGGAGAGGCGGAGGATCAAGTGCCGGGAAACACGTGACAAGAAGGTGCGCGGCGAAGCCGGGTATCTTGATCCTTGATACTTGTTACTTCCCCCTCGCGGCGCGGGGGCCGCTTACGCGTCGACGAGGGCGACGTCGGGATCGAAGTTGACGATGAGGCGGTAGACGTGGCCGGGGCGCATGATCAGCGGGTGATCGCGCATCAGATACTGGAGGTAATGAACCTTGCCGTAATTGGTGCGATACGTCGGATCCGCGCTGACGACCTCGGTTTCGCGCCACGTGCCTTGGAAGTCGTCTTTCGCCACGGTGCAGCGATGACCTTGGGCGCCGAGGGTGAGCGAGCCGGGGAGGCGATACTTCGAATGAGGCGCGGCGATGGCGATGACGTAGCGGAATTTGTCGAGCGTCACCTGCTGCTTCACCGTGTAGGCGAATTCGGCGGTGATTTTGTTGCCCGCGAACGTCCACTGCACTTTCGCGCTGCCGAGGTTTTTGACGAACTCCTCCTTCAGATTGATGAGATCGGGCTGTTCGTAACGGAAGTAGAAGCTGTTACGCAGGCCGAGGCCGGTGACGCAATTCCTTCCGTAGAACGCGGGGAGCGTGACCTGGTCGCCAAAGGTGAGTTCGGGGAGCATGATCGGCGCGTAGACGTTGTTGGGCCAATCGAAGACGCCGGGGCAGTGCGGGAAGGGAAGCGAGTCGGCGGTGAGGCGGGTGCCGGAGCTGATGAGGGGGATCTGCGCGTGCAGGCCGCTCTCGGCGTCGCGATAGAGGAAGAGGCCTTGTTCCTTGCGGTTGGATTTGTCGAAAATGACGAACCGGCCGCTGGTGCGCGGCGGCTCGATTTTCGGCATGCCGGCGGGCATCTGGACGGTTTTCGCGAGGCGGGACCACTGGCAGAGGTAGCGCGCGGCGTCGAAATTCGCCATGCGCGTGGTGTGCTTCTCGTAGGCGGTGCGCTCGGTGTCGCGAAGATCGAGGAAGCCGTGTTCCTGATCGAGATAGGTGCCGTAGAAAAAGAGGAAGAGCCGGCGAAGGATGTCGAAATACTTCACCTTTTGGTCGTCGGGAATCCAGCCGTCGCGAAGACCTTGGAGGATCAAGCTGATCGGATGCATCTGTCCGTAGGCGCCGCCGGCGCGACCGAACGCCCAGCCGAGGCCGTCGGCGCGGACGAGGTCGGGCATCATCTTGATGTATTTCTCGGCGTAGGTGCGGAGGGTCGGGAGTTTCCGGTCGCGCACGCCGGAATTGGCGTGGAGTTGCAGCGCGGAGCGGGCGAAGACGAACACCCAGACGCCGTAGAGGTTGAAATTGCCGCCGAGGCCGGCGGTGGCGTCGTCGAAGAAACCGGCGGAGCTGGTCTGGCCGAGGCGGTCGACCATGCGCTCGATGAGGCGCGAGGTTTCGTCTTTCTTGGAAAGGCCGAAGGAGAAGCGCGCGACGGCTTTGGCGATGTTGAAGGCCTGCCAGTGGTTGTCGTAGTCGCTGCGGTGGAGAAGTGCCTTGTCGATGCGCTCCTGGGTTTCGGGCACGAGGCGCTCCCAGACGGGGTTGCGCTCTTTCGAGGGGCCGAAGCAGAGAAGGCCGAGGGCGGCGTAGGCGAGGCCGTTTTCCGTCGCGGGCTCGGTGAACATCTGCGCGGTGATGCAGCGCGCGGCGAGATCGACGAGGTCGTGGCCTTTGAGCGTGGTCTCTCCGGTCGCTCGATAAAACTCGCCCAGTGCGAACGCGACGTGGCCCGGCTCGTCGGCGCGGGAAGTCTCGCCAGTTACGGGGGAAAGAGTGCCGTCAGGTTGGATCGAGTCTAGGTTGTGGGCCAGCATCGATCTGGCCATGTCGAGACATTGCTCGGAAAAACTGTGCATGCGGTGAGTTGGCGTGATGTCGAAGGACCGGCGTGAAGCGCGGGAAGCGGATGAATCTCAGGAGAATCGGAGGAGGAGCAAGAGGGAAGTTGGCGCGAAAGCCCGGAAAAGCGGTAGGGCGGGTTTGAAACCCGCCCTACAAGGAAATCAGCGTGCGATAAGCTTGAGGAATTCGGCGTTCGTTTTGGTCTTCGAAAGCCGGGCGATCATGGTCTCGGTCGCTTCCTCGATTTTTTGCTGCACGAGGGCGCGGCGGAAGAAGTGGATGCCTTCGAGTGTCTTTTCGTCGATGAGGAGCTCTTCCTTGCGCGTGCCGGAGGCGGCCACGTTGATGGCGGGCCAGAGGCGCATCTCGGCGCACTTCCGGTCGAGGACGAGCTCCATGTTGCCGGTGCCTTTGAATTCCTGGAAAATGACGTCGTCCATGCGGCTGCCGGTTTCGACGAGCACGCTGGCGATGATGGTGAGCGAGCCGGCTTCCTCGGTCTTGCGGGCGGTGGCGAAGAGCTGGCGGGGTTTCTCGAGCGCGCGGACATCAAGACCGCCGGAGCCGGTGCGACCGGAGTTGCGGGCGGTGTTGTGGGCGCGGGAGAGGCGGGTGATCGAGTCGACGAAGAGAACGACGTCGCGGCCGACTTCGACGAGGCGTTTGGCGCGCTCGATGCAGAGATCGGCGATGCGGATATGATTCTCGATCTGCTCGTCGTTGGAGGACGCCCAGATCTCGGCGGGGACGCTGCGTTTGAAGTCGGTGACTTCCTCGGGGCGTTCGTCGACGAGGAGAATCATCACGAAGCACTCGGGATTGTTTTCGATGACGCCGAGCGCCATGTCGCGAAGGAGCGTGGTCTTCCCGGTGCGGGGCGGGGCGACGATGAGGCCGCGGGTGCCTTTGCCGATGGGGCAGAAGAGGTCGACGGCGCGCGTGGTCATGCGGCCGTCCTTCATTTCCATCTTCAAGTGTTGGTTTGGCGAGATGGTGGTGAGCGTCGTGAAGTCGAACTTCGCGCGGCGGTCCTCGAGCGGGACGCCATCGACGGTTTCGATGAAACGCATCTTCGGATTCGGGAAGCGGCCATCGGGCGGAAAGGCGGTGCCGCCGATCATGGAGCCGGCGCGGAGCTTGAAGCGGCGGATGAGTTCCTTCGGGACGAAAGGATCGGTGGGCCGGCGTTTGCCGCCTTTGCCGATGTCGATGAGCTGACCGTTGCCGCCGCGTTGAAGATCGATGTCGAGGACGCCTTCGACGCGGATCGTTTCGACGGGCGGAGGCGTCGCAACGCCTGCGGGCGCACCGGTTTCAGCCGAAGCTGCGGCGGGGGTGGCGGCCGGAGAAGGCGCGGAGGAGTCCGCGGAGGCGGACGCTGATTTCTTTTCCATACGTTAGAATGAGTCTGGGGCTGGCCCGCACTTGACGCTTTAAACTCATGACGGGATAAGTGCCGCGAATAGCGTTCTTAAACCCCCATCCGCCACTAACGTGACAGACCAGACGATTACCTCAGTTTCCCGGGAGCACCGGTTGTTCAGGCCTTCGGCCGAGTTCAAAGCCCAAGCTAATCTTGGGAGCGATGCCACTTACAAAAAGTTGTATGCGGAGTCTGTCAACTCCCCAGAAACGTTCTGGGCGAGGATGGGCAAGGAGCATCTCGTGTGGCGCAAACCGTTTCGCAAGGTGCTCGACTGGAAGCCGCCGCATGCAAAGTGGTTCGTCGGCGGGAAGCTGAACGTCTCGGAAAACTGCCTCGACCGGCACCTCGGGACACCGCGCGAGAACAAGGCGGCGCTGATCTTCGAGGGCGAGCCGGGCGACGTGCGCACGATCACCTACAAGCAGCTGCATTTTCATGTGTGCCGGCTGGCGCACATCTTCGAAAACATGGGCATCGGCGCCGGCGATCGCGTGGCGATCTACATGCCGATGATCCCCGAAGCGGTGATGGCGATGCTGGCGTGCGCGCGCGTCGGCGCGATTCACACCGTGATTTTCGGCGGGTTTTCCTCGGAGGCGATCAAGGACCGGCTGAACGATTGCCAGGCGAAGCTGGTCATCACCGCGGACGGCGGCTGGCGGCGCGGGAAACTCATCGAGCTGAAGGCCAATGTCGACAAGGCGCTCGAGGGGGCGCCAACGGTGCACACGGTGATGGTCGTGAAACGCTGCGGAAACCCGATCGAGATGGTCGACGGCCGCGATGTATGGTGGAAGGACGCGTGGGTGGGTGCGCCGAATACTCACAAGGCGAAGGCGTTCGATTCGGAGCATCCGCTGTTCATTCTTTATACGAGCGGTTCGACGGGAAAGCCGAAGGGTGTGCTGCACACGAGTGCGGGTTACCTGCTCGGCTGCAAACTGAGCTCCCAATACGTTTTCGATCTGAAGGAAAACGACCGCTATTTCTGCTCGGCGGACATCGGCTGGATCACCGGCCACAGCTATGTCGTTTACGGCCTGATGGCGAATGGCGCCACCATCTTCATCTATGAAGGCGCGCCGAACCATCCGGAGCCGGACCGGTTTTGGCAGATGATCGACCGGCACGGTATCACGATTCTGTATACGGCGCCGACGGCGATCCGGGCGTTCATGCGCTGGGGCGACAACTACGTGTTGCGCCATCGGCTCGATTCGCTGCGGCTGCTCGGCTCCGTCGGCGAGCCGATCAATCCGGAGGCGTGGATGTGGTATTACAAGATGGTGGGCAAGAAACGATGCCCGATCGTCGACACGTGGTGGCAGACCGAAACCGGCTCGATCATGATTACGCCGCTGCCGGGAATCACGCCGCTCAAGCCCGGGTCGGGCACACGGCCGTTCTTCGGCGTCGTGCCGAAGGTGGTGGACGAAAAGGGCAGGGAAGTGCCGCGGAACTCCGGCGGAAAGCTCGTCATCACGAAGCCCTGGCCGTCGATGTTGCGCACGCTTTGGGGTGACGACGAACGGTTCAAGAAGGCGTATTGGAGCGAGTATCCGGGAATCTATTTCACGGGTGACGGCGCCCGCCAGGACGAGGACGGTTACTTCTGGATCGTCGGCCGGATCGATGACGTCCTCAACATCTCCGGTCACCGCATCGGCACGGCGGAAGTTGAAAGTGCGCTGGTGTCGCATCCGGCAGTGGCCGAGGCGGCGGCGGTCGGACGGCCGGACGAGTTGAAGGGGCAGGTGCTGGTCGTGTTCGTGTCGTTGAAGGCGGGCCACGCGGCGAGCGATGCGCTGAAAGAGGAACTGCGTAACCACGTCGGCAAGGAGATCGGCTCGCTCGCGAAGCCGGACATCGTTCGCTTCGCGGCGGCGCTCCCGAAGACGCGCAGCGGAAAAATCATGCGGCGCATTCTGAAGGAAATCGCGACCGGTGGCGCGGTGAAAGGCGACACGACGACGCTGGAGGACTTCAGCGTGGTCGCGAGTCTGCAGAGCGAGGAGTGAGCGGACAGGTGGGCGGGGCAGGTCCTGGATCTGCCCCGACGCGCGATGCGAGCGGAAGAGATCAAGGGCGGGCTGAAGCCCCGTCCTACTTTTCTGCTGACTGTGAAACAGATTGAAAGAGGCGGCGTGTTGCCACTTTTTGGCGACATGCGGTCGTCCAGCCCGTCAACGCCAAGCCAGATTCGCGCGCACGTGGGCCGGGGTTTTACGTTGATCGAGTTGCTCGCGGCGCTCGCGATCGTCGGCATTTTGACGGCGATCGTGCTCGGCGGCGGGGGACGCGCGAACGAAGTGGGAAAGATCGCGAAAGCGAAGGCGGAGATCGCGGCGCTGTCCGCGGCGCTGGAGACGTTTCGGCGGCAGCACGGCGATTATCCGCGGGTCGACGATTCCGCGATGTGGCTGCATTCGCTGGTCGGGGAGCGGGACGGTCGGAGCTTGATCGATCTGGCGCAGTTTACCGTCGGGGGCGGGGTCGATCCGCGGGTGGACGCGAGCGCGCGGCTGATCGATCCGTGGGGGCAGCCGTATTTCTATTTCTACAAAACGGGCGCGGACGCGGCGTGGAAGGCGAATGGCTTTGTGCTGTATTCGGCGGGGCCGAATGGCGTTCACGTGCTGCCGAACCCGGACACCGGATTCTTCGATCCGCTGCATGTGGACAACGCGGACAACGTTTACGCGGGTTTATGATCGGCGAAGCGCGAGATGGCAGGGAGTGGGCGTTCACGTTGCTGGAGCTGCTGACGGTGATCGCGATCGTGGCGATACTCGCGGCGATCCTGATCCCGAGCGTGAATGCGGCGAAGGTTTCGGCCAACAAGGCGCGCACGCGGGTGCAGTTCAGCCAATGGGCGGCGGCGATCGAATCGTTTCGGAGCGAGTATGGGTTTTACCCGAGCTTTCACGGGTCGCACCTGGTGAACGGCGGTGCGGCGGGAGCGGAGCATCCGTTTCACGATGTCGTGGCGGGGCGGAGACGGGACGGTTCGGCGTTGGCGGATGGGAGCGCGGCGGCGGTGCAGAATCGGAAGCGGATTTCGTTTTATGGTTTCGGGGAGTCGGAGTTCACGGACGCGGCGTCGGCGACGCCGAATCTGTTGTGCGATGCGTTTGGCAACGTGGAGATCGCAGTGCTGGTCGACCGGAATCTCGACGGCGTCGTTAATGTGGACGACTATGGCGGGAGTTTGCCGATCGTGCGGGGAATGCGACCGACAACGGAGGACTTTCCGGCGACGGGTTTGCGCGTGGGAGTTGCTTTTTATGCGCCGGCGCCGCGAGGGAGTGCGGAGGCGCCGGCGTTCATCTTCAGTTGGAAATGAACGTGGCGAGAAGACGTGCGTTTACGTTGGTTGAGTTGATGGTCGTCGTCGCGCTGATCGCCGGGCTGGGAATGGCAATCATCGGTGGAGCGGGCGGCGGGCGGAGGACGGTGGCGTTGCAGGCGGCGCAGGCGACGCTGGCGAATGCGGTGACGGCGGCGCGGACGAAGGCGATCGCGAGCGGAAGGAACGTGCGTCTGCTGGTGCACGATTCGGCGGAGTCGCCGCTCGCGCACGCACGGTTTCGCCGGATGGTCGTCGTCGCGGAAGACGGGGCGGGCGGGTGGCGGGCGGCGGATGTGTTTGTGCTGCCCGACGGGGTTTATGTTTTGCCGCATCGCACGCGGGCGCGGAGCGGAATGTTTGTGGTGGAGGCGGAGTGGCGGACGACGGACGGCGAGCAGACGCTGGGGTCGTCGGCATTGAGTCATGCGGAGATGACGTTCAGCCACGCGTCGGACGAGGTGGAGCGTTGGGAATGGCTGGCGTTCACGGGGCGCGGCACGGTCGATGGCGCGGGGGCGCTGGTCGTCGCGGCGGGGCGGTGGCGCGGCACGGCGTCGGGAGCGACGGATTCGCCGATCGAGTTTCTGGAGGCGGGACACGTGCGCGGCGTGATGCTGAGCAACTATGGGGTGCCGCGGTTGCTGAACGAGCGCGCGGCGTTTTGAATATGACTCAGCGGCGATCGGGATTTTCGCTCGTCGAAGTGGTGATCGCCGTGGGGGTGTTTGCGATCGGAGTCGGCACGATTCTCGGGCTGCTGCCGGGAATTCTGCGCGAACGGGAGGCGGCGGGTGCGACGTTGACGGCCGCGCGGATGCCGGACGGGATTCAGAGCGAGCTGCGGCGGATCGCGGGCGGGAATCTCGAGGGGCTGCGAGCGCAGCTCGCGTCGGACGAAGCGTTGCGGCTGGTGGCGGATCGAGGCGGCTCGGATTTGCGCGTGTGGTCGAGCGGCGACGAGCGGGAGCAGTTTTTTCTCGTGGAATTGTTTCGATTTTCCGAGGCGAGCGGGCTCGGGAGCATGCCGGCGGCGGTCGCGGTGAAGGCGCGGGTGAGCTGGCCGTTTCGGGTGGGCGTGGGAATGGGACGCGTCGAGACACCGGTCGGGCAGCGGGAGAGCGTGGAATTCAATCTGGTGTTGAATCGATGAACCGGACGTCGCGCGGTTTTACGCTCGTGGAGGTGATCGTGGCGCTGGCGATCACGTTGCTGCTGGCAACGACGATGGTGCTGGTCGTGCGGGGGCTGCTCGACGTGTGGCAGCGGAGTCAGGGCGAAGGAATGGGAGCGGTGGAGGCGAAAATCGCGCTCGATCAGCTCGAGCGCGACGTGCAGGCGGCGATGATGCGTCGGGATGGAAAGGCGTGGTTCGATGTGCGCGTGCTCGGGAACGCGGAGCTGCCGTCGCACGGCTGGAAGATGGAGACGACGCTCCCGATGAAACCGGACGGGGAAAGCCGGGCGATGTTGCCGGTCGAAGCGGGGGCGACGATCGCGGCGGCGAGATTTGGACGATCGGGAGTGTGGTTGCGGATGTTGACGAGCGATTACGACAGCGCGGCGGGGGCGAGCCAGCCGGTGGCGATTTCGTATCAAATGGGACGGCGGGCGGTGAGCGCGGGAGCCGGTGCGCCGACGGGTTATGCTCTGTTTCGCGAGAAGATGAGTGCGCGAGCGACGTTCGAGGACGTGGCGGGCTTCACGGCGACGTCGCCGGGGGCGCTGACGAATCCGGAAAACGACGATGTGCTGGCGAGCCATGTGGTGGATTTTGGTGTGTGGGTGTTGGCGCGGGACGAGGCGGGGCGGTTGACGCGGTTGTTTCCGAGTTCGAATACGATTCCGTTGGCGGCGCCGTTTCCGGGTGCGGGCGAGCCGGCGGTGGTCGATGTGATGATTCGGGTGTTGAGCGACGAAGGTGCGGCTTTCGTGCAGGCAATGGAGGAAGGTCGGATCGAGCAGCCGGCGGCCGTGGAAGCGGGGGCGTGGTGGTGGTCGGTGGTGGAGGCGCATTCACGCGTTTACACGCGGCGAATCGAAATGAAAGCGAGGCCGTGGTGAGACGCCGAGATCGAGATGGATTCGCGCTCGTGCTCACGTTGACGTTGCTGGCGCTCGTGGTGCTGGTGGCGGTGGCGATCGCGACGTTGACGCGGGTGAGCACGCGGATCGCGGCGACGTCGACCTTGCAGACGCAGGCGCGGCAGAACGCGCTGGTGGGGCTGGGCGTGGCGATCGGGGAATTGCAGCGGTTGGCGGGAGTGGACGACGTGGTGACGGGGCGGTCGTCGGTGCGGGCGAAGTCGGTCGCGAACACGAGCCTCACCGGTGTGTGGCCGGCTGCGGGGGCGACGGAATTGCCGTTGAACTGGCTGGTGAGCGGAAACTTCAGCCCGGATGCGGCGCGTTCGATCGACCACCGCAACGTGCCGGACGAAACCGAGTCGTTCATTACGCTGGTTGGGGCGGGGAGCGTGACGAGTTCGGCTGTGGCGACGAATTATGCGCGGGCGAAGAAGATCGCGATTCCGGCGGCAACGGCCGGCGGGAATGCGCAGCATTATGCGTTTTGGATTGGGGACGAAGGAGCAAAGGCGGCGCTTGCGGTGCCGGCGGCGGAGGCGCCGGTGGCGGAGACGGGGGCGGGATTGTGGGCGGATCCGCGGGGGGAGTTGGCGGGGTTTCCGCTGGGGTCGGCGACGTTGGAGCGGTTGTGGACGCTGGAACAGTTGCGGCACGTCACGACGGGTGCGCTGCTCAAAGCGAAGTTCCACGACTATGCGATAGGCGCGCGATGGATTGACGAGGTCGGGGAGGTTCGGAGCGGCCTTTTCAATATCAACACGACGTCGGTGGATTCGTGGAAGGCGGTGCTGCGGGCGTATGATGCGGCGAGGGCGACGGACAGCAGTGCGTTGGCGGGTCGGGTGGGGATTTTGGCGGAGCGGCTGACGGGAAATATGTCGGGGACGACGTTGAGCGGACAGAAGGCGCGGTTTGGGCCGTTTTTGTCGGTAGTGGGATTTTGGAACAGCAACATCGTGGAGGACTCGCTGGCGGATGTGGGGATCGATGACGTGACGCAGGAGGAGATTCGGGTGGTGTTGTCGCCTATGTTGGCGGTGCGGTCGGATACGTTTCGGGTTCGAGCGTATGGCGATGCGGCGGGAGCGGGGAATGCAGCGCCGGAGGCGGTGGCGTATTGCGAGGCTATCGTGCAGCGGACGCCGGAGACGATCGATGCGACGCTCGGGCGGCGGTTCGTGGTGGTGTCGTTTCGCTGGCTGCTGCCGGACGACGTGTAGAGACGGGTGAAACTTTGGGGTGGATTTTCGCCGGAGAGTTTGCACTTTTCGACGCGCGTTTGGGCCAGAGTAGCTCAGTGGTAGAGCAGAGGACTCATAAGCCTTTAAGGCCATTTTTCAGGAGATTTCACCTGACCTCCCCACCTCGCTTTCATAGGAGAAACCGGGAATGGACGTTTCACCAGATTTCCCGAGTTTGCTCAAAAACGGGCGCCCACTGTAGAAAGACCTGTAGAAAACTAAATCCGTGAATGGCGGGTCACATCGGCGAAGACTGACCCGCGTGGGTGCCGAACTAAGAAGTGAACTCTAGACCGGAGAATGAAACGGGGCGAAGGCTCGATCACTCGCGAGAACGGACCTTGTAAATCCCGAGCTGGAACCGCGGGACCTCAATGGACACTTGCTCAACCCGCTCGAAGGGTGCTGCAAGCAATCAGCGAACACGAAAAAGCCCCGCCTCATCGCGGGGCCGGAAGTGGGCCTTGCTCGACTTGCGCTCAGTTTGCCAGCGCAGCGGCTGTGGGGTCTGCTTGCTCGTCAACGAACTCCCGCAGCGCGTAAACGGTCATTGCAACCTTATCCTCGTGCGAGTCGTCCGACTCGAAGCGCATACGAAGCGCATCCATTGCGAATGCGAGCGCGGTCTGTTCCGGGGTCGCGCGGCACTCCATGGCCCAATACTCCACCGCGGCGAACTGTGCATCTGACATCCTGAGTTGAAGCGTTTTCATCGGCTCCGAGACATGCGAACGTCTCCAGCAAGTCAACACGTAAAACACTGTTTATCACTAACTAACGTTGTTAAGACTACACAAGGCTTCACAAGGAAAGGAGGGCCAGCGTTGCGACGGTGAACCGCGCGACGGAGATCCGACTGTTGGCAGAGCGGCAGATGGGCGTGGCGCTCCGGTTGTGCAATCGCCAGAGATGATAGCACAAACACCGCGACTCCGAGACATGGGCATTTCGTTGCAGGAATCTTCTCGCGCCCAAAAGCCGGCCGCGATCCCCGAGCCCGAGTTTCAGGAGCGCGTCGCGGTGGCGAAGACTACGCGGCCTTGCCCCTACGCCTCATATCTTGCAGCTCCGCAATGGTGGCCCGTTTCGTCGCCATCAGCGCCGGCATCAGCTCGGCGCGGGTAACGCCCGCCGGGATGTTATAGGTGAAGTTGTAGCTATCACCGGCCCGATTTCCTTCGAGCGAGGATAGCCGCGCATTCGGAACCATCTTGCCCGGCACGGACGGCACGAACACTTCCGGCATACCTTCGTTGATTTGGTAGCCGATGCCCTCGCGCATATCGCCACCGCCGGCACGACCGCCGCCCGACCCGCCTGCGGTTTTACCTGGGCCAAAGAACGCAGGTAGCGGACCCCAACCGGAGAACGCGCCGAATACGCCGTTGAGCAGCGGATTGATAATCGCCATGCGTGCCGTGACCTCGATCATCGAGCGCGAGATCATTGTCGCGAGGTCGGCGAAGCTCGCCTTGCCCTCCAGCACCATGTCGGCGAACGCCTGTCCCGCCCGGTCGGATACGTTGTTCCACATCTGCGCCATTTCGGCCTGAAAAACCTTCGCCGCATCCGTGGTCTTGTTGAACGAGTCCATGTTGCGGCGCGTCTGCTCGTCCATGTCACCGAAGAAAAGGTTCAGGTGGGCGTTAATATCGCCCATCGTCTTCTCCTCTTCGCGAAGTGCGCCCCAGCCGCGCGCCGCTTCGTCTAGCTTGGCCTTGTCGAAAGCAAACGGCGCAGCGGCATCGAGCGAAAGCGCGATGTCCTTCGTCTTTGAAAGCGCCCGCCATGTCTCGTTAATTTGGTCGGCGTATTGCTCCGTCGCTTGGCTCACGTAGCCAAGACCCTTCGCGCGGAACGCTTCCACCGCTTCGAGCCGTTCGAGCGCGGCGATCTGCGCGTTGTATTGCGCTTCGGCGGTGTTGACCGGCGGCGTCCCGTTCGGGTCCGTCATCGGAACTGAAGAAATGTTCAGCGCGGGCGCGACGGTTGAGCCGCCGTTGCCGGTCTGGATTCCAAATGGCCGGCTGAGGTCGACGCCGTAGGGATTCCCGAAAACCTTCCGGTTGGCTTCGGGGATGTCGGCAGTATATAGAATGCCCTTCGCGCCGATCAGCTTCGTGTATTCCCAGATCCGGCCTAGCTTGTCACCGGCGGCATCGAGTTGCGCGAGTTGCTCCTTCGACAGGTTAACCGACTTCAACCCGTCGGCTAGTTTGTCGAAACCTTCCTCGCCTAGCTCCTTCAGGAACGCCATCAGCTTCGGCGCACCGCGCGTCCCGAGGATGTCGAGTGCGGAGTTGAACGCAGCGTGCTTGTCTGTCGCGGCGGCAATCTTCCGCGCGATCAATTCAAACTGACGCTCGGGCGCGAGGGATTGCAGGGCGCGAACGTCGACTCCCAACGCGGCGAAGGCGTCGACAAACGTCTTAGCGCCATCCCGCGCCTCCTGCATCGAGCGACGCAGATGCGTGCTCGTCTGCGCAAGCTGCTCCATCGTCACGTTCGAATCGAGCGCGACCATTCGCAGCGTTTGAAAAGCGTCCGTGCTGAATCCCGCCTCTGCCGCCACATCGGTAATCTTCCCGCCGAGATCGACGATGGACCGCGCGAACGCCACCACGCCGCCAATCGACAGACCGAGGCCGATAGTCGAGAGCGCAGCGTTCATCCGCTTTGCCATCGTCGCAACGTCGCCGTGCGCCTTCCGCGCCATCCCAGCAATGCGCTTGTTCGCCGAGTCGATCTGCCCCTGGAGCTTTGCCAGCTCCAGATTCATCGTGATGTTTAGCTCGCCTACGGTTTGGTTAGCCATGGTCGTTCCTGATGTTTGGTTCTCGCTCGCCCGAAGTTTCCCCGCGCCGACTTATCGCTTCGGCGCGGGGAGTATGCACAACGACCGGGCTACTAGTTCGGTCGAATAGGTTAAGCGGTCAGCGCGTCCTTCATCGCGGCGAAGCTCGCCGGACGACGGACACCCGCATTGATGAACGTGCTTGCGGTGATGCGAACGATGCCTTCCACGTCCTTGCTGTATGGATTCGCGAGCAGGTCGAGCGCGTTGCCCCACTGGGCAAGCACGAGGTCCGAGAAGTTGCCGAAGATGATCGCGGAGCAAACGCCGTCAGCGTCGCCCTTCGTGAGGTTGGCCGGAACGGAGTTCGAGACGCCGGTCGTGTAACCATTGAGCCGCGAATCGTCGGGCCAAATGTAAGTGGCATCGGTGCCGCTCGCGTTGCGCAGCGTCGTCTTGAGCTTGCCGCGAACCTTCGTGTTCGTGAGATACGCGAGACTGCCAGCGTCGGCATTCACGTTCGCAACAGCGGACTCCAAGTCGACAATATGCGCCCATGTCGGCGCAAGGCCGTTCGTGCCGCCCACAACGCTACCAATACCCGATGTGCTGAGGATGCCGGTCGGCGTGTTGTTCGTGCCGTCGCCAGCAATGGCCGCAGCTTCCCACGCCGTTACGATGGCGCTGCTGAGGTCGTTGCGTATCCACATTTCCACGTCGGACGACGACTGCGCGAGAAGCTGGCGCGTGACTTCGGTGAACGTGCCGCAGCGCTTCGGCGTCAGCGAGAGTTGCGCCACGGTCTGCGACGACTCGTCGACCGCGATACCTTCCGCCTTCCATCCGGCGGTCGCGCCGGCATTACCGCGGGGAATGTCGAAATTGCCGGTCAAACCGGTGAACACGGTCGCGCCGAGCTGACGGAGAATTAGGCGGCTGCGGAGAACGTCGAGGAGTGACGCCTTGTTGGTGGCGACGGTGTAACCGCCCTCAGTGCCAGAGCTGCCAGTCGCAGTCATGTCGCGCATCTGAAGCCCGAGCGGAACGAGAATGCCGCGAGCTGCTTCCGGCTGCGACTTCGAGAGTTCGTCGTGAACCTCGCGCTCCAATCCATTGAACGAGCGGCCTTCGACGGCGATCTTGAGCGCACGAACGAGAGAGTAGCGGGACAGGTCCGAATGGACCTCGGCGCCGGAAATTGGGTTGCCAGCGGTTACGGCGAGATCTTTTTCGCGGGCGTCCTGGCGCTCGGCGATGCCGATCTCCCGCGCGAGGTTGTCGGCGTCCGTTTCGATACCCTCGATCTTTCGGAGATCGTCAGCCGAAAGCTTGCCGCCATTCGCGGAGTTCTGAATTTGTTTGATGTCTCCGATGAGACGCGCGCGGCGCTGACGGAGTTCGGTGATTCGGTGCATCTGCATTTTGTGTCCTTCGGTTTGTTGGTTAGGCCGTGCGGGTGAATCCGCGCAGGTCTTCGAAATCGAAATTGCCAGCCACGCGTTGCGTGCGGCTCGCGTCGTTCACGGCTTGCTCGTAGTTGGGCCGGAACATCAGTTGCGCGAAGCGGGCGTGAACCTCGCCGCGCATCTCCACTGGAACCGCTTTTATGAACGCACCAACGCATTCGGCGAAACGGTCAGCATCGGCCATTAGCCCCGATCCGTTCTTCCATGCGATAAAGTCGGCGTGTTCATAGATGCCGCCATGCCAAGCGCGCGGATACTCCACCACCGGCTCGCCGGCCATCAGATCGGCAGCGATTGCGCCCGTTTTGGCTGCAACCGCTTGTGCCACGTCCCAGCTAACAGGCAACCGCCCGCACTCGATGCTCGCGACAGTCGCGGTCGAAACACCAATCAGCGCGGCGAAGTCTTGCTGAAAGAGTTTGGTAGCGTGACGAAGACGGCGGAAAGGATGTTGCTGCATGGTCAGTATCCATGTAGCGGATACGGGCACGAGCAACTACAACCGATTAGGAAGTGTTTGGGAGCTTCTATGCTGCCCGGCGCAAGTCCGGGTAGGATTGCGAAAAGCGGAAGTCGGGATGCTCCTGCTTCCACCGCCGCGCATCCGCGACCGTTGCCGGCGTCACAAACCCCGCACGCTTCATTGCGTGAACGTAGCTGCGACTCCACCCAAGCGCCCGAGCGAGCGGGGCTACTTTCAGGCGTTGCGCAGGGAATTGGGTTACGTCAGCCATGGCGACGGGGCTTGTAGCCAATAACGCAAAACGGGTTGAATCGCGGGCGAGAGAAAATTGGATCCCCCAAGGTGTCGGGTCTGTGGCCTGTAGAAACTAGGAGCCGCCATGGAGGGGGTGATTGAAATATTGATGCGGGGGCGCGAAAGAAAATCTCCCGTCACGGTGTCAGATCGTGCGATGTCAGGTTCTCGGTCCTGCCATGGGGTCGCCACAATTCCGCGTCCCGCTTCACACTTCCAGTCCCGCCATGCCGCCACCGCCACAATTAAAGATTGTGGCGTTGTGGCGGGGCTATGCCGCCAGAAGTGATTGTGGCGATTGTGGCGATTGTGGCGTTGCATGGTGATACGTTCCTGAAATTGAAAGCACTTTGCGGCCCGCAACCAGTTCTTCGCGCTTACGTCGAAAGGTGGCGTCTGACCAGCCGGACGCCTTGCGCCACTCAGCGTTGGTCATTCCGTTTTCGAGGAACTTCAACAACGAGGAAGCTGGATGTTCGTCGCTACGTCCGGCCCGTTTGAGCTTAGTCGCATCGGCGCTTTCATCCACAACCCACACTGGATGGTTCCAACGCAACACCGTCGCCGGCATGGGTGGATAATCGCGCAGCGCGGCCTCTAGGACTACCAGCTCGGGGTCCTCGTGCTCGGTGAGTGTGAGAACCGCATCCGGCGCACGAGATAGGGCGCCGGCGCCTGACCCCCGGTCAATGAACTTCTTCGTGGATGCGTCGCCTTTCGCGTGGTGATGGAGCATGAACAGAGCGGAGTCGCATTCGCGTGCCATCACCTCAAGCTCCGAGAGTAGTCGCGCCTGTCCGTCGTTCGAGTTCTCGTCCGCTCCGGAGTTTGCTGCCACCTTGTAGAACGGATCGAGGATGATCAGCACCGGCTTTCGGTAGGCACAGAGTTTCGCCAGATTCTGCTGTAGGTTCATGCGCGTCACGTAGTGGCCTCGTAAATTCCAGACGAGGAGGTCGGGAGGCGCAGGGATGCCGCGCGCAGCGCAGATCGCGAAGAGGCGGCGGTGCATGGTATCTTTGGACAGCTCGAAATTTAGATAAACCACCGGACCCTGCGATGTATTGCGCCCGAGCCACGGCATCCCAGTTGCGACCGACACGCCAAGGTCAATCGCTGTCCAGGTCTTCCGGCCCTTCGATGCACCAGAGCACATGGAAACCCCCCGTTTCACCAATACTCCGTCAACGAGGGAGTCGATTGGCGGCGGCGGCTGCGCGCAAAGCTCCGCGGCTGACACCGGTTCGGGCCAGCCTTTATTTGCGTCGGTCTTCGCGGGTTGCTGAAACGGGTCAGGGATACTTTCGACGCTCATGCTGCCTCCTCCATTTGGTGAACGGCGGCGAACAGCCAATCGTTCAAATCTTTAGCCGGCGAAAGGTCGAAATCTTTGACCCATGATGCGCCTGCTTCGCGTAGTTGTTTAGTCCATACAGCCTGCGCACGCTCGCCTGCGGCGTCGCGATGGGGAAAGGTGAAAACTCCTTTGCCACGAAAGAATGGCAGCGCGTCGGGGTGTATCCTTTGACCGGCGCCAGCGATACAAACCGGGGCCACTTCGCCGGCTTTGCCGTGCCACCACGCCAGCGTCCACGCTGCTAGTGCGTCAGGCCCGCCTTCGCAGAGCGCAACGAATGGCTTGTCACCTATCGCTGCGGACCCGATGGGCCATGCCGCTTGTGATCCCGGCAGCGTCTTCGCTTTAGCGCCACCGATTCCGAACCACGGTTTCCCGTCGAGGCGCCGGCCTTGTGCCGAAATCCTCGCTCCATCGGTCAACACCCAGGCAGTGACGACTTCAGCACCGTCGTTCAAATCCGCGATCCAGAGAACCCCGGCCCGAACTGCCAACTCCAACCCGGCGATGAACGGGAGTCCGCGCAAATCCGCGATTCCCGCCAACTGACCAACGGTAGGGACACGCAGAGGCGGAAGCGTTAGGGTCCTTCGCCTTTGCCCCGTGCAGAGGGAAGCCGGAACGCATACTGGACGAGTAACATCACGCCCATGCGTCGTGGCAATTTCGCGGCGGTGAGAAACGTCGCCCGCATAAGCGACGCATCCCCATCTCCCGTCTTCAAAAATAACCAGGTGCTCCCCGCTCTTGTCGCCCCCCGCGGCAGCGCACGCCGGACATTGCGCGACAATCTTGGAGCCGCGCTGCTTTGGTTTCACGAGACGGCTAGAGTCTAGGCCGCTCGGCAGCTCGGCGATCAATTCACACCTCGCAATCCGTGCAGACGCCAGCGGTTGCGGCGCGGCTTACGGGGCCGGCTGAAAATCTTGAGATGCTTCGCCCAAGCGTGGGCGCTGATGAATCGCGGCGCTTTCATGCGGCCTCCGCTGTTCCCGCAATGAACCGTCGAAGCTCTGCGGCTCCGTAGCGTTTCAACCGTAGGCCAGCGATGGGACGGAGCAGTCCGCGCTGGTTAAGTCTCCATTCAGTCGCCGAGGAGATGCCAAGAATGGATCGAACTTCGGCGCCGCTGTAGGCGAGTTTTGTGATGGTATGGCCGTTCGCGGCGTCAGCCGAAGTGCCAAGAGTGGAAGCTGTATCAGGAATCGTCATACGAGATTCCATGAGACATAGTGAAAGCCCTTCGTCAACTATCGCCTGTCCAAAAGATGTTGGCAGGTTATCCCACCTATGAAAGCCGACTTATCCACCAGTTATCAACCGGCATGAAAAACGGCGCTCCCGTCAGAAAAACACCTTTGCAGCCTGTGCCTGAGAATGATCCTGGCGCAGGTGACCATAGGTCTTCATCGCGAGCGCACCGCCGTCCGAGTGTCCCAGCCATCTGGATACGGTCGGGATGTCGACACCGCTCTCGATGCAGCGCGTGGCGAATAGATGACGGAAGTCGTGGTGCGTGATCCGGGCGATCCCGATGGATGCGCACGCCTTGTCGATGGTCTTCTGACATTCTCCGATCCGAAACACACGGTCCGATGGCTCAATCTGTGGCTTCTTATCTGCGTTGAACTGTGCCGCTCGTTTTCGGCGCCCGATGACCTTCTTGAGGAGGTCTGCAAGCGCAGGGAAAAGCGGAATATCGCGGCGCGAGCTGTCAGACTTTGTGCCTGCTACGTGAAGGGATCTCTTCTCCCAATCGACCGCGCTCCACGTCACGGAACCGACCTCACTGACGCGACAGCCGGAGAACGCCATGAAGCGACAGAAGTCCGCGGCTTCTTCGCCCCACCCCCCGCGGGCGCCATTGTTTTCCATCGCGAAATAAAGTTTTTGGACGTTGGCGCTACTCGGGAGCTCAAGGCGCTTCTGCTCCACCTTCTTCTTCAAACGGCCCTCTTCGCCTGGCGGCTTTACCGTGGCGGGATTGGTGTGAATCGCACCTTGCTCGACGGCGATTTCCATAATGCGTCGCAGCGTATCAATCGCCCGGTTTACACTGGTCGCGGAGTTGCCGCGAATAACTGTTTTCGCGCCGGGTGGGGTGAAGTTCGTTCCCTCTGCTTTGAACCGCCGCGCCCAGTCCCAAACAGTCGCGGGCGTGACTTGCGATGGCTTCATGATTCCAAGCGCCGGCCATGTCTTCCTAATTTTCTCTATTGCGACGAGGCGTGCGGCTCTCGTGCGGGGGTTCGTGATGACTTCGGCGGTGCGGTCTTCGTAGGCACGCATCAATTCACCAACAGTCGCGGTTCCTGCCTCCACTGCGGAACGTCTCCCGCGGAGGCGTTCAATCTTCGCCGCTTCATCCGTCAGGCGCAGCTTCGCGACGCTGAATTTGTCGGTGCGGAGATTGACCCACCGCTGTTTGGATTTTCCGTTGACGGTGATTGTCCACCGCCCGTAATACCGCCCACTGCTTCCATTGCGGAGTAGGTTTTGGACGGACGTTCTTTCCCACGCTGGTTTGTTGCTCATGGTGACTTAGAGTTGCTGCCGAACACGGCTACTCTGTAGAAACCGACTGTAGAAGCAACGAAACAGACTTGTGTAAGTAACGATCAGTCAATCGGTCGCCAGAGTAGCTCAGTGGTAGAGCAGAGGACTCATAAGCCTTTGGTCGCCGGTTCAATCCCGGCCTCTGGCACCAATTGACCGGCGGAAGGGGGCGCGTGGAAATTGGCGTGCGCTTCGGGGGGCGGGCAACAAGGTGAGGCGCGATGGATACTTCCCGTGCTGCACCGCTCGCGCCGACTGCGACGCTTCGCGATCCCGATGCGGCGTTGACGACGTTCATCGAGACGATGGCGGCGCGGGGCATCGAACTTTACCCGGAGCAGGAGGAGGCGATCCTGGAGCTGTTTGGCGGACGAAACGTGATTTTGAATACGCCGACGGGTTCGGGGAAATCGCTGGTGGCGGCCGCGTTTCACTTCAAGGCGCTGTGCGCGGGCGAGCGGTCGGTCTACACGTGTCCGATCAAGGCGCTGGTGAACGAGAAGTTCCTCGCGCTCTGCCGCGATTTCGGACCCGAGAACGTCGGCATGATGACGGGCGACGCGAGTGTGAATCCGTCGGCGCCGGTGCTGTGTTGCACGGCGGAGATCCTGGCGAACATCGCGCTGCACCGCGGAAGTGAGAGCGACATTCGGGCGGTGATCATGGACGAGTTTCACTATTACTCGGATCCAGAGCGTGGATACGCGTGGCAGGTGCCGCTGCTGACGATGCCGGGGGCGCGGTTTTTGTTGATGTCGGCGACGCTGGGCGGGACGGAGTTATTCGAGAAGGAGCTGGAGAAGTTGACGGGGGCGGGCGCGGTGACGGTGCGGAGCGACCGGCGGCCGGTGCCGCTGGAGTTCGAGTATTCGGAGATGCCGCTGGCGGAACGGGTGGCGGAACTGCTGCAGATGAAACGGGCGCCGGTGTATCTGGTTTATTTCACGCAGCGGGCGGCGGCGGAGGCGGCGCAGGATTTGATGAGTTTGAACGTGTGCTCGAAGGAGGAGAAGGCGGCGCTGGCAGAGGCGTTGGAAGGGGTGAAGTTCAACAGTCCTTACGGGAAGGATATGAAGCGCTGGTTGCGGCACGGGATCGGGGTGCATCACGCGGGCTTGCTGCCGAAGTATCGGATCGTGGTGGAGCAATTGGCGCAGAAAGGACTGCTGAAGCTGATCTGCGGGACGGACACGCTGGGCGTGGGCATCAACGTGCCGATCCGCACGGTGGTCTTCACCCAGTTGTGGAAATACGATGGCGCGAAGGCGGCGGTGTTGAGCGTGCGGGATTTTCGGCAGATTGCGGGGCGGGCGGGGCGGAAAGGTTTCGACGACAAAGGCTATGTGATTGCGCAGGCGCCCGAGTGGATGATTGCGAACAAGCGCGCGGAGGAGAAGGCGGCGGGCGATCCGAAGAAACAGAAGAAACTCGTGAAGCAGCGTGCGCCGGAAGGGAGCGTGGGGTGGGACGCGAAGACGTTCGAAAGATTGCAGACGGCGCCGCCGGAAGGGCTCGTGTCGAGGTTCGACGTGACGCACGGGATGCTGCTGCTGGTGTTGAGCCGTGACGGCGATGGGTGTCGCGCGATGCAGCGGATGATCGCGGCGTCGCACGAGCCGCCGGCGAAGAAGAAGGCGTTGCGGCGGCGGGCGTGGCAGTTGTTTCGGGCGTTGGTGGAGCGGGGGATTGTGGAGATTTTGCCGAAGGAGGCGCGCGGGGCGCTGGAGCGAAAAGTGCGGGTGAACGTCGAACTGCAGGAGGATTTTTCACTGCATCAGGCGCTGTCGCTTTACCTGATCGACACGCTGCCGCTGCTGGAGCGGGAGTCGCCGGATTATGCGTTCGACGTGCTGACGTTGTGCGAGTCGATCGTGGAAGATCCGGAGCAGATCCTGCGGCGGCAGGTGGACAAGTTGAAGACGGAGAAACTCGCGGAGTTGAAGGCGGCGGATGTGCCTTATGAGGAGCGGATGGAGAAGCTGGAGCAGATCGAGCATCCGAAGCCGCGGCGGGAATTCATCTATGAGACATTCAACGCGTGGGCGGCGGCGCATCCGTGGGTGGGTGCGGAGAATGTGCGGCCGAAGTCGATCGCGCGGGAAATGTATGAGCGGTATCTGTCGTTTGCGGAGTATGTGCGCGAGTATGGGCTGGAGCGGTCGGAAGGGTTGTTGCTGCGGCACCTTTCGCAGATGTGGAAAGTGCTGAGTCAGACGGTGCCGGAGAGCGCGAAGACGGAGCCGGTGATCGAAATGGAGGAGTATTTTCGCGAGCTGATCCGTGGAATCGACTCGAGCCTCCTGGAAGAGTGGGAGCGGTTGCGCGATCCGAATTTCGTGTCGGCGTCGGGAGAGGCGGCGGACAAGCCGGAGCGGCCGGCGAGCTTCGATGTGACGCGCGATGGGGCGGGCTTTCGGCGGCTGGTGCGGGCGGCGGTGCTGGGTTTTCTGCAGGATGTCGCGGCGCGTGATTGGGACGCGGCGGCGGCGCGGTTGGCGTCGGTCGACGACAAGGCGTCGCGACGGATCGAGGATGCGTTTCGCGGTTATCTGGAGGAGCGCGGACGATTTCGGCTCGATCCGGAAGGGCGGTCGGCGAAGCACACGCATTGGGCAGAGGACAATGCGGCGGGGATTTGGGAAGTGGCGCAGGTGTTGATCGATCGCGACGAGCTGAACGATCGCGAGGCGGTGTTTGCGATCGACCTGGCGGAATCGCGTGCGCGAGCGGTGGTGGCGCTGCGCTTCGAAGAGGTGCGCGCGATTGGCTGAAGTTCGCCTTCGAGCAGGCCTGCGGGGTGCGACTAGAGGAGCCGTTCGACCGTTTCGGACGGAGCGTCGCTGACGAGGACGTAATGATTTTGTTCGTCGGACCAGGCGGTGACGGTGTGGTGGCTGCGTTCGGTGGGCGCGAGGCTGCGAAGCGTGGAGGGGGCGAGGTCGTCGCGGCGTGCGACAAAAACATGGAATTCGCGGCCGTCGCGTTCGAAGCAGAGGAGGGAGACGTCGTGGCCTTTGAAATCGAGGGTGCGGCAGCCGAGGGCGCGGAGGTTGGAGAACGAAGCGGGCAGTTGTCGGGGCAAGGGGCCGCCGCGAGCGGCGAGCCAGGTCTTGAGTTCGGAAACGTCGGGGGCGCGCTTTTGGAGGAGGAAGCGTCGCTCGACGAAATTGACGGCGAACTCGTCGAGGGTGTTGCCGGGGATGGGTGCGAGCGACCACCAGGCGGCGACGCCGGCCAAAACCAGGGCGGCGGCGGCGGCGAACAAGAGGGGGCGCATCCAACGCGAAGTGGACTGTCGGGTGACGTGAGTCACGCGCGCGCCGGCGAGGATGGCGTCGCGCAACGTGGGCGGCGGGGGGATGGAGTTGAGTTTTTCCGCGACGGCGGCGGCGAACGTTTGTTCGCGATCGAACCAGCGTTGGAGGGCGGCGTCGTGCCGGAGTTGTTCGAAAGCCGGCGCGAACGCGGGATCGGTCGAGTCCTTTCCGCCGAGACGGCAGGCATGGAGGAGGAATTTGGCTTCTTCGTTGTTCATGAGGATTTCGCCGGCGTGGCGGGATCGAAGGGCACAACTTTGCCGTCGGCGGTGGCGGACGGTTCGGCGAGGAGCCGGCGGAGCTGGGCTTTGCCGCGCGAGAGCCGCGACATGACGGTGCCGATGGGGATGTCGAGGGTGTGCGCGATTTCCTGATACGAAAGGCTGTCGAGGTAGAACAAGGTGAGAGGTGCGCGATAGGTTTCGGGGATGGATTGGAGGGCCGTCATGACGTGGGCGCCGTCGAGGCGGCGGACGCGATCGATTTCGTCGTCGGCGATTTCGTCGGGTCCGGCGGGCAGGTCTTCCAACGAAGTGGCGCGGGCGTCGTGGCGGCGGAGGCGGAGAAATTCGCGATAGAGCGTGGTGAAGAGCCAGGTGCGGGCCTTGGAGATGTCGCGCAGGGTGTCGCCCTTGGTGCCCCAGATGAAGAATGTCTGTTGCACGAGGTCGGAGGCGTCGGCGGTGTTGCGCGCGAGGCTGAGCGCGAAGCGGTAGAGCGCCGCGTAGTGGGAATCGACCAGCTGGGTGAACGCCTGATTGGGCATCGGGGATGGGAGGCGGCGGCGAAGGGAATATTCCTTCGAAACTGCGGAGGTAAGAAAAAACGTGGACGGCTCCGGAATAGCGGCGTGGGGAGGATGCTCACATGTGAACCCATGGCAGAAGGCGTGGATGTTATGCGTGACCCTGACGACACGAGTGCAGCCGGTGTGAGTTTGAAAACGGCGGTGCGTGCGGATCCGGGGGGAGGCGAGGCCGACGCGGCGCGGCGATTGTTCGAGTTGCTGGGCGCGACGTTGCAGGGCGGGCGGCTGCGCGTGGTGGTGACTTCGGCCGGCGCGGAGGAGGGTGCGGGCGAGACGGTGTTCCTGGTGCGGTTCGAAGACGACGAGCGCGCGCGAGGCGCGGGTGTCGACGGAATCGAAAAGCTGAGCGCGTGCGAACGGGAGGTCGCGAGGCTGGTCGCGAAAGGCTACAGCAATGACGAGGTGGCGCGGCAGCTGGGCAAGAGCGTGCTGACGGTGAAGAAGCAGCTGCGGGCGATTTTTCAGAAGCTGCAGGTGCCGACGCGGGCGCGGCTGGGGGCGTTGTTGCGGTGAGCGTGCGGTGGCGATGCTCCGAAAGAATGAGGTGGCGGAGCGGAGTGGAGGGGCTGAGTTCCGCCCCATTGTTGAGCGAAGGGGCGTGGGATATTTTGCGGAGCAGAAACTTTCCGCCGGCGCGCGATGAGACGGGCGCGGCGGGGAGTCGCACACCACGTCAGCTCTTATCCCACCATGAAAAAAATCCTACGCGTCGCCGGCTCGCTGGCGCTGGCGTTGGGCGCGACCCTGAGCAGCCCAGCGCAGATGATTCGGTTAACGGTCAGGAACCTCGCTCCGTCGACGCCGACGGGGCTCCATGTCGCGCCCGTGTGGCTCGGGTTTCACGATGGCGGTTTCGATTTTTTCGATCCGGGCACGGTGGCGAGTGCGGGGGTCGAAGCGCTCGCGGAGTTGGGCGACAGCAGCCTGATCGATGCGGCGTTGATGGCGGCGCAGCCGGGCGGCTACAGCACGGTGTTGAACAATCCGGGCGGACCGGGGCCGGGGATTTTCGTGCCGGGCGCGAGCAATTCGACGGTGGTGAGCGTCGATGCGATGTCGCGCGGTTATCTGAGTTTTGGAGCGATGGTGGTGCCATCGAACGATTCGTTTATCGCGAATGGAAATCCGATGAGCCTGGCGCTGTTCGATGTGTCGGGGAGTTTCATCGGTGCGCAGACGTGGACGATCTCGGGTGCCAACGTCTGGGATGCGGGAACGGAGGTGAATTCGCCGATGGAAGGCGCCGCGTTTGTGGCGGGGGTGGATGCGATGTTGGGAGCGGAGGAGGGCGGGATGATTCATCTGCAGCCCCTCGAAGGGCTGGATAACATGATCGGGCTGATGACGCCGGCGGGGACGACGATCGGGCAGGGATTGTCGAGCGATCCACTTTTCAGCATTTCGATCACGCCGGTGCCGGAGCCGAGCACGTATGGGTTGATCGCGGCGGCGGGGCTGGCGGCCTTTGCGATGTGGCGGCGGCGGCGGGCGTCGGAGGACGTCACGGGCGCCGGGCGTGCAGCACCTGAAATTTCTGCCCGAGCTGGCCCGGGTGCAGCAGTTGAAGGAGCGAAAGTTTTTTCGCACTGAACCTCGCGGCGTCGTCGGTCGACGTGCGCGCGATGTAGTCGATGGCGTGCCGAACGAAGAAGGATTCCTGCGACTCGAGAGTGGGTTGCGGGAATCCGTTTTCGCGCAGAACGGATTCGATCCAGTCCCAGCAGATGTGACAGGTGAGATCCTGTTCGCCGGGCTGGGCGAGGAGATCGTTGGACTGGCGATGGCGGTGGTAGGCGCGCGCGGTGCCGGCGGGGGTGTTTTCGACGAACTCGCGCCAGGTTTTGCCGTAGTCGATCGCGACGAACAGGCCGCCCCATGGTTGCTTGGCGATGTCGCGCGCGAGCGTGGCGGCGGCGAACGGGGCGTCGATGACGTATCCGTCCGGAGCGGACGCGGGGAGTTCGGGCGGCGTTGGGGCGAAGGGAAGATCGGTTTCGACGAGGTGGTTTTCGCGGAGAGCGACGCCGAGTTCGCGCCAGCGGTTTTCACGGAAGACGAAGCGGCGGAAAGGTTGGGCGTCGAGGAGTTCGTTCGAGAAAACGATGCACGGGCCGGAGAGGGTGAGAGGCTCGCCGATGCGCAAGGTGCGGACGGCGGCGAAGGGGTGGGATACGCCGGACAGAACGCCGGCGGGCGTTTCGGCGCCGATTTCGACGAAGGCATGGGCGCGGGCGGCGTCGAGGCCACCGAGGAGAGAGATGCAGGCCGCGGAAACGAGTTCGCCGAACACGGGGCCGCTGGTGCTGGCGGTGAAAAAATCGGTGCCGCGGGCGTAGCCGATGCGTTCGCGGGAACGGCGGTAGTATCCAATTTCCGGATCGTAGAGGGCGAGCGCCATGAAGCGATCGAAGGACATGGCGCCGGTGGCGTCTGCGTGGGCGGCGAAAAGATGGCGAAAGGAGTCGGCGAGAGGAGGGCGCGCGGACATGGGGTCGAGGAAGGCGGAGGGGATTGGAGTTGTCGAGCGGGGTGGGGGCGACGTGCCCATTTACAAAGGCCGGCGGATTCGCACAGTCGGCGGAATGCGCAAACGGATTCCGCTGATCGTGGCTGGCGTGGCGACGGGGATCGCCCTGACGCTGGCGGGAGCGCGGATTTCGAACGCTTGGAGTTTTTTGCCGAACCGGGAGCTGAATCGGGCGGCGGACGAGGTGAAGGACGTGCTGCGGCTGGTGAACGAGCACTACGTCGAGGCGAGTGATGTTTCGTTCACGCAGCTGACGAAGTCGGCTTTACACGGCATGGTGGAGTCGCTGGATCCGCACTCGGAGTTTCTGGAAGCGGCCGAGATGGCGGACCTGGAGGAGCAGTTGAGTGGAAATTTCAGCGGCGTGGGGATTCAGGTGGAGATTCGGGAAGGGCGGGTGCTGGTGATCGCGCCGATCGCGAACTCGCCGGCGGAGCGGGCGGGGATCGAGCGGGGGGACGAGATTCTCGGCGTGGAGGGGAAAGGGTTCGATCAGGACGTGACGATCGACGAGATCGTGGACCGGTTGCGCGGACGCCCGCGGACGAAAGTGACGATGGATCTGCTGCGGTCGCGGGAAGGGAAGCGATTTCAGGTGACGCTGCAGCGGGAGACGATCGAGCTGGAGTCGGTGCGCGCGGTCGAGGTGTTGTCGGAGAAGACCGGATACATTTTGCTGAGCGAGTTTTCGGATCACACGGCGCGGGATTTCGAACGCGCGCTCGAGCGGCTGGCGAGGGAAGGAATCGACAGTTTGATCATCGACCTGCGGAACAATCCGGGCGGGTTGCTGGAAGCCGCGGTGGCGGTGGCGGAGCCGTTTTTCGAAAGGGGCGTGGAGATCGTTTCGACGCGGGGGAGGAAGGCGGAGGACTCGACGACTTATCGTGCGCGCGAAGAAGCGCCGGTGCGGAGGTGGCGGCTGGCGGTGCTGATCAACGGCAACACGGCGAGCGCGGCGGAGGTGGTGACGGGAGCGTTGAAGGACACGGGGCGGGCCGTGGTGGTGGGAGAAAAGTCGTTTGGGAAGGGATCGGTGCAGACGATCTTCCCCCTGGGGAACGGCGATGGTGTGCGGCTGACGACGGCGCGGTATTACACGCCTTCGGGCGTGAGCATTCATGAGGCCGGAATTTCGCCGCAGGTGGAGGTGGCGTTGGACGATGAGGAAGAGAGCAAACTGACCGTGCAGCTGGCGCGCGCGGATGTGTCGGATCCGCATGAGTTCAAGGAGCGATTTGGCTTCGAGCCGATCGAGGACCGGCAACTGCAGGCAGCGTTGCAGGTGTTGCGGGGAGCGGAAATTCTGGCGACGCGGAGCCGGGTGATTTCACGTCGATGAGCACGGGACGAATTCTGGCGCTGGAGAGTTCGTGTGACGAGACGGCGCTCGCGATCTTCGATCCGGCGATAGGTTTTCTCGGCGAGTGGGTGCACAGTCAGATTGCGTTGCATGGAAAGCACGGCGGTGTGGTGCCGGATTTGGCGACGCGGGAGCATTTGCGAAATTTCGGGCCATTGCTGGAGCGGACGAAGATGGAGGTGGGCTTCGACGGTGTGGCCGAGGTGGCGGTGACGCATGGGCCGGGGCTGGCGGCATGTCTGGCGATCGGGGTGGGGGCGGCGAAGGCGCTGGCGCTGGCGTGGGGTGTGCCGGTGGTCGGCGTGAATCATCTGCGCGGGCATGCGTGGTCGCCGTTTGTGGCGGTGCATGAAAATAATCCGGTGGAGTTCGAGCGGGCGGTGGAGGAGTTGTTGCCGCAGCTGGGGTTGATCGTGTCGGGTGGGAACACGTTGTTGTTCGTGCTGGAGGAGACGCGGCGAATCACGGTGTTGTCGTCCACGCGCGACGACGCGGCGGGCGAAGCGCTCGACAAAGGCGCGAAGTTGCTGGGGCTCGGTTATCCCGGCGGGCCGTTGATCGAGCGGCTGGCGAAGGAAGGGCGGGTGGACGCGTATGATTTTCCGCGGGGAATCGGGCGGCGCGACGAGTTGGATTTCAGTTTCTCGGGGCTGAAGACGAGCCTGCGTTATGCGATCGAGAAGATGACGCCGGAGGACGTGGTGGAGCGGCGGGCGGATTTGTGCGCGAGTTATCAGCAGGCGGTGGTCGACGCGCTGGTGAGAAAAACGCGGGCGGCGCTGCGGCAGGGTGACGGGCGGTATCGCAGCGTGGGACTTTCGGGCGGCGTGGCGAACAATGCGACGCTGCGGGCGGCGCTGGAGGAGCTGGCGCGTCGCGAGCGGGTGGAGTTTCTCGCGGCGAAGGCGCGGCACACGGGGGATAACGCGGGAATGATCGCGTTTGCGGCGTGGGCGGATCGCGCGGGAGCGGATCGCGCGGCGGGGATGGGGCTGCGGGTGGAGCCGAGTTTGGGATTGTAGTCGGCGCCTGTGACGACCCGGTGGGTTGCGCGACAAGCGCGCAACCTACCACGGTTACTTGTAGTCGCGGCGGAGGTTGCTGGGGAGGATGCCGAGTTCTTCGCGGTATTTGGCGACGGTGCGGCGGGCGAGGGTGATGCCTTTTTCCTGAAGCTTGGCGACGAGTTCCTGGTCGCTGAGCGGGGAGGATTTGTCCTCGAGGGTGACGAGGTCGGCGAGCATCTCCTTGACGCTGGTGTTGGAGACGGCGGCGCCGCTCTCGGCCTGGTAGCCGGTGGTGAAGAAGTATTTGAATTCGAAGACGCCGTGCGGGGTCTTCATGTATTTGTTGGCGATGGCGCGGGAGACGGTGGTCTCGTGGACGCCGACGATATCGGCGATTTGTGTCATCGTGAGCGGGCGAAGGTGGGCGACGCCGTTTTCGAAGAAGGGCGTCTGGGCTTTGATGATTTCGCGCGTGATGCGCTCGATGGTGCGCTGGCGTTGCTCGATGGAGTCGATGAGGAACTTGCCGGAGCGCATGCGCTCGCGGAGGTAGTCGCGTTCGTCCTTGGAGAGCGTGCCTTTGGCGATGAGTTCGCGGTAGGTGGACGAGATGCGCAGGCGCGGGATGTAGTCGCTGTTGAGGTGAATCTTCCACTCGTCGCCGTCTTTTTCGACGACGACGTCGGGGACGACGACGCGGTTGTTGTCCTCGGCGAAGCGGCGGCCGGGGGCGGGGTCGAGCTTGCCGATTTCCTCGATGGCGGCCTGGACGTCGTCGGGGGCGGCGCCGAGTTTGCGGGAGAGTTCGGGGATGCGGCGTCGCGAGAGGAGGTCGAAGTGATCGCGCAGCATGCGGGCGGCGAGGGTGTCGCCGCGATTTTTGGCCTGCAGCTGGGCGAGAAGACATTCGGCGAGGGTCTGGCTGCCGATGCCGGGCGGGTCGAAGGACTGGAGGAGTTTCAGCGCTTCGAGGACGGTGTCGTAGGGAAGATTGGTTTGAAGGGCGACGTCGGAGGGCGACTGGGCGAGGTAGCCGCGGTCGTCGAGATTGCCGATGAGTTGTTGGAGAGCTTCGAGGACTTCGGGCGAGACGTCGGCGAGGACGACCTGCTGCATGAGGTGTTCCTGGAGCGAAGTTTCGCTGACGAGGGAGTCGAAGAAGTGCTGACGTTTCTCGGCGTCTTCGGCGCTGTAGGATTGTTGAGCGCCGCCGGCGTTGGCCATATGGTCGCGCCAGTCGTCGTCGAGTTTGCCGAGGATTTCGAACTGCTTGGTGAAATCCATCTCTTCACGGACGTGGTCGTCGGAGTCGGGCGCGGAGGCATTGCCGTCGTCGCTCTCGTTGGGCGAGCTTTCCGGATCGCCGGGCGGGTCGGTGGGTTTGTCGACGCTCTCGCCCTCCATGGGGAGTTCTTCGAGCGTGGGATTGGCCTGCAATTCCTCCTGGATCACGGAACGCAAATCGAGCGCGGCCACCTGAAGGATTTTCAGGGACTGCCGGAGTTGCGGCGCGAGGACGAGGGATTGGGTCTGGCGCTGACGAAGTTCGTGGCTAAAGGAAGGCCCGCTCATGAAGAAGATGGTCGTGGAAGGGACGGGGAATCATCTCAGGGGCGGGGAGACGAGAACAGGTTGTGTGCCGGAGTTGGAGGAAGTGGGCGGGGTGACGCCGAAGAGCTCTTTCAGGTATACGCCGAGCTTTTCGTTGGTGGGGCCGTAGCGGTCGCTGTAGAGGTAGACTTCGAGGTCGTTGAGGATTTCGAAGGCGGTCTGGTAGCGTTTGTCGCGATCGCGTTGGAGGGCGCGTTGGATGATCGCTTCGAGTTTGGCGTCGATGTCGGCGCGGAGCGTGCCGAACTTGGGGATCGGCATCGTGAGGATGTTGCGGCGCGACTGCGTGCGATCGATGGCGCGGAAGATGTTTCGGCCGAGGAGGAGTTCGGTGAGGACGATACCGAGCGGGAAGAGATCGGCGCGGGCATCGGTCACGGCGTAGCTGGCCTGTTCGGGCGAGAGGTATTCGTCTTTGCCGGCGATAACCTTGCCTTCCTCGTTATACATGAGGTCGAGGGCCTTCGCGATGCCGAAGTCGGTGAGCTTCACGTCGCCCTCGTAGGCCATCATGATGTTCTTCGGCCCGATGTCGCGGTGGACGATGTTGAGATGGCGGCCCTCGCGGTCGCGTTTCTCGTGGGCGTGACAGAGGCCGCGGGCGACGCGGGAAACGATGAAGGCGGCGAGATCGATGGGGACGGGGCGGCTGAGCGCGCGGTGTTTGTCGAGGAACTGCTCGAGGTTCACGCCGCGAACGAACTCCATGACCATGAAATATTGTCCGCCGACCTGACCGAGGTGGTAAGTTTGGACGATGTTGGTGTGGATGAGATCGGCGACGAGGCGGGCCTCGCCGATGAAGTTGTTTTGGAATTCCTCGATGGCGGAGTATTCCTCGCGAATGAGTTTCACGGCGACGACCTTGCGGAAGCGACCGGCGCCGAGTTGTTCGGCTTCGTAAACCACGCCCATGCCGCCGTCGGCGACTTTGCGCACCATCTCGTAGTGAATTTCGTTGAAGACGTGTTTGATGGCGGCCACGACGCGCCGAGAGAACAGCGGAGCGCGGAAGCTGGCAAGTGCGCATTCGGATTCCGGCCCGAAAGCTGCTGTGGCGAGGCGACGGGCGTTTGACAGCGGTGGAGTCGATCCTAGGTTCGCGCCATGATCACACTTTCTCCTCGGGCCGCCCAACAGGTGCGGGCGATGCATTCGGAGCTGAACGATCCGGGGAAGAAGCTGCGGGTTTTCGTCGAGACCGGCGGATGCTCCGGCTTCCAGTATGGGATGTCTTTTGACGCGCCGAAGCCGGATGACACGCAGCTGCAGAGCGAGGGGATTGAGATCGTGATGGATGCGGCCAGCCTGGCTTACATGAACGGGTCATCGATCGACTTCGACGACGGGCTGCACGGGAAGGGGTTCGAAATCAAGAACCCGAACGCGACGAGCACGTGCGGCTGCGGGAAGTCGTTTAGCTGAGCGGGCGAAAGGCGGTTCAGCGTTCGGCTTCGTGGAGGGCGACGATGCCGAAGGTCAGGCCGCGCGCGGAGACCTCGCGGAAACCCGCGGCGAGAATTTCGGTGGAAAGGGCGTCGCGCCCGGGGAAGCTTTCGATGGTGGCGTTGAGGTAGGCGTAGGCCGCGCGATCACCGGTGAGCAGGCCGGCGAGGGGTGGAAGAAGGTGGCGGAGATAGAAGAAATAGAACGGGCGGAACCACGGTTGCGGCTGCGAGAATTCGAGGACGAAAAGGTGGCCGCCGGGCCGGAGCACGCGACGCAGTTCGGTGAGCGAGCGGTGGCGATCGGCCATGTTGCGAAGGCCGAAGGAGATCGTGGCGACGTCGAAGCTTTCCGCTTCGAGGGGAAGGGCGAGGCCGTCGCCTTCGCGGAAGATAATGTTTTGCGCGAAGGGGGAAGCAGCGCGTTTTTTTTCGGCTTCGACGAGCATGGGCGCGCAAAAGTCCATGCCGACGATGCGGGTTTCAGGGGGAAGGGCGCGGGCGAGCGCGAGAGCGACATCACCGCTGCCGGTCGCGAGATCGAGGATGTCGCGGGGGTGGCAGCGCTGCACGGCGCGGACGAGTTGTCGGCGCCAGCTGATGTCGGTCCCGAGGCTGAGCAACCGGTTCGCGAGGTCGTAACGGCGGGCGATGCGACCGAACATCGAGTTAACGGCGATTGGGTCGGGCATCAGGAGCGAGGAGAGGTGCGGATAAGGGATATCCCTAAACCAAAGGATTTTTTCGCCATCTTGGTTGACGCAATTGCAGGTGTGAAAATAGTTTACCGCGAATAAGAGGCCCCGAAAACAAAAGGAATACCATCATGTCCTCCAATTTGACCAAACGCGAGATTGTCTTGGAAATCTATAAGAAGACGGGATTTCCGCAGAAACAGGTCGTGGAATCCGTCCAGCTGACACTCGATATCATCCAGAAAGCTTTGGCTGAAGGTCGAAACGTCGAGTTGCGCAACTTCGGTGTTTTGGAAGTTCAAGTGCGCAAGGCACGTATCGGGCGCAACCCGAACAAGCCGGAAGCGGAAGTCGTCATTCCCCAGCGAGCGGTAGTAAAGTTCAAGTCCGGCAAGATTCTGAAGCAGCAGCTCAAGAAGCTTGATTTGGAGAAGCTGTAAGGGTTCGCGCGGGAGGTGAGTCGCGGCCGGAGTGCCGCTTTCGAGAGGGAGGGCGCAGCGCGAAATTTGCATCGCGCTGCGTCGGGCGGAGTCCCCATTTTGGGGGGGATGGCCACGTTTCAGTCCCTGCCCGGTTTTCGTGAGTTCTACCCCGATGCTCTGGCGCGTCGGAATCACATTTTCCGCTCCTGGCGGCAGACGGCGACGGCGTATGGGTTTGCAGAATACGATGCACCTGTGCTCGAGCCGCTGGAGCTCTATAAGCGAAAGTCAGGCGACGAGATCGAGGCGCAGCTTTTTAGCTTTACGGACAAAGGCGGGCGAGAGGTGGCGTTGCGTCCGGAGATGACGCCGACGGTTTGTCGCATGGTGGGCGCGAAGGCGAATGCGCTGAAGCGGCCGATCAAGTGGTTCAGCATTGCGGAGTATTATCGCTACGAGCGGGCGCAGAAAGGGCGCGAGCGGGCGTTTTTTCAGTTCAACGCGGACCTCTTTGGCGAGTCGGGGCCGGAGGCGGAGATCGAGCTGATCAGTTTGTTGATTCAGTGTTTGCGGGGGTTTGGGCTGAAGGAGGAGGATTTTTTCGTTCGGCTGAGCGACCGGAACCTGTGGTTTTACTATTTGGAAGCGCTCGGGCTGGATGAGGCGCGGATTCGCGCGATGCTGTCGGCCGTCGACAAATTCGAGAAGGCGGGCGAGGAGGCGTTCAAAGGATATGAGGAGCAGTTTGGTGCGATGGCGCCCGAATTGAAGGAGCGGGTGCTGGCGTTTCTGCAGATCAAAACGCTGGCGGTGCTCGAGGAAACGCTGGTGGGGGTTGGGAGCGAAAAGCTCGCGGCACGGCTGGCGGACTGGCGCAAGCTGCTCGGCGGGTTGGAGGCGATGGGTGTGGCGGGTTTTGTGCAGGTGGATCTCGGGGTGGTGCGCGGTCTCGCGTATTACACGGGGTTCGTGTTCGAGGCCTTCGATCGCAAAGGCGAACTGCGGGCGATCGCGGGGGGCGGGCGCTACAACGATCTCGTCGCGAAACTGGGCGGACCGGAGCTGCCGGCGGTGGGGTTCGCGATCGGCGATGTCACGCTCGGGTTGTTGCTGGAAGCCCGCGGGCTGATGCCGACGATGGTGCAGGCGTGCGATGTGTATTGCGTAATCGGCGGCGAGGCGGAACGGCTGGCGGCGTTTGCGGATGTGAACGCGTTGCGCGGCGCGGGGTTTCGCACGGAGTATCCGATGAAGGAGGTGGCGTTCGGAAAGCAGTTCAAGCTGGCGGCCGACTCCGGTGCGAAGCTGGCGCTCATCTATGGCGCGGACGAACTGGCGAAGGGCGTCGTGAAAGTGCGCGATCTGACGAACCGCTCGGAAATGGAAGTGGCGCGGGACGCAGTGGTGGCGACGGTGCGCGATTTCTTCGCGGGCGAGTGACGGTCAGGCGAGATTGCGCGGGCCGAAGGCGCTGGGCAGGAGCGAGGCGAGGGGCGCTTCGAGGCGATCGGAGGTGTCGCAGACGCTGATCACCAGCGCGTCGGGCGCGAATTCGTTGAGGACCTGACGGCATGCGCCGCAGGGCGAGGAGGCGGTGCGGGTCGGGGTGTAAACGGCGACGAGAGAAAAGTCGCGTTCGCCGGCGGCCACCGCGGTGAAAAGCGCGGTGCGCTCGGCGCAGTTGCACAGACCGAAGGAGGCGTTTTCGACGTTGCAGCCGGTGAAGATTTTTCCGGAGGCGGTGAGCAGCGCGGCGCCGACGGGGAAGCGGGAGTAGGGGGCGTAGGCGGCGCGGGCGGCTTTGCGCGCGGCGGCTTCGAGGCGAGCCACGGTGCGGCGGGCGTGGGGCTTCGGCATGGCGCGGTGATGAGCGCGAAAGATCGGTGCTGCAATCTCAGAGCCCGAGCTCGGCGGCGACGGCGGAGAAAGCGTCGACGGCAAAGTCGAGATCGGCGCGTGAATGGGCGGCGCTGACTTGCGTGCGAAGGCGCGCGGCGCCCTGCGGCACGACCGGATAAAAGAAGCCGACGACATACACGCCCCGCTCAAGCATGCGGGTGGAGAATTCCTGCGCGACGCGAGCGTCGCCGAGCATGATGGGGACGATCGGATGGGAGCCCTCGCGAACAGGCAGACCGGCGGCGCGAAGACGCTCGCGGAAATAGCGGGTGTTCGATTCGAGGCGATCGCGCAGTTCGGTGGAGCGCGTGACGAGATCGAGTGCGGCGATCGACGTGGCGGCGATCGCGGGAGCGAGACTGTTGGAAAAAAGATATGGGCGCGACCGCTGGCGGAGAAGGTCGACGATTTCCTGTCGCCCGCTCACGTAGCCGCCGCTCGCACCGCCGAGCGCTTTTCCGAGCGTGCCGGAGAAAATGTCGACTCGTCCGATCACATCGCAGAGTTCGTGCGTGCCGCGGCCGGTGCGACCGACGAAACCGACGGCGTGGCTGTCGTCGACCATGACCAAGGCATCGAATTTACCGGCGAGGTCGCAGATCGCGCGGAGTGGGGCGATCGAGCCATCCATCGAAAAGACTCCGTCGGTGGCGATGAGCTTGAAGCGCGCCTTCTCGCGGGTCGCGCGTTCCAGTTGCGCCTCGAGATCGGCCATGTCGCTGTTGCGATAACGATAGCGGCGGGCTTTGGAGAGACGGATGCCGTCGATGATCGAGGCGTGGTTGAGCTCGTCGCTGATCACGGCGTCGTCGGCACCGAGCAGCGTTTCGAAGATGCCGGCGTTGGCGTCGAAGCAGGAGGAGTAGAGGATTGTGTCGTCGGTGCCGAGAAAAGCGCTGAGGCGGGTCTCGAGCTGGCGGTGAATTTCCTGGGTGCCGCAGATGAAACGAACGGAGGACAGGCCGTAGCCCCAACGGTCGAGCGCGGCGTGAGCGGCGGCGACCAGGGCGGGGTGGTTGGCGAGGCCGAGGTAATTGTTGGCGCAGAGATTCAGCACCTGGCGGCCATCGGCGGTGGCGACGCGGGCCTGTTGCGGCGTGGCGAGAAGGCGTTCGTGTTTGCGGAGACCGGCGGAATCGATGGCGTCCAGCGTGTGCCGCAGATGGGCTTGGAACGTCGGGGTCATGGCGGAAGAGTGAGCCGGGAGACGAACGAAGCAATGGCGAGAAAGAGTAAACCGAAACGGTTTAAAATGATAGAAATGAACCGAAAGGGTTTAAAAGTTGAAAAATGAACCGAAACGGTTAACTGAAAGAAGACATGAAGGTGATTGCCGTCATTGGAGATCTCGTCGGATCGAAGGCCCTGGTCGAGCGGAGGGTGTTGCAGCGAAAGCTGAAGAAACAGCTCGAGCGGGTGAGTCGGGAGGCGAAAGGGCTGGCGTCGCCTTACACGCTGACGCTGGGCGACGAGTTTCAGGCAGTTTACCGGGGGGCGGAGAGTGTGCTGGGTGACGTGGTCATGTTGCTCGCGGAGATTCATCCCGTGCGGGCCCGCCTGGCCTTGGGGGTGGGGTCGCTGAGCACGAGCATCAACGCCGAGCAGGCGTTGGGCATGGATGGGCCGGCGTTTCATCAGGCGCGGGCGGCGCTCAGCGCGCTCAAGGCGGACGGGCGGCTCCTGCGGGTGGCGGGAGAGGAGGTCGAGAAGTGGGCGCTGACCAATCACGTGCTGAACCTGCTGTCGCATCATATTGAAGGCTGGACGCAGAACCGGTTGCGGGTGCTGGCGGGGCTGTTGCGCGGTCGCACGGTGAAGGAGATCGAGGAGGGGCTCGAGATTTCGCGCGTGGCGGTCTATAAGAACATCCGGGCGGCGGCGCTGGACGACATCGCGGGGATCTGCCAGGAGCTTTCCGCCGCACTGCAGCGGACATTGCGGGAAAAATGACCACCGAATTCATCTTCGTTGCCAATCTGATGCTGCTGTTGCGGCTGCGGCTGCTACTGGCGGATGCGATGGTGGGCTGGCGCGCGTGGCTGGCGAAAGGTGTCGTCGAACTGGCGGCGCTGGCGCTGTTCGAACCGCATCCCTTTTTGATCGGCGCAGGTTTGACGACGGTGGCGTTCAACGTGGGTGCGGCGTATTGGGATCGGCGGGCGAGCAGCCGGCATGGGGGGCGATTGTTGTTGGGCGCGCTGCAACTGGCGGCGTTGAGTTTTTGGTTTTCGGCGGCGGGCGGCGTGCAGTTTCGCCCGGTGCTGTCGGATTGGGCGCAGTCCTTGGAAGCGTGGAGCGCATTGGGCGGCGAGTTCACGCGGTTGGCGGGGCGGGACGGGTTGCGCGTGGTGCTGGGGGCGCTGCTGGCGGCGAACGAGGCGAATTTGCTCGTGCGGTGGCTGTTGTTGCGGTTGCAGATCAAGCCGGGCACGGCGGGAGCGGCGGCGGGCATCGATGCGAACGAGTTCAACCGCGGGCGGGTGATCGGGTTGCTGGAGCGTGGGCTGATTTATGCGTTTGTCTTGAGCGGACAATACGGGGCGATCGGGTTCACGCTCGCGGCGAAAGGGTTCACGCGATTCAAGGAATTGGAGAACCGCGGCTTTGCGGAATATGTGCTGATCGGCACGTTGCTGTCGTCGAGTCTGGCGTTGGCGGCGGGATGGTGGGTGAAGTATTCGGTTTGAGCGGTTGGGCCGGTGGTTGCGGCGGGGGAGGGGCGGGATTTGGGTGATGCGGTGAACATGGTGCGCGCGAACGGGTGGAGGGGTGTGGCGATGATCGCGATGATCGTGCTGTTGCCGCTGGCGGGCGCGGCGCTGGCGGATCGCGATTTGGACCGGATATTCGCGTTTCCGCCGCCGCTCGAAATTTCGCTGGAGTATGCGTCGTTTTCCTGGGCGGCGGCGATCGCGGTGATGGCGGCGTTGGGCGCGGCTGGTGTCGCGTGGGTTGTCCCAAAGAAACGAATGTCGCTGCGGGCAATGGCGAGCGTTCGGCGGAATGGCGAGGGGGCTTTCCCGATGTGGGGCGTCGGGGCGATCGGATGGACGGTGGGGTGGTGGGTGCTGGCGTGGTCGAGGTTCGATTGGTTCGTGTCGTGGCAGCGCTACACGTTTTTTCCGCTCTGGCTCGGGTTCATTGTGACGGTGAATGCTGTGACGCAGTGGCGAACGGGGACATGTCTGTTGCGGTGGGCGCCGGGAAGCTGGCTCCGGTTGTTTGGAGCGAGCGCGGTGTTTTGGTGGGTCTTCGAGTGGTTGAATCGCTTCGTGCGCAACTGGCACTACCTTGGCGTGCAGGATTTCGGGCCGGCGGCTTACGCGCTGCATGCGAGCATTTGTTTCGCGACGGTTTTGCCCGCGGTGTGCGCGGTGGCGGAACTCCTCGGAAGTTTCGATGGATGGCGCACGCGGGTGAAGCGCGGGCCGGCTTGGAACGTCCTGGGTCGGCGGAGCACCGCAGTGGCGCTGGTGGTGGGCGCGGGCGTGGCGCTGGTGCTGACGGGCGCGCTGCCGAAGTGGTTCTATCCGGCCTTGTGGCTGGCGCCGCTGGCGTTGCTGTTGAGTGAGCCGCTACTGACGGGACGCGGTGGCGGAGTGGTGGCCGAGATCGCGCGGGGAGATTGGACGCGCGCGGCGAGCTGGATGGCGGCGGCGCTGGTGTGCGGATTTATCTGGGAGCTGTGGAACTGGCAGAGCGCGGCGAAATGGATCTATACGGTGCCGGGCGTGGATCGCTGGCATGTATTCGAAATGCCGTTACTCGGCTACGCGGGATATCTGCCGTTCGGGCTGGAATGTCTGCTGGTGGTCGAGCGCCTGCGCGGAAGCGCGGCGGCGGTGCCTCAGGCGACGTGAAGGCGGCGGAGCACGGCACGAGCGGCGTGCCAGCCGCACATGCCGTGAACGCCGCCGCCGGGGGGAGTGGAACTCGAGCAGAGGAAAACGCGGGGATTGGGCGTCGTGTAGGGATTGAGGCGCGGAATCGGCCGGAAGAGGAACTGCGAAAGATCGTTTTGGCCGCCGGCCATGTCGCCCCCGATCATGGTGGGATTGTGGGCTTCGAGCTGGGCCGGGCTGCGGGTGTGACGCGCCAGGATGCAATCGCGGAACCCTGGGGCGAAGCGTTCGATTTGGGCTTCGATGCGGGCGGTCATGTCGACGGTGCAGCCGTGAGGCACATGACAATAGGCCCAGCCGGTGTGATGTCCGGCGGGGGCGCGGCTCGAATCGATGAGCGATTGTTGCGCGACGAGCACGAAAGGTTTTTCGGGCGGGGTGCCGTGCATCATTTCGGATTCGGAACGAAGGACGTCGTCGAAACCGCCGCAGACGTGAACGGTCGTGGCGCGCCGGCACTTCTCGTCACGCCATGGAATCGGCTGGCTCAGCGCCCAATCGACTTTGAAGACGGCCGGCCCGTGGCGGAAGCGAAGCAGGCGTGCGCGGTAGCCGGCGGGAAGTTCGTCGACCGCGATGCGGGCAAGCTGGTGCGGGCTTAGGTCGCAGACGATGGCACGGGCGCCGCGCAACTCGCGCAGGTCGTGGATATGCCGGCCGGTTTCGAGGGTCCCGCCGTGGTGAGTGAGCGCGCGAGTGAGCGCGGCGATGATTTGTTGGGAGCCGCCGCGGGCGCACGGCCAGTCGATCGCATGCGCGACGGCGGCGAGCACGAGTCCGAACGAGGCGGTGCCGGCGCGATCGAGCGCCATCACGGAGTGGGCGGCGCAACCGGCGAAGAGGGCGCGGGCGGCATCGGTTTCGAAGCGTGACCGCGCAACGTGCGCACACGAGCGGAGGCCGAGCAGACCGAAGCGGGCCGTCGTGAAGAGGTGTCGTGGTTGAACCTGCCAGACGGGGCCGAGCAGGGAGCGCACGAAATTTTCGTTCGCGAAAGGACGAAGGAGCCGGGCCCATGCTCGCGCGTCGGTGCCGAGATTTTCCGCGGTGTCATCGAGCGAGCGATCGAGCACGGCGGCGCCGCCGTCGGGAAGCGGGTGGGCGAGAGGATTTCGAGACCAGGCCCATTCGAGGCCGAAGCGGTCGAGCCCGATGTCGCGGAAAACGGGAGACAGAATCCCCATCGGGTGAATGGCGGCGCAGGTGTCGTGAACATACCCGGGCAGGGTGAGCTCGGCGGAACGACAGCCGCCGCCGGGAGTGGGAGCCGATTCGACGACGTGAACGGAAAGCCCGGCGCGTGCGAGCATGACGGCGGCGGTGAGGCCGTTGGGGCCGCTGCCGATGACGACGACGTCGGGTGGAGAAGTAGCTTGCACGGCGGTTGTATCGGAGAATCCACCAAGCATCGTCCCGCAAGCAAACCGGGCGTTCCATTGACCGCGCTCGTTGACTCGCGAGGCGGTGGACTAGGATGTCGTATGAACATCCTGGTGACGGGCGGGACCGGAGTGATTGGAAATGGCGCGATTCCGGCGCTGCTGCGGGCGGGGCATGGCGTGCGGTTGTTGACGCGGCATGCGTCGAAAGACGTGCGGGGTTTTCCGGAAGGCGTGGAGGCGTTCGAGGCGGACCTTGCGAATCAGGATGAGCTGGCGAGTGCGGCGGAAGGTTGCGACGTGGTTGTCCACATCGCGGGCATCGTCGATGAGACGCCGCCGGACGTGACGTTCGAAAAAGTGAATGTGGAAGGGACGAGGCATCTGCTGGCGGCGGCGAAGGAGGCGGGCATCGAACGATTCGTGTATGTTTCCTCGCTGGGGGCGGATCGCGGCGAGTCGGATTATCACCGGTCGAAACGTGAGGCGGAGTCGCTCGTGCGCGGGTATTCCAACGGCTGGTTGATCCTGCGGCCGGGGAATGTTTACGGGCCGGGGGACGAGACGATTTCGATGTTGCTGAAAATGATCCGGACACTGCCGGCGGTGCCGATGGTCGATGAAGGGCGGCAGCGTTTTCAGCCGCTCTGGTATGCGGACATCGGAAAGGCGATTGCGCAGGCGGTCGAGGAGCGGCAGGTGATGGGGCGGACGCTGGAGCTGGCGGGCGCGGACGTGACGACCACCGCCGAGGTATTGGACCGGCTGGCGGCGATCACGGGGTGCAATCCGGCGCGGCTCGAAGTGCCGGTCTGGGTGGCGCAAGTCGGCACGAAGGCAATGGAGGCATTTGGCGCGACGGGGAAAAAGTGGTTGCGCGGCGCGGGCGTGGGGCAGCCGATCAATCCGGCTAAACTCGGGATGTTGCTCGAGGAGAATATCATTCCGGAAGGCCGCCCCAATGCGCTCGTGAGTGTGTTTGGGATCAAGCCGACGCCGTTGGAGGAGGGACTCGAGGTGCTCGCGGATATGCTGCCGGAGCAGCTCCCGGGCGACGGCGTGGGGGCGGTGAAATCGGCAATTTACGCGGCGACGATCACCGGCGGTTCGAGGAATGCGAAGCAGTTGCTCGATTACGTTTGCGAACACATCGCGGAGGTGATGCCGATCGATTTTTCGGCGGAGCCCGACGCGCCGACGAGTGCGGAGGAGGGCGAGACGATGACCCTCGAGATCAAAGGACGGGGAAATGTGCAGGTGCGGCTCGAGGAACGCACGGAGCAGCGGGCGACGTTTGTGACGATCGAAGGCCACCCGCTGGCCGGCGTGATGCAATTGCACGCCGAGGACGGGCAGGAGGGCGTGACGTTTTACGTTCTCACGGCGGCGCAGCCGGCGAATGTGATGGATTGGATCGCGCTGCGAACGGTGGGCGAGACGATGCAATCGGTGAACTGGCGGGCCGTGGTTCGGCGGGTGGTGGAGCTCAGCGAAGGGACGGCGCCCGAAGGCGTGCGAAAGACGTCGCACACCCTCGAGGACAAGGAAGTGGCGGAACTCCGGGGATGGCTCGAGAAACTCGTGCAGCGGCGGCAGAAGAAACAGCGGTCGGAAGCGGTCGCCGGAGACGACGGGTCGCCGCGCCGCCGCCGAACGCCGACGACGTGACGCGGGCGGGCGCCGGTTTGCGGCGGGTTGAAGGATCGAGAAGAACTTTTGACGAGGGGAGTCGTCTTTGCGTGCCTAGCCTTCCCCATGAAACTTACCCCGATCGCTGTTTTCGTTGTTTCCGCGTTAGCACTACCGCTCGCCGGCATGGCGGCGGAAACGCCACCGGTCTTTCCGCCGCACACCGTCGAAAACTCGCAGTTGCGCGTGCTGCCGCGCACCGCGGCGGGGCGGCATTACCAGCTCCACGTCGGGCTGCCGTCGAGTTACACGAAGGAATCGGCGAAGCGTTATCCGGTGGTTTACGTGACGGACGGTTACTGGGATTTTGAAAAGATCCGCGCGATTCAGGGAGCGCTCGTTTACGACAAGGTTGTGCCGGAGTTTATCTGGGTCGGGCTCGGATATGCCGGCGAAGAGCTGAACTATGGAAACCTGCGCCGCTGGGAGTTATCGCCGGTCGCTTTCGGCGGCGGGGGGGCCGACGAATCGGGGCACGCAGCCGATTATCTCGAGACGATCGAGACGGAGATCATTCCCTTCATCGAGCGCGAGTATCGCGCCGATCCGTCTTATCGCGTGCTCGCCGGCGCGTCGCTCGGCGGGCTGTTCACGTTGTATTCGATGTATTCGAAGCCTGAGCTGTTTCAGGGCTACATCGCGGCCACGCCGGCTATCGTGGTCGGCAACGACTGGCTTCTAGGCTACGAAGAGAAGTTCGCGAAGAGCGGAAAGCCGCTGAAAGCGCGATTGTATGTCGCGGGCGGCGGCAACGAATCGCCGGGATTCCTCGGCGGCATTCTTCGCTACCATCAACGTGTCTCCTCGCGCAAACACGATGGGCTGGCGTATAAGTTCCGCATCATCGAGGGCGAGCGGCACGCCGGGATGCAGCTGGAGACTTACACGCGAGGGCTACGATTTGTGTTTGAGCCGCTCGCGCCCGAGAATGGGCCGGCTCGCGCGCCGTGACGGGGAGAGAGGTTGCGGGCCTCCCGCCCCATCGAAGGCCGAACTAGCGCGTTGCTAGGGTGTTGGTCCCATAAACGCCGTGTTTTTGCAGCATAAAGCGCCTAATTAAGCCGCTTTAAAAGAAGGTGTTGTAGATTTCTTTTAAAGCGGTGGGAGCAATGTGTCGACATCTGGGGTGAAACTCCTAGATATCCGACCACACCTTTCCCATGAACTCCTACGTAGGTTCCCCCATCACCTCGTGGCTGGCGCGCATTGTTTTGATTTTCGCGTTAAGCCTCGGTGTTTCCACGGCGGTCGGTCAATTCGGTCTGCCGGGAGAAGGCGACAAGGTCGTCTACAATCCCGATACGACGCAGCTGCAGCAAGGACAGCAGCCGTTCCATACCTATTTCGACCTGACGATCACATCGCCGGTGAATCTCGCGAGCGGCGCGTGGACGATCGACATGGAACTCGTCGTTTCCGAGTCCCCCGGCGGAGTGGATCTTCAGACCGCGGCTTCCTACATCACATTTGTCGATCCGATCACGGGTGCGCCGAAGAACCAGCTCCTCTTTCTCGCTCCCGGAGAAGCTCAGGTCGTGCGCGTAAAAACCGACATTCCGTATGGGTCTGATGAAGGTGATTTCAGATATTTGGTGACGACGTCCGGCTGGCCCGGGCAGGTGTTGAACGACGGCATGGAGATCAACGCGCAGGCGGCGCTCCCTTCCGGCGTGAATGCCCCCGCGGTTTCGATTCTGACGCCTCCGGATGGAACGCACTACACCTACACCCTTGGCGGGCCGCCGGTGCCGGTGGAAATCCAGATTCAGGGCAGTGCGAATCCCTCGGCGCCGGTCGAAACCCTGGTCGCGTCGCTGAGCGGGGTGGACGCGCTCGGTAATACGATTCTCGCCGAAACGCCGCTCAACATGGTTCTGACCGCGCTCGGCGAACCGGACGCCTACGGCGACGTGGTCTTTCCCGTGTCGCAAGCGGGCACCTACACGATCACTGCGACCGCGACGAATGCGATCGGCTCCGACATGACTTCGAGCACGTTTGTCGTCGTCCAACAAGTGCCGCCGCCGACGGTGGTGATCGATCCGCCGGTCAACAATCCTACCTACACCTATGTGCGCGGCGTCACTTCGACGAGCGTGCCGTATTCGTTCACGGGCTCGACGCTGCTCGGTAACATCATCGAGCTCACCGCCACGTTGGACGGTGTGCCGTTCAATCCCGACCTTCTGATCGGCGTCGGCCAGGCGGCGAATGCGACGGGATCCGGTGTTTTCGTTTACGACGCGTCTACGCCCGGTGGTCTCGGCCAGCATACCATCGTCGTGACCGCGAAATCCGAATACGGCCAGGCCACGACGTCTGCGACGTTCGTCGTCGCCGAAGTCGTGCCGACCATCGCGATCGATATCACCGCCCCAGCGAACGGTCTCGTGATCGTTCAGCCGCCGGATGCGTCGGCGGTCAACGTGCCTTACAGCTTCGTCGGCTCGACGACGCACGGCGCGAACGTCACCCGTCTCACAGCCACGCTGACGAAGGATGGGATCACGTCGCCGCTGTCGATCGGAACAGTTTCCAACCTCAACACGCCCGAGGCGACCGGCAGCGGCCTGTTTCTCAATCTTCAGCCTGGCGTTTACACGCTCGAGGCGACGGCAACGAACGCGGCGCTCGGGTTGATCGCGACGGACGCGGTGATGTTTACCGTCGTTCCGCCGCCGCCCCCCGTGATCGTGTTCACCCAAGCGCCGGCGCCGACTTACACGACGCTGCGCGGTCATGCGCTTTCGCTCCCGTTCGCGATTCAAACGACCGGCACGGGGGCCTACATCACGGTGCAAACGGTTGCATTGAACGGTCAGCCGGTCGCATTTGCGTCCACGGCCAACGGCACCTCGCTCATCGCCACTGGCACGGGCACGCTGTCGATTGCGGCGCCCACGACCGGCAGTAACGATTACACGCTCGTCGCGACGGGCACGGACACTTACGGCCGCACGGTCACGACCGAGACGCATTTCACCGTCGTCGTGAACGAGCCCGCGATCGCCATCGCCATCAATCCCGAGATCGCGGCGAACTCGCCCTACACGCTGCCAAGCAGCGGCGTCCTTGCGATTCCGTTTACGTTCACCGGCACGATCACGAACGGCGCCACGGTCGACACGATCGTGGGCGACATGAACGGCACCAGCGTGTCGATCAGCAGCACCTCCGGCCTGGGCGTTTCCTCCCTGGCGACGGCGTCTGGCACGCTCATCGTGACCGAGCCCGGCACGTATGTCGTGACGGCGACCGACACGAACACGCTCAGCGGTCTGAGTGCGACGGCATCGGTCACGTTCGTGGTCGAAGCTTCGAGTGAGCCGAGCCGCATCGACGGCCTGCTGTTCTTCGACGTGAATTTCAACGGCGTCCGCGAAGCGGGCGAATACGGGATGCCGGGCATCCCGGTCACGCTGCTCACTTCGTCCGGTCAGACGGTCGCGACGACCGTTTCCGGTGTGAACGGCGCCTACTCCTTCACGCCGGACGCGGGTTCCTACCTCGTTTCGGCGGGCGCGGTTTCGGGTCTTTCGTTCACGACGATGGCCGATCACGCGATCACGTTGTCGGGGTCCAACCAGGTTGCGCCGGACACCGGCTACGGCCTGCACTTCGCCGCGATCAACGGCAAGGTCGCGAACGGATTCACGATCGGCTTTTGGAAAAACAACATCGACAAGGCGCTCGCCGGAAAGACGAAGGGCGTGCAGCTCAGCGCGCAGACTCTCGCGGCTTACACGACGGTCGTCGGCCAGCTCGCGCTCGAGCCGTTTACGAATCTCACAATGAAGGCGGCGAGCGATGCGATGTCCGCCAAGGGCTCCGTGCCGGCGACGCTGCTCGCGAAGCAGCTGGTCGCGTCGGAATACAACTACGCCAACGGCGCCTACATCGGCGGCAATCAAACGCTCACTTACGCGTTCATCTACTACGCGGAGCACGTCCTCAAGAACGCGAACAGCTACAGCAGTAGCTACATCATCTTCGTGAAGGACTGGTGCGACGCCTACAACAACAGCCACGGCGGCGCGATCTCCGGTCCGCAGCCCTGAGCTGAAACGCTGACAGCTTTGGCCCGCGGCACGTTTCGGCGCGCTGCGGGCTTTTTCTTGCTCAAACCACGCGGAACCGCGCGCGTAATCCCGCCTCGTCTTCGGCGTGGCGGGCAATGATCGCCTCGTAAGTCAGCGGTTCGACGACCCAGCCGCGACTCTCGTCGTAATAAGCGAGATCGGCGACCGGCACCTCGAGCGCGACGCTCCGCGTTTCACCGGGAGCGAGCGTCACGCGCTTGAAGGCTTTCAACTCTCTCGGAGCGCGGTCCACCCGCGAGCCGCGCGCACTGACGTAGAGTTGCACGACCTCGTCTCCGGCAACGGCGCCGGTATTCGTAATGTCGATGCTCGTCCGCAGGGTGTCGTCCGCCCCCAGCTGCTCGCGCTCCAGCTGGAGGTTCGTGTGCTGCCATGTCGTATAACCGAGGCCGAAACCGAAAGGAAAGGCCGCGGCGGCGCGGTCTCGCGCGAGCTTTCGATAACCGTGCCAAAGATCGTAGACGACCGACGTCGCATCGCGATCGAAGGCCGGTAAATCTTCTGCGCGCCGCGGGAACGTGCACGGCAGGCGGCCGCCCGGGTTTGTGCGACCGAGCAAGGCGTCGGCGAGGGCGTGTCCGCCTTCCATGCCCGGATACCACAGAACGACGATTCCGCTCACGCGCTCGCGCCACGCTTCCGTGATCACGGCGCTGCCGACCATCAACACGACGATCGTCCGCGGATTGGCGGCGGCGACGGTTTGAATCAGGAGTTCGTCGCGTGGATGAAGCGTGAGCCGCGACCGATCGCCGCCGGGCGAGAAACTGCCTTCCTGCTGACCGTGGCCGGGGAGAATCTTGCGCGCGATCGGCTGCTCCTCCGGCGAGGGCGGAGGGAACGTGGGCGCGAACATCGGGATCATGTCCGGCGGGATGTATTCGCCTTCGTCTTCGTGCGTGTAGCCGACGATGACCACGGCGGCGTTGGCGTGTCGCGCGACGCCGGCCGCTCGCGCGGGATCGCCGCCGTCGTCGAACCTGACAGCGCTCTCGCCGAGCGCGGCTTGAATTCCCTCGAGCGGAGTGACGACGTAAGCCGGCTGCGTGTTGCTGGAGCCGCCGTCGCCGGTGTTGCGTGTGGCGGCGAGACGTCCAATCACGGCGAGGCTTTCGCCGGCGCGGAGCGGCAGGGCGGCGTGGTCGTTTTTCAGCAGAACGATGCTCTTCGCCGCCGCTTCGCGGGCGAGTTGCCGGTGTTCGGCGCAGCCCACGCTCGCCGGGGTGTAGTCGGCGGCGTTTCGACCTTGGGCGAAGCGGATCTGCTGACGAAGGATTCGCACCGCGGCATCGTCGATCCGCGCCATCGGAACCGCGCCGCTGCGCACCGTCGCGGGCAACTCGCGGTGAAACCGCATGCTGAACGGCATCTCGATGTCCTGTCCGGCGAGCACCGCTTTCAGGGGATCGCGCAGGCCGAAGATGAAATCCGTGATGACGAAGCCGTCGAAACCCCATTGCTCCTTCAGAATCGTGGTAAGGAGCGGACGGTTTTCGCCGGCCCATTCGCCGTTGACGCTGTTGTAGGCGCTCATCACGGAGGCGACGCCGGCGTCCACGACCGCCTTGAAATGCGGCAGGTAAATTTCGTGCAGCGCGCGGGCGTCGATCTTCACGTCGATCTTGAAGCGCGCGTTCTCCATCGAGTTGAGCGCGTAATGTTTCACGCACGCCATCACGTGGCGTTGGACGCCACGGGCCAGCGCGGCGCCCAGCGCGCCGAGATGGCGCGGATCCTCGCCGTAGGTTTCCTGCGCGCGTCCCCAGGCGGGATGGCGGAGAAGGTTGATGCAGACGCCGCCGAAAAAGTTTCCGCCGAGTGCGCGCAACTCGCGTCCAATCGCGTCGCCGATGCGCTCCTCGAGGTCGGCGTCCCAGGTCGCCCCACGTGCCATCGAAACGGGAAACGTGGTCGCGCCTTTCATGATGATTCCGCGGGGGCCGTCGACGAAGCGAATGCCGGGAATCCCCAACCGCGGCACGGCGCCCGCGACCCACGGTCGGCTCGCGTAGCCGAAGGGGGCGAGCATCTCGGCGAGGCCGGACCAAAACGGCGTGTCGCCATCCAGCAGGCCGAGCTTTTCCTCGGGCGTGAGCGCCGCCAGAAGTTCGCGGGCCTTCGCGTCGATTTGTGCGGCGGAGAGCGTTTGCGCAGTTTCGAGCGAGCCGAAGGCGGCGGACGAGGGGGCGGGGTCGGAGGACATCGGGAGGATTAACGTTGCGCGTTGCGCGGCCTTGCCAAGCGAAACGATTGGCCGGCGACGCCTGATTGGCGATCGGAGTCGACGCAACATTTCCGATGCGCTTGCGTCGAACGCACGATCCCCAAACCCACCCCATGTCACATTCCTTGCGATCTTTTGTTCTACTCGCGGCGACGGTCGCCGTTGCGTCCGGATTTGCCCAACCGGCGTCGACTTCTGCTCCCGCTCCCGCCGCCCGCCCGGTCCCGCCGTGGCAGCTAAGTCCGGAAGAGCGCGCGCGCCTGAACCGCCTCAACAGCGAGGATCAGGCCGACATGATGGCGCAGCTCGGCATCACGAAGCTTCGCCCCGGCCGCAACGCAAGCACGGAGCCGGGCACGCCGAATCCGGCGAATTACGATCAGAGCCGCGCGAATCCGTTTCCGGATTATCCGGAACTGCTCGTGGCGAAGGACGGCACGAAGATCACGACGGCCGAGCTGTGGGAGAAGAAACGCCGGCCGGAGATCGTGGAGGATTTCGAAAGTGAAGTCGTCGGTCGCGTGCCGGCGAATGTCCCTTCGGTGCGCTGGGAAGTTACGGAGACCGTGGAGACGACCGTGGGCGATATTCCTGTCGTCGCCAAACAAGTGATCGGGCATGTCGACAATTCGGCGCACCCGGCGATCACAGTCGACATCAAGATGGCCGTCGTCACGCCGGCGCGTTCCACGTCGCCGGTTCCCGTGCTGATGATGTTCGGCTCGGGAAATCTGCCGGGCGTCGATCCACGGTGGCCCCCGTGGGCGAACAATCCGGAACCGGTCGATCCGCCATCGCAAGAGCAGCTCATCGCGGCGGGGTGGGGCTATGTTTCGATCAGCCCGCAGAGCATTCAGGCGGACAATGGCGCGGGACTCACGAGCGGCATCATCGGGCTCACGAACAAGGGTGAGCGCCGCAAGCCGGAGGACTGGGGGGCGCTGCGCGCGTGGGCGTGGGGCGCGGCGCGTGGTCTCGATTTTCTCGAAACGTATCCGGCGGTGGACGCGAAGCGCGTCGGCATCGAAGGGGTATCGCGCTACGGCAAGGCGGCGCTTGTCACGATGGCGTTCGAGCCGCGTTTTGCGATGGTGCTGGTCGGGTCTTCGGGCGAAGGCGGCGCGAAACCGCACCGGCGCCACTTTGGCGAAGCGGTGGAAAACCTGACCGCGTCCGGGCAGTTTCACTGGATGGCGGGCAACTTTTTGAAATACGGCGCGGAGGAGTCGTCGTTCGGCCGCAAGGACGCCGGCGACATTCCCGTCGATGCGCACCAGTTGATCGCGCTGTGTGCGCCCCGGCCGACGTTCATCAGCTATGGCATTCCCGAAAAAGGTGACGCCAACTGGCTCGATCAGCAGGGCAGCTACATGGCGACCGTCGCCGCGGGCCCGGCGTTTCGCCTGCTTGGCGCGCGCGACCTCGGGGTGAAGGAGGATTATCGCGTCGCGAAAATGCCGCCCGTCAACACCGACCTCCTCGACGGACATCTGGCCTGGCGCCAGCATGACGGCGGGCACGAGTCGCGTTCGAACATGAAGCACTTCATCGCGTGGGCGAACAAGCTGTTCGGCCACACGCCGCCCGCGGGAGCCTCGCACTGATGCAGTGCGTTGCGGCGGGCGTGAATCGGCGTTACGTCGCCGGATGAATCCTGCGCCTTCTTCATCCGATCCGAACGCTGCGCGGAGCGGCGAATTTTCGTTGGCACCGGACTGCCGGGTTTACCGGCTCGGCTTCGGTGCGATGCGCATCACGGGTCCCGGCATCTGGGGCGATCCGCCGGATCCGGCGGCGGCGAGGCGGCTGTTGCGGCGCGTGGTCGAGTTGGGTGTCAATTTTATCGATACGGCGGATTCGTATGGCCCCGAGGTGAGCGAACGGCTCATCGCGGAGGCGCTTCATCCGTATCCGGCGGGATTGGTGATCGCGACGAAGGGGGGCCTCACGCGGCAGGGCCCCGAGCGTTGGGCGCCGGTCGGGCGCGGCGAATACCTGCAGCAGTGCGTCGAAATGAGCCTTCGTCGCCTGCGCCTCGATTGCATCGAGCTTTATCAGCTGCATCGCATCGATCCGCGCGTGCCCGTGGAGGAAACGCTCGGCGCGCTCAAATCGCTGCAGCAGGCCGGGAAGATTCGCCATGTCGGATTGTCGGAGGTGTCGGTCGAGGAAATCGAGCGGGCACGGCGCATCCTGCCGATCGTGAGCGTGCAAAACCTCTACAACCTCGGCAACCGCCAGAGCGAAGCGGTGCTCAACTATTGCGAGCAACACCGGCTCGGCTTCATCCCGTGGTTCCCGATAGCGGCCGGCGATCTGACGAAGCCCGGCGGTCCGCTCGACCAGATCGCGAAACGGCACGGAGCCACTGTCGGACAACTCGCGCTCGCGTGGCTGTTGCACCGCTCGCCTGTCATGCTGCCGATCCCCGGCACTTCTTCGCTCGCGCATCTGGAAGAGAATGTCGGTGCGGCCGAATTGAGGCTGTCGGACGAAGTCTGGCTCGAGGTCGAAAAGACCGCGCGTTCGCTCGTGAGCTGACCCATCCGGGCCCAACGAATCAGGGCAAAATTCCCATGGGCACGGGGGGAGCTGGCCCCGTGGCGAGGTCGCTTCAGCGGGGTAGGTTGGGGCGTTTGGTTCACTCCGAGCCGAACGCTGCAAAATCATCAACCGAAAGGAATCCCATGAAACCGACGACCACTCGGTCCCCAATGTTGGCTGGCGCTCTCTCCCTCCTGCTGGTGCCCGTCGCGTTTGCCGGCGGCGACAAGGACAAGAAGTTCTCGAAGATGGATACGGACGGCGACGGACGCATTTCCCGCACGGAGCACATGGCCGGTGCACAGCGGATGTTCGCCGAGATGGATGCCAATCGCGATGGCACGGTCACCGCCACCGAGATGGAATCGAAGAAAGAGATGAAGCACGGCGAACACGCTCGCAACGAGATGTCGGCGGGCGAAAAAATCCGCGAAATCGACCAAAATTCCGACGGCCAGCTCACGTCCGTGGAGCATGTGAACGGCGCGGAAAAGATGTTCGCGAAGATGGATGCCGACAACGACGGCTACCTGACGAAAGAAGAGATGAAGTCCGGCCACAAAACGAAGATGAAGAAGCGCGACTCGTAACCGCGCTTCCTGGCAAAGTTGTTGCGCCCGCGGGATTACCCGCGGGCTTTTTTGCGCGCGAGCCTTTCCAAGCTGACGCGGGAACGTATCCACGGCGGAAGGACCTCCGTGAGGGCTCAGGGTCAGTTTCCCACCCGGAGTGCGGGACCAAGCCCCGTAGCATTCGGAGTCTGGAGGCGTAGGGTGTCGACACGGGGAAGGTGCAATGCCTTTCGCTGCACGAATCACATAAACAGAGGAGAATCCTATGAAAACTCATCCTGGCCGAGCGTTGGCAATTACCGTTCCGTTGCTCATCCTCCCACTCGCTTTTGCCGGCAGCCCGGAGAAGTTCGAGGCGATGGACGCAGATGGCGATGGCAAGATCTCGCGCGCCGAGCACCGGAATGCCGCTGAGAAGATGTTCAAGCAGATGGACAAGAATCGCGACGGCGTCGTCTCTTCCAAAGAGCTGCGGGCGGCGACCGAGACTACGGACGGCACCGGCGTCGCGATCCGCGAACGTTTGAGGAAAATGGACCGGAACGCCGACGGACGCATCACCGACTCGGAGCATTCCTCCGCGTCTTACACGATGTTCTCTGACTTCGACACGGACAACGACCGCTTCCTGAGCGCACAAGAGCTGGAGGCGGGGCACGAGAGGGCGATGAAGGAAGAGAACTCATAACGCATTGTCGGTTTTCACCGAGCCCGCGATCGAAAATCGCGGGCTTTTTGTTTTGCACCTCGCCGTGTGTCATCCCGGAAAACACGCCTTGTTGCGCGGAAGGATTCGCGCGATAGCTGGGGCATGAGCTACGCCCCCGCCGAGAGCCGCTATCAAACCATGACCTATCGCCGCTGCGGCCGCAGCGGGCTGAAGCTGCCGACGATCTCACTCGGCTTGTGGCACAATTTCGGCGGGGCGACGCCGACCGAAAACGCCCGCGCGATGTGTCGGCGGGCTTTCGATGTCGGCATCACGCATTTCGATCTGGCGAACAATTACGGGCCGCCGCCCGGTTCGGCGGAAAGTAATTTCGGCGAGATTCTGCGCACCGACTTCGCGGCGCTGCGCGACGAACTCATCATCTCGACGAAGGCAGGTTATCTGATGTGGCCCGGACCCTATGGCGAGTGGGGCACGCGAAAATATCTGACGGCGAGCCTCGACCAGAGCCTGAAGCGCATGGGGCTCGATTACGTGGATATTTTCTACTCGCACCGTTTCGACCCGAACACGCCGCTGGACGAAACGATGGGCGCGCTCGATCGCGCGCTGCGTTCCGGCAAGGCGCTCTACGTCGGAATTTCGTCCTACAACAGCCGGCGCACGAAGGAAGCGGCGGCGTTGCTGAAGGAATTCGGTCACCGCTGCCTAATTCACCAGCCGAGCTATTCGATGCTCAATCGCTGGGTCGAAACCGACGGCCTGCTCGACACGCTCGAGCACGAAGGGATCGGCTGCATCGCATTTTCGCCGCTCGCGCAGGGCATGCTCACCAACAAATACCTCGCCGGTCAACCGGCCGACAGTCGGGCGAAAGCGAACAGCTCGCTGAAGAGCGATTTTCTTTCGGACGAAAACCTGGCCAACATCCGCGCGCTGAACGAACTCGCGCAAGAGCGCGGCCAGACGCTCGCGCAGATGGCGATTGCGTGGGTGCTGCGCAAGCCGCAGGTCACGTCGGCGTTGATCGGCGCCAGCCGCGTGTCGCAGATCGAGGATTGCGTGGGGGCGTTGAAGAACACGGCGTTTTCGTCGGACGAGCTGGCGCGGATCGACCGGCACGCGAAGGACGGCGACATCAATCTCTGGGCGGCATCGAGCGCCGCGTGATTCTCGGGCCAATCCCGCACGCCTAGATTCGACCATCGGGCGGCAGGAGTTCGCTCGCGAGCGACTGCAGCTGCGGATCGGGCCAGTCGACGCCGAAGCGCCGCGAAAGCACCAACAAGAGGTTGAGGGATCCGGGTGTGAGCCGGCGAAGAGCGGGCGCATCCAAGCTTTGGAGCGTCTCGGTTAAGAACGATCGCGCTTCGGCTGTGCGTCCGATCAGGGCGAAGAGCGCGATGAAATCGACCCGATCCTCGGCCTCGAGCGCGTGACGCTGATCGAGGAGGCGATCCACGCGTGCGATCGCGGCGGAAACACCGGCCGCGTTCTGTGCGGCGAACTGCACGCGCCCGAGCGACACCTGCGACGCGAGATTCGAAGCGTGCTCTTCGAGCTCGGGGATCAACTCGCGCGCGGCCTGCAGTTGCCCGCGATAAAGCCGATGGCGCGCGTCGCGCACGAGCACGTGTTCGGGACGGGTGCGGCCCGTCACCTCGAAGATTGCGATGCGCTCGTTCGCGAACGCGGGCAGTGGCGGCAAATGGTCCGGCAGGAGTTGCAGCCAGGGAGGCACGGCCGAGGACCGCAGCAACTCGAGCCCGAAAGCCGGGCCGTCCAAGGGCTCGTCACGGGAGAGGCCGCGCGAGAGGCGAATGTAGGGCTCCACAAAATCGTCCCACGAAACGAAAACCAGATGAGTTATATTGGCGGCCTTCACCAGCCGATGCGCTTCGTCCGGGCTTTTTGCGGCGAGGATCGCCGCGGCGCGTTTCAAGCCGTCCAAATTTTCCCAATACGCTGTCCCGAGACCGTGAGCGCTGGCGAAGTAGATCATTCGCGAGGTCGTCGCAGGGCTGCTCAAGACGACGAGTGGGCCGGCGCCCGCGCGTTGCCGCAGCGAATGCGCGAGGTCGCGCTCGGCGAGGCTGAGGATGTGGTCGCGATCGAGAACCGGACCGCGAGTCGTCCCCTGGACGGTCAGGAACAATCCCGGCGCGAACGCGGCGGCGCCGATCCACCAGACAGCGATGCGTTGCCAGCGCTTCGCGGTTGCGCCGGCGAGCAGCGCCGGGGCGAGCGCGACGACGCCGAACAGAAATCCGTAGCCCACCGTCCACCAGCGCAGCTCCTTGAAAGCCATCGCCCAAAACAGCGCTGCGGCGGCGAGCGGCAGCGCGACGACTGCTGCGCCAACGCGCAGCGACGTCCTGGCCAAGACGCCGCCCAGAGCGAGCGGGACGAGGAGCATCGGCAGGCAGGAGGCGACGGTTGTTGCGTTCCAGCCGGTTCGACGCACGGCGGTGACCAGGCTTTGAAACTCCGGCGTATACTCGTGACTCAAGGACCAGAGAAACGGGTCGGACACCGCGAAGACCCGAGATCCCGCGACAGCGATCACAACCACAGGCGAAATCATAGCGGCGATGCCGGCGGCCAGGCGATACGGTGAACCGAGGTTGAACGACGAACTGCCGGAAAGTCGGGCCGCCGCCCATGCGAGCACTTCTCCCGCGCCGAGCCAGGCGAGCGCATACAGCGGATGGTTGACCTCGAGTCGCCAGCCGAGATGCGACGGAAAGTATTCCACGACGTAACAACAAAAGGCCGTGAGGCCGCCGACTGCGCTCCACCGGCGCCAGAGTCCGGGATCGAAGACAGCGTCGGATGTTTTTCGTCCGATCCACGCGCTCGCAAGCGCGCCGAGTGCGAGGCCGAGGAACACCGGGATCAAACTGACCGCGCTCACCCAAAGTCCAATCCCGCCGGCCACCGCCGAAAACGTGAAGGCCCGTCGAGCCTGCGCTGACGTTGGCAGCCAACCCAGATTGGGTGTCGCAGCGGAGCTTTTGTCGCGCGACCAACCCGCTCCGCCCCCGATCACAAAAAACAGCGCAGCCATCGCGCAGAGTTGGATGAGGCCGTGATGGTCGGGATTGTCCGGCGCGAAGAGCACGCGAAAAGGGGGCGAACCGGCCAGCGCGATCGCGAGCAGTGCGGCGCCCGGACCGCCAAAGCGCCGCGCGACCCAGGGCACCAAAATCGATAACAGCACCACGAGCAGGGCCGGGTTCGCGAAAAACGCGGACGTCTCCACCGCATGGGCCAGCGGCGTTCCCGTGAGGACGCGATCGACCAGCGCGGCGAGTCCGAGCCACCAGCGAAATGGCGACGCCCAGTGCACGGGACGGCCGAACGGGGCGTTGTCGTGTTCGACTTCGCGCACGCGCGTTTCGCCATCGGCGAGCATTTGTTGGGTCTGCGCGATCCAGTGCTGGCCGTCGACCCACCGCGCCGGGTAAAGGACGTGACGGCGGCCGTCGGCTAAACCGGTCGCCGAGGTGGGATCGACGCGCGGCGCGTGCACGGCCACTCCGTAGTTGGCGCTGACCTGACGAAAATGCTGCGCCTGACGAATCGCGTCCCACGTGACGAGCGTGATGGCCGCCAGCAGCGGCAGGATCCAGATTGCGGGATTCGACCGGTTTGCGGGCGGCGTCGATTCCGGAGGGAACGGCGCGGGGTCAGCCATGCGCGCGAACTATTCGCGAACGCCGGGCGCCGTCGATTTGATTTCTGCGTTTAGTCGGCGCGCAAGGCGTCGAGCGGATCGAGCCGTGCGGCGCGACGGGCGGGAAGCCAGCACGCGACGATGGCGGCCAAGCCGACGGCGATCGCGGCAAGCGCGAGCGGCAGGGCGGTGATCCCGTCCATGCCGTAGACGAGCGATTTCAACGCGAACGACAGCGCGATGCTGCCGGCGAGTCCGAGCGCGAGTCCGACCGCGACCCATCGGCTGCCCTGCGCGAAAACCAGGCGAACGATGTCGCCTTTCAACGCCCCGATCGCCACGCGCACGCCGATCTCGCGCGTGCGTTGCTGCACGTGATAAGAAAGCGTGCCGTAAAGGCCGACGGCGACGAGCCCGAGGGCGGTCGCCATGAAAAAGTTAACGAGACCTGCGACCGCGCGCTGGCTCTGCGTGGCGGTGGCGACGACGTCGCGCATGGTCCGCACCTCTTTCAACGCGAGGTCACGGTCGATCGCGGCGAGCTCGCGACGCAGCATCGGGGCGAGCTGGCCGGCGGGCAGGGTGGTGCGCAGAACGAGGTGCACGTGCTGGCCCCAGTGACCTTCCGGCGTCGTATACATTTCGGGCTGAACCTCGGCGTCGGCGCCCCATTGTTTCACGTTTTCCACCACGCCGACGACGCGCGCGGTATACCAGGGTTTGCCGGGATTGTTGCCGCGGAGGATTTCGCCGAGGGGATCCTTATCGGGCCAGGCGCGCTCGACGAGCTGCCGGTTCACGACCACGCCACGGATGTCGCCTTCGCGGTCCTCGGGCGCGAGTCCGCGGCCTTGGAGGAGGCGCAGGCCCATGGCATTGAAATACTGTTCGGTGACGGAGGAGCGCTCGACCTGCATTCGCCGCTGGGTGGGATCGTAGGTCTCGTCGTTCACGAGCGCGTTGGTGTTGCTGCCGCCTTCGAGCGGGAGTTTCGATGTGAGCGCCGCGTGCGAAACACCGGGCAACGCCGCGAGTCGCTCCTCGAGCGCATACCAGAGCTTCACGCGGTCCTCGTTCTTGTCGTAGCGGGCGCCGCGCAACGCCACTTGCGCCGAAACGACGGCGTCGCTGGCCAGGAGTTGGTTTTCTTCGAGGAGACGAAGATAGCCGTGCGAAAAGAGCACGGCGCCGTTGACGAGCACGAAGGCGAGGGCGACCTGCGCGATGATGAGACCGCGCAGCATGCGGTGGCGTGCGCGCGAGCCCACGGCGCCGCGGGCATCGGCGCGCATCACGCTGGCGACCGACGTGCGCATCGCGGCGAGCGCCGGCGGCACGCCCGCGAGCAGCGCGGTGAGGAGCGTCGCACCGAGCGCAAAAACGAGGGCGGTCGCGTCGACGGAAATGGCGGCTTTGCGCGCTTCCGTGACGGGCGCGATCGCCCGGAGAATTTCGACGCCGCCGAAAGCGAGGCCAAGGCCGAGGGCGGCGCCGAGCAGGGCGAGCACGAGGCTTTCGGCAAGCGCCAACCGCACGAGGTCGCGGCGCGATGCACCCAATGCGACGCGCACGCCGAATTCTCCCTGCCGTCGCGTGCTGCGCGCGAGGAGCATGCTGGCGACATTGCCACACGCGACGAGCAGCACGAGCGCGACGGCGGTGAAGAGCGTCCAGACCTGCGCGCCGAGGTCCTTGGTCATTTCGTAGCGGAGCGGCCGGACGAGAAACGCCTTTTGCGTATTCGACTCCGGATACAGTTCGCCGAGCCGGCGGCCGATGGTTTTGATCTCCGCGTCGGCGGTGGCGACGTTCACGCCGTCGCGCAGACGGGCGAGACCGAGCAGGTAGTGGCTGTCGCGGCGGGTCCGATCCTCTTCCGTGAACGGGTATGGCATCCAAAGCTGGCAGTCGGCGGTGCGCAGCCACGGGGAGACGAATTCGAACTCGCGCGGCATGACACCGACCACCGTGGCATCGGTGCCATTGAGCCGAAGGGAACGACCGATGGCCGAGCGATCGCCGCCGAACAGCTGCTGCCAAAGCGATTCGCTGAGAATCACGACGGGCGGCGCGCCGGGAGTGCCGTCGGACGGCTCGAAGAATCGCCCGAGCATGGGCTGGACGCCGAAAGCGCGCAGGACCTCGGCTGTGCTCGCGACGGCGTTGACGGACTGGGCATTTTCGGCGCCGACGTTGACCGACTGCGGTTGATAGATACCGAACGCGCTAAAGCTCGTCGACTGTTCGTGGAGATCGAGAAAGTCGGCGGGCGAGAGCGGCCAACTATCGCCGGACCAGACGTGCACGAGTTGGTCCGCGTTCGGGTAGTGAAAAGGAGAAATGACGAGGGCACGCAGGGCGCTGAAAATCGCGGTCGTCGATCCGATGCCGACCGCGAGCGTGAGAATAGCGATGACGGCGAAGCCGCGGGCCTTGGCGAGGGCGCGCAGGGAGAGGCGGAGGTCGGAAAGCATGGTGGGTGAGCTTCCGACAAAACCCGCCGCAGGAGGAAAGGTTACCGCAATCTTTGAAAAGTCCGGCCGCGACGTTGGTCGCCGCTTATTTGGCGAGGCGGCGTAGGCGAAGAGCGGCGGCCACGCCGTGTTTGGCGGGGTGGCGCACGGCGTGACGGATCAGCCATTTTCTCTCGGGCGTGGCGCCCTCGAGCCAGCGTTCGCAGAGTGCGAACGCAAGGTCGGGGTGATCCTTGGCGATGTCGCCGATGTGATTGGCGACGCTGCGGCGGACGTAGAGTTCGGGGTCGTCCTTCAACGTTTCGAGAATCGGCAGGGTGGGCCGTGGATCCCGCACGAACGCGGGGAGGCGTTGCGCCCACGGCAGCCGCGGCCGCGTGCCCTCGGAACAGAGGCGGCGAACGTGAGGATCGGGATCGCGCGTCCATTCGACGAGTCGGGCGAGCGTGCGTTCCGGGGCGCGGATGAGAAATGGGCGGATCGAGAACTCGGCGGTGAAGCGGCGCGTCAGTTCGTAGTGCGCGAGCATGGAGGTTTCGAAGGGATCGGCGCCATCGTTGTGCTCGGGGTCGAGGCCGTAGGTGGCGACGAAGGAGACATGCGGCAGATAAAAGAAAACGCCGAGACCGAGATCCTTGGTGGCCGTGTTGGCGGGTGGCAGCGAACGCAGCAAAACGTCGACCGCATCGGCGTAGCGCGACGGCAGGTGGGCGCGGAGCACACGGGCAAGATGCAGACCGCGTTGCATGATCGAAAGCGGCGACAGGTCTTTCGCCGCGGTGCGAAGGAAAGAACGCCGGTCGAAACGCGGCCAGGCGAGGGCGAGATTGTGGGCGAGGCATGCGATGGCCTCGCGATCGAGCAAGGATTTGAGCGTGCCGCCTTTTTCCATGCTGCCGGTCACGACGGGGAAACGGAGTTGGGCAGGATCGACCGCGGAAATGCGGGGCCGGGAGCGGGGAGGGGTTCGACGAAGAATTCGTGCCATGGTGGCTGAAGCTAGCCGGTGAGAGTGACAGCCTTGTGTCAGGAGCCGAAAGCGCGAGGATGACCTCATGCTACCCCGCTGTTTTCCCGTGCTGCTGGTCCTGGGCGGACTGGCGCTGAACTCGATCGCCGCCGATTCGGTGCGGCCGGAAACGAAAGCGATCACGTTGCGCGAGGCGGCGGGCGACAGGCTCGTGATCGGCTGCGCGGCGTCGGCGCTCGATTTGCAAAATCCGCCGCTGGCCGCGCTCATCCGGGAGGAGTTCAGTGCGTTGACGGCGCATCGCGACATGATGCCGGCGCTGCTGGTCGATGACGAAGGGCGCTACACGTTCGAGGCGGGCGATGCGGTGGCGAGTTTCGCGCAGGAAAACGGCCTGGCGTTTTACGGGCATATGCTCGTGTGGCAGCACCTGACGCGGAAATGGTTTTACGAGGACCAGAATGGAAATCCGCTCCCGCGGGACGAGGCGCTCGCGAACATGAAAGGGTTTATTCAGACCGTCGTGCGCCACTATCGCGGCAAAGTGAAATCGTGGGATGTGGTCAACGAGGCGATCAGCGATGCCGAGGGCGAATATCTGCGCGACATCCCGGCGCGGCGGGCGATCGGCGACGATTTCATTTTGAAAGCGTTTGAGTTTGCGCACGAGGCGGATCCCGAGGCGGAGCTCTATTATAATGATTACAACATCGAGCTGCCGGCGAAACGGGCGAAGACGCTGCGGCTGTTGCGGGAGTTGCGGGCGGCGGGAGCGCGGGTCGATGCGGTTGGAATTCAGGGGCACTGGATGCTCGATTCGGAGAAGCCGAGGGTGCACGTGATCTCGGATGCGATCCGCGAGTTTCATGCGGCGGGATTTCGGGTGATGATCACCGAACTCGATGTCGATGTGCTGCCGCGGACGGTCAGCGGTGCGAACATGGAAACGGTCGAGCACGGGCCGAACCCCTATCCGAACGCGCTGCCCGACGAGGTGCAGCAGCGGCTCGCGAAGCGGTATGCCGAAATCTTCGATGCGATTCTCGAGCCGGGTGTCGTGGAGATGATCACGTTCTGGGGCTCTCACGATGGGCGCTCTTGGTTGAACTATTTCCCGGTGAAGAACCGGACGAATCATGCGTTGCTGTTCGACCGCTTGCTCCAGCGGAAGCCGGCCTATTTCGCGGTGGTGGAGTCGCTGCTTCGCGCGCGGGAGCGGCGGGCGTCGGGCCGCGGCGGGGAGTAGTGGTTGGGATAAGGCCAACTAGCGGCTTCGGGCAGTCGGTGAATGTCCTGATGGGCGGCGTGGGGAAACCCTGAAGAGCAATAAAAATGCGAGGTTCAGTTGCGTTGCGTGACACTGGGGTCCGGAAGTGAAGTCTCGGACTGCGACGTCCAGTCTTCCGTGTCCACGCTTCCATCCTTACCTACTCCGGCTCCGGCCGCGCGTCCTGTGCGCATCCGCTTGGATCGCGCGATCACGATTCGGACCGTGGCGATCGTCGCGGTGGTGCTCTTCCATGCGTTTACGGTGCCGCTGGGCGGGGGCGGGTTGGGCGACGGGAAGGCGCTGGAAGGGAATGCGACGTCGATTTTGGTGGCTCTCGGGGCGGCGCTGCCGCGGCTCGAACAGTTCGTGATCATCTTCTTTCTGGTCGCGGGTTATTTCGGCTACCGGGCGTATCAGCGCTCCCGATTGACGCAGACCCGACGATCGCGGCGCACGTTTGTGAAATTTTTCCTGTGGCGCCGGTTCTGGCGGCTGGTGCCGGTGTTTTGGGTGGCGCTGCTGTTCTCGTATTTCGTGAGCTTCAGCGACCCGTTCAGTTGGGACGGACTGCGCAAGCTGGCGGTGAACGCCTCGCTTCTGAAGACGCTCTGGCCGGGATACTTTTTCTCGATCAATTACGCCCACTGGTATGTCGCGGTGCAGTGGCAGCTGGATCTGCTGTATCCGCTTTTCTTGTTCATCGTGGCGCGCCGCTCGGCGGGGTTCGCGGTGGCGGTCGCGTGGGCGGTTTCGTTTTTCTTCATGTTTGTGGTGCCGCAGTTCACCGACGCGGCGTATTTGCGTTATTTTCCGCTGCGGTGGTGGGCGGAGTGGTCGCTCGGCGTCTATCTGGCGGACCGGCATCTTGCGGGCGTGCGCCTGTTTCCCCGGCCGGGATGGACGATGCTGGGGGCGGCGGTGGCGTTGATGCTGGCCCGGGCGGACGAGGTGCGGATTGTCGAATGGCTGGCGATTCGGGTGCTGCTCGGAGCGGCGTTCGAGGCGATGCTGCTGTCGCGTTCGCCGCGGCTCGAGGTGGAGCGGCGGATGGCGCCGATCGGACTCTGCAGCTATTCGCTGTATTTGCTGCACATTCCCGTGCAGCAGCTCGTGGCCCGGGTATGGCGGTTGTTCGGCGGCGATTTCAGCACGATCGGAGGCTGGTGCGTTTTTGCCGCGGTGAGCGGGGCGTGCGCTTTCGCCGTGGCGCGCGTGAGCACGGAGCACGTTGAAAATCGATTTGCGGCGCTGGGAAACCGGCTGTGGCGCCGGCGATTTTCGATCCGGCGCTGGATGCGCTTGAGCGGGCGGGCGAAGACCGGAACGACGACGTCGACGGCGCGGGCCGTTCGCCCGGCGGCCGAGCAGGAAGTTGGGCGGTGACCGTGGTTTTTGCGAGGTGGGTGTTCGGTCAGCAACGGCCGGTCTCGATCTGCTTCGCCCATGCCGGCCAACCGGCCGCGCGTGCGGTCGCAGCGGCGGCGGGCCAATCGTAGGCGATGCTCCGCAGTTCGACGTGCCATTCTCCGTTTTCGCGTCGTGCGGTGGCGTAGCGGGCGTGGGGGCTGCCGGTTTCGATTGCGTGAGGCGCGGGGCTATCGTCCTCGTAAGCGGGGAGACCGACGCTGCCGGGGTTGAGGATCGTGCGTCCGTCCGGAAGACGAACCAGGCGAGGGAGGTGCGTGTGACCGCAGAGAACAAGGGACGCATGCACGGCGCCGAGCCGAGTGGCGATTTCAGCGGGCGACGCGAGCACGGTTCGGCCCTCAGAGATGTTCTCCAGAAAATACTCTTCGTCGCTCGAAGGGGTGGCGTGAAACGCGACCCAATTCTCACCGTGGGCGACGGCGGGAAGCTCGCGGAGCCAGCGGAGTGACGTTTCGTCGAGACGCTCGTGGGCAAACACGGCCGAGCCGCGGGCCCCCGGCCCGCCCTCACCGGTCATGCGATCGCCATTGCCGCGCACATGCACGGCGCCGCTCGTTCGAAGAAGTTCGACGCAGCGAGCGGGCTCGAGGGGGCCGTTGGCGTTGTCGCCTAAATTCACGATCGACGTGACGCGCAGGCGGGCGATGTCGGTGAGCACGGCCTCGAGCGCCCGGGCATTGCCGTGAACGTCGGCGATGATCGCGAGGTCCGGGGAGCTCATGCGGCGAAGGGGAAAGGGCGACGGCGACCGCCGCAAGGCTGTTTGCGGTGCGAACACGCGGGCGAAAGTCGTTCCGCTGCAGGTCGGTCAACGGGTTCCCGGAGCGGGTTTTTGACGGCGTCGGGCAAATCGGTCGGTTTTCGCCCGACCGAATTTCCGGCGTTCGGCCCCCCTGCGTTTTCCGTTTGGAAAGCGTTTCACGCAAACCCCCACCCACCGAAAAATGGATTCCCTCAGCCTGGATCGTCTCATGGCGCGCGTGCTTTCGCACCGGCGCCGCTCCGCGGCACCGCGCCTGCCTCTTGTTCTCGCCGTTTCGCTCGGCTGTCTCGCGTCGGCCTCGGCGCAAACGTCCGTCCCCCTGCTGACGCCGATCGTCGGCGACGCCGGACGCGAGCAGCGGATCGACGGCTTCGGCACCTGCACCTACACCGGTGGGGACGCGGAGCAGCCGTGGTTTCACGAACTCTACTACGACGAGCTGCGGGCCTCGATCGTGCGCGCGGATCTGACGCCGCAGTTCAAATCGCCGTATTCCGATTGGACCTACAACAGCCCGTGGTTTCACAACAACCCGCCGCTGCCCGGGCCCGACAACAACAACGTGCGCACCTACACGGGGCCGAACGATTACTCGCGCGAGTTTGCCGGCAAGCGGGCGCCGATCGCCATCATGGGTCCGGACATCGAGCAGAATATCGCGGTGTTCGATTACGAGCACACGCTGCCGAAGGGCTCCGGCGTGCTGGCGAGCGTGGGCACGCAGCGGGCGGAGGAGCTGGGAGATTTCAAGCTGCTCGGCTGCTTCTGGTCGCCGGCGCCGTGGGTGAAAATCGCATCGGGCAACGTCTCGCCGAACTACGGCGGCATCCTGCCGGTGCAGGGGACGCCGTGGCCCTACATCTGGCTGGATAACTTTGCCGGCGGAAAACTGGACGTTTCGCATACGCCGCTCGAAGTCTTCAATGACGGCACGGGCCCGACCAGCGCACTCACGCAATACGCGCGAAGCTGCGCGGCCTACATCCTCGGCTATCAGCGGCATTTCGGCGTGAAGTTCTATGCGATCAGCATCCAGAACGAGCCGGGCTTCGAACAGTATTACAACAGCGCGAAATACGCGCTCTCGAGCGAATACATCGCGGCGCTCAATGCGCTGCGGGCGGAGTTCGACCGCCACGAGGAGTTGAAGGACATCGTGTTTTCCGGGACGGACGACCTGCTGGGGAACAACGCGTATGGGCTCTGGCAATTCGGCGGCGGCGCCACGACGCAGCACAAGAACCTGCAGTTCCTCGCGAACATCGAAAACGATCCGCAGGCGCGCGAGGCGCTGCAGATCTACGCGATCCACGGCTATGCGTCGAACGGCGTGAGCGCGGCGAATGCGGATCCGGTGCAATGGCTCTGGTGGGCGAACGGCTGGGAGGAGAGCCCCGCGGCGGGGATCCCGGCGCCGGTCGCAGGATTCGTTTCCACCGGCAAGCGGTCATGGATGACGGAAACGTCGGGCGAGAATCCGACGTGGCTGCAGCCGCAAACCGGATTCCCGGGATCGGGCGCCTGGAGCCTCGCGCTGCGGATTCATCAGGCGCTCACGGCGGGGCGGCAGAACGCGTGGCTGTATTGGCAGATGGCGGACGGGGACGAGACGTCGTCGACGACGACGCTGACGGGCTCGGTCGAGCTCGAGACGGCGCCGAAGTTCAATGCGGCGAAACATTTCTTCCGCTACATCCGCCCCGGCGCGCAGCGCATCGAGGTGGAGGTCGAGTCGACGGAGATCGACGCGAGCGCCTACGTGCACGACGACGACCAGACGATCACGTATGTGCTGCTCAACACGAGCACGTCGCCGGTGACGCTCGACGTGGCGCCACCGCCGGTGCCGAGCGGTGTGACGAGTTTCGAGGTGTTTACGTCGAGCGGGAGCAATTATTGGGTGCCGTCGACCGCGGCGGTGACGGAAGGCAAGGCGTCGGTCACGGTGCCAAGCTACGGCGTCGTGACGCTCGTGGGAACGGGCACGTCGGCAAGCGTGTTTGCCGACCGGCTCGGCGAAGGGTGGACCAGAGTCGACGGCGCGACCACGGAGGAGGAAACGCATTGGGACAGCGGATACGCGCTCGATTTCGGACCGCACCGAAAGGATCGCACGATCCGGCTGACGCACGGCAGCGGAGCGGCGCTGAACGAGAACAACGTGCTGGAGTTCTACGCGCGCGCGACCGCCGGAGGAGCCAGGTTGAAGCGGATCGAGGTCCAATTCGCGGGTGCGAAACACGAGGTGACGGCCAAACACGGCGTGGTTTCGATCGATGGGGAGCCGGTGCACGGCAAGAAAATCGAAGTGCCGAACGACGGCGCCTGGCATCACGTCTCGATCGCCCTGAACGAGCTGTCGTTCGATCCGGACACGACGCTCACCGGCATCGCGGTCGAATCGGACAACCAGCGGAGCGTCGTCATCGACGACATCCTGCTGCGCTCCCTGTAATGAAAGGCGCGCAGCGCGGGCAGTCCCCGCGCTGCGCTCCGGGAGCGGCGTGGCGCTACTGGCGGCGACGACATCTGCTTCTGTTTGCGCTGTCCAAGGATGGGCCGTTGCACACGGAGCGTGCGCCGACTGGATTTCGCGCAGGAGGCAACTGCCATGAAAATCAGCACCGCTGCGGCCACCCATCGCCGGACGAAGAAGAGCTGGCGCGAAAAATTGGCGAACGACAAAGACCTGCCGAAGGTGATCGCGATCGACGAGCGATGGAGCGCTCGTTGGGGCGAGGGGACTTGCGTGATTCCGGCGCCGACCGAGATCGACGCGTTGATGAAGCGGGTTCCATCCGGCCGGCTCACGACCATCGACGAGTTGCGCGGCGCGGTGGCGCAAAAACACCACGCGACAATCGGATGTCCGCTCACCACGGGCATTTTTTCCTGGCTGGCGGCGCATGCGGCGGACGAGGCGGCGGCGGCGGGTGAGAAGGACTTCACGCCTTACTGGCGAACGTTGAAAACCAAGGGAGAGCTGAATCCCAAATATCCCGGCGGCATCGAGAATCTTCGGCGTCGCTTGGAGGCGGAAGGGCACACGGTCGTGCAAAAAGGAAAGCGGTTCTTTGTCGCGGAGTTCGAGAGGGCGCTGACGAAACTATAGGGCGCGTGACGCAGCGCGGGCTTGAGCGAATGGCCGGGGGAGCCGGTAATGGCGTCCAACATGGCGCGCCGTCGTCGTCGCAGTTCGTCCCGTTCCCGCTCATCCCGCTGGCCGCTGCCGGCGCGCTGGCTGGTTTATCTGAACCTGGCGGCGGGATTGGCGTTGGGTGGATGGTATTTGGCGCAACCGGCGGAACGGCAGGCGGAGGTGCGGCGGCTCGCGGGTGTGGCGTGGGCGCGCGACAAGCACGTGTCGCCGCTGGATGTCGGCTGGGATCTTTGGCAGCTTTATTATGCGAATCCGGCGCGCGGCCGGATCGCGGCCGGCGACAAGACGCATCTCTACGGCGGGACGCCGCGGACGCCGTCGGGGGCGGAGGCGGGTTTTTTGCGCGTGCTGGTGAATCGCGGCTACGCGGTGGGCTACAACGAAGGCCGCGGCAACCCGGCCTGGGCGGCTTATCGGGTGCGCGATTTGCCGACATTGCCGGAATCGCCTCCGCGGCCGGAAACGTTTTCCGTCGACCGTCGCACGGCGGTGCGCGTGACGCCCGACGCCTACACGGGCAGCGGCTATGATCGCGGGCATCTCGCGCCGAACTACGCGATCGCGACGCGGCACGGCCGGGTCGCGCAGGAGGAGACGTTTTTGATGTCGAACATCACGCCGCAGCGGCACGCGTTGAACGCGGGGCTTTGGCGGGAGCTCGAGCTGAAAATCGCGACGAGTTATCCGGCGCGCTACGCGGAAGTGTGGGCGATCGTCGGACCGATCTTCGGCGAACGCCCGCGCGAGTTGCGCGAAGGCGTGCAGGTGCCGGAGGCGTTTTTTCTCATCGTGGTCGACGAGCACGAAGGAAAGCTGCGCACGCTCTCGTTCATCGTGCCACAGGACGCGCCCCCGGAGGCGTCGGCCGAACGCTATCTCGCGTCGATCGACGAGATCGAACGACGCACGTTGCTCGATTTCCTGCCGGAGCTCGACGATGCGACGGAAGCCGAAGTCGAGCGTGTCACGGCCGCGCGGGCGTGGTGAGTTGAACGCACGGGAGCGAAGAGTGGGGGAGTGCCAACGTGTGAATGGAGTGCGCGTTGCCCTGCGCGGGCGGGTGTGCACGTTGCGGCATCCCTGACATCCTATGAAGCTCCTGCGAAAAGTTTTTACGGTCGTGGCGTTGTGTGCGGCGGCGTTGGCCGGTCGCGCGCAGTGGGTCGACGAGTTCGATGGGGCGAAGATTGAGGGATGGTTCACGATGGCGGGCGATGGCGGGGCCACGATCGAGTTCGTGCCGCGCGAGGGGTTTGCGCGGATGCAGATCGATGGAACGCGCGATCCGCACAACGTGTGGTGGACGCTCATCAAGCGCGACGTGTCGAGCGTGCTCGATTTGTCGAAGCTGAAAGACCCGGCTTACGAACTGCGCGTCGAAGCGAGGATTCGCGTGAGTCATGCGCCGCGGCGGGTGAACTTCATGGTGAACACGCAGCGGACGACGGACTTTCACCAGCACCTGCGCGAATACGACATTCCGGACACGACCGGCTGGCACACGATCAGCATGACGACGCAGGATCTCGACGTCGGGCCCGGTGACACGCTGTTTGTGCAGCTCGCTGCGACGGACTGGGGTGCGGGCAAGTATCATGTCGATGTCGACCATTACCGCGTCGACGTCGTGCGTCGGGAAGGCGCGGCGGCCGACGTGGGAGAGCCGTTAATTTATCATCCGCCGGTGAAGGACGTCGCGGAATTCGCGCACCATGCGGGAGTCGCGCAGGACAGTGTGGTCGACGAGGATTTCGCCGAGGTGAATTTCAATGACTGGCGCGTCGAGGAACGGGAAGGGACGGCGCGCATCCTCGCGATCGGCGGGACGCAGTCGGCGATCCTGCGCTGGGATTTCTCGGATTTTCGTGGAGCGAAGGCGGATGGGGCGGGCGTGCTCGAGCTCACGACGAGTTCGGTGCCGCTCGGGGGCGATTACGTGAAGCCCTTCGGCGAGGATCTCGGGATCGAATTTGGAAAGATTCGAGTGTTTGAGATTCTGGGCGGCGATCCGACGTGGGAGCAGGAAACGGTCACGCGGGTGAGTTTGTTGAAGGGCCAGGAACCGTCGGACGTGTTCAACAGCCAGACGACGATCGATCTCGAGCTGACAACGAAGCCGGGCGGGAAGACGTATTTGACGCTGCCGCGGCCGGTGATGCAGCGGTTGATCGACGGACGAACGAAGGGTTTGATTCTTCGTCCGCTGGGGGCGATGGCGGCGTCGATCTATGCGTCCGAGAACGGTGCCGGGACCGGGCCGGTGCTGCACTTCACAACGAAGCGGTAGGAAATTATTCGAGGAC
>JAEZAD010000095.1 GCA_023430565.1 Verrucomicrobiota bacterium
GCCGGGACGGCCACCCGCCAAAGCACTGGCGAATATGTCGACGATGCCGCGATCACGGCGAAGGTGAAAACCGAGCTCGTGCGCGACGAAGTCGTGAAGGCGATGCAGGTCGATGTGACGACCTTCAAGGGCAACGTTCAACTGAGCGGCTTTGTCGACACGCAGGAGCAGAAGGCGCGCGCTGCGCAACTCGCGATGGCGGTCGAAGGCGTGACGAACGTGACGAACAACATCAGCGTCAAAGGCACGGCCGAATAATCCGGTCGGCGCACAGGTTAAGACTTTGCGGAGCCGGTCGCGTTGTGCGGCCGGCTTTTTCGTGTTCGAACAGGGACCGAGGCTCGGCTACGGGAGAGCGATGAATGTTTTTCTTCGTGCCGGGATGGCGATGGGATGGATGGCGGTGGCGGCGGCGGCGAGCGGGGCGGTGTTGGAGCCGATTCGGCTGTGGCCGGGAAAGGCGCCCGGTGAGACGACGGTGTTGCCCGCGGAAGCGGACACGACGAAGCCGACGGACCGGCTGGTGAACGGCACGCGGATCGTGCGGATCGGAAATGTGTCGGAGCCGACGATCACGGTTTATTCGCCCGAGCCGGCGAAGAGCACGGGAGCGGCGGTGATCGTGGCGCCGGGCGGAGGTTATAACATCCTGGCGATCGGGCTGGAGGGTTCGGAAGTGTGCGAGTGGTTGAACTCGATCGGCGTGACGGGGGTGTTGCTGAAATATCGTGTGCCGCAGCGCGACGGGCGGGCGCGGCATGAGCCGCCGCTCGAGGATGCGCAGCGGGCGATGGGGATCGTGCGCTCGCGCGCGGGGGAGTGGGGCATCGATCCGACGCGGATCGGGATGATGGGGTTTTCCGCCGGCGCGCATCTGGCGGCGGTGTTGAGCAATCAGCATGAGAAGCGCGTTTACGAGCGCATCGACGCGGCGGACGACGCGAGCTGCCGGCCGGATTTCGCGCTGCTGATTTATCCGGCGTATCTCGCGATCAAGGAGCAGAACAACGACGTCGCGCCGGAACTGCCGGTGAGCGCGGAGCGCACGCCGCGGACGTTTCTGGCGATGACGCAGGACGATCCGGTGCGCGTGGAGAACGCGGTGTTTTACTATCTCGCGTTGAAGAACGCGGGCGTGCGGGCGGAGATGCACCTGTATCCGGAAGGTGGACACGGGTATGGGCTGCGGCGGACGCGTGCGAACGTGACGACGTGGCCGGCGCGGGCGGAGGAGTGGATGAGGGCGGAGGGAATTCTGAAGTAGGAGCCACTCGCTGGCGCTCGTAGCCACGGGGGGATGAAGTGCGGCTTGGCAAGGCGGGGGGCGTGCGTTTACTCCGGCGCATGTTTACCCCGCATGCCCCGCGTCGGACGCTGTTGCCGGCGTTGTTGTCGTTACTTGCTTGCGCTGCGGTGTCCGCGGCGGATCGCGACTGGCCGGTATATCTCGGTGACAAGTCGGCGAGCCACTATTCGACGCTGTCGCAAATCACGCCGGAGAACGTGGGAGAGTTGGAGGTGGCGTGGACGTTCAATGCGGGCGATGCGACGGATCAGACGCAGATCCAGTGCAACCCGCTGGTGGTCGACGGCGTGTTGTATGGGACGACGCCGCGGCTGAAGGTGTTTGCGCTGGAGGCGGCGACGGGGAGGGAACTGTGGCGGTTCGAGCCGGTGGAGCCGAATGGGGTGAATCGCGGGCTGGCGTTTTGGACGGATGGGAATGAAACACGGATTCTGTTTGGCGCGGGGCAGTGGCTGCACGCGATCGATGCGAAGACGGGGAAGCTCTTCGAGGGATTTGGCGACCAAGGGCGCGTGGATTTATCGCAGGGGCTCGATCGCGATGTGACGGGGCTGGCGATTCAGGCGAACACGCCGGGCGTGGTGTATCGCGATCTGATCGTGATGGGGATGCGGCTGGGCGAGGGGCCGGCGCCGGCGGCGCCGGGGCATGTGCGGGCGTATAACGTTCGCACGGGCGAACTCATGTGGAAGTTTCACACGCTGCCGCATCCGGGCGAGCCGGGCTACGAGACGTGGCCGGAGGACGCGTATCAGCGCGTCGGCGGCGTGAATGTGTGGACGGGGATGGTGGTCGACGAGGAGCGCGGTCTGTTGTTCTGCCCGGTGGGATCGGCGACGTTCGACTTCTGGGGCGGGGATCGCGTGGGCGATAATCTTTATGCGAATTGCCTGGTGGTGCTCGACGCGGCGACGGGCAAGCGCGTGTGGCATTATCAATTCGTGAAGCACGATATCTGGGATCGCGATCCGCCGGCGCCGCCGAACCTGCTGATGGTTGAGCGCGACGGAAAAAAGATTCCGGCGGTCGCGCAGGTGACGAAGTCGGGGCACGTGTTCGTGTTTCATCGCGAGACGGGCGAGCCGTTGTTTCCCATCGAGGAGATCGAAGTGCCGACGTCGGATCTGGCGGGCGAAGTGACGTCGCCGACGCAGCGCGTGCCGGTGAAGCCGAAGCCGTTCGCGCGGCAGTTGTTCACGGCGGAAGAGATCACGAATCGCACGCCGGAGGCGCGGCGGGCGGTGTTGGAGCGGTTCGCGCGGTTGCGGCCGCACACGATGTTTCAGCCGCCGAGTCGTGAAGGGACGATTATCTTTCCCGGTTTCGATGGCGGCGCGGAATGGGGCGGGGCGGCGGTCGATCCGCACGGGATCCTTTATGTGAACAGCAACGAGATGCCGTGGATTCTGGCGATGATCGATGCGAGTGGGGCGACATCGCTGGGCGAGCAGGTTTATCTGCAGAATTGCACGGGGTGTCATGGCGCGAAGCGCGAAGGCAATGTGGCGGCGAGCATTCCGTCGCTGATCGACGTGAACCAGCGGTTGACGCGGGATCAGACATTCGAGGTGGTGACGAAAGGACGGAACGTGATGCCGCCGTGGGGATTTTTGTCGGAGGCGCAGCGGCACGCGGTGGTGGGTTTTATCCGCGGTGAAGCGCAGACGCCGGCGCCGCAGCGGACCAACGACGAGGAAGAAAAGGTCAGCGAGGACCAGTGGACGACGTATGTGTCGGACAAGGACAAGCCGGGTTTCCGCGAGCCGCCGTTTACGCATACCGGCTACAACCGCTTTTTCGATCCGGATGGGTATCCGGCGGTGCGTCCGCCGTGGGGCACGTTGAATGCGATCGATCTGAACACGGGCGAATATGTGTGGAAGACGACGTTGGGTGAGTATCCCGAGCTGACGGCGAAAGGAGTTCCTCCGACGGGGACGGAGAATTATGGCGGGCCGGTGGTGACGGCGGGCGGCGTGATTTTCATCGGCGCGAGCAAGGACGAGCATTTCCGGGCGTTCGATCGGAAGACGGGGCGCGAATTGTGGAAGACGAAGCTGCCGGCGGGCGGATATGCGACGCCGGCGACGTATGAGGTGAACGGGCGGCAGTTTGTCGTGATCGCGTGCGGCGGCGGGAAGATGGGCACGAAGAGCGGCGATGCGTATGTGGCGTTTGCGCTGCCGCAGAAGTGAGCGGTTGAACGGAGGGACGCGGTCGCCTGATCGCGTCTCCATTGAAGGCGGAGAAGCAATATGAACACCGATGCAGGCGCCGGACTGAGCCGGCGGGAGTTTGTGAAGACGGCGGCGGGAGCGGCGGCGCTCGCGGCGCTGGCGGACTGGCGTAGCCTGGCGGCGGATACATCCGGTGCGGCGGGCGAGGGGCCGTGGTATCGGCGGTGTCTGCGGTGGGGGCAGACGAATCTGACGGAGATGGATCCGGCGCGGTTCGATCTGGCGTGGTGGCGGGCGCATTGGCAGCGGACGGCGCTACACGGCGTGGTGGTGAACGGCGGCGGGATCACGGCGTATTATCCGACAGAGGTGCCGTTTCACCGGCGGGCTGAATTCTTGGGCGATCGCGATTTGTTTGGGGAGATCACGCGCGCGGCGCACGAGGATGGGCTGGCGGTGTTTTCGCGGATGGATTCGAACCGGGCGGACGAGGCGTTTTACCGCGCGCTTCCGGACTGGTTTGCGCATGACGCGGACGGAAAACCCTATCGATGGACGGAGCTTTATCAGGCGTGCGTGAACGGGCCGTATTACGACGAGTATATGCCGGCGGTGCTGCGGGAGATCGCGACGCGTTACCGGCCGGAGGGATTCACGGACAACAATTGGAACGGGCCGATGCGGCACCAGCCGTGTTTCTGCGGGAACTGCGAGCGGAAGTTTCGGGCGCGGACGGGCGAGGGGATCCCGCGGCAGGCGGACTGGAATTCCCCCGTGTATCGCGAGTGGATCATGTGGAATTACGAGCGGCGGCTGGAGATCTGGGATCATTTCAACCGGACGACGCGCGAGGCGGGCGGGCCGGATTGCATCTGGGTGGGGATGATGGCGGGCTCGCAGAACTGGCAGTCGCGGGTGTTTCGCGACGATCGCGAAATTTACCGGCGGGCGGAGCTCGTGATGCTCGATCATCAGCGGCGGCACGACAACTCCGGGTTTCAGCACAACGCCGAAGTGGGAAAACGGATACGCAGCACGGGCGGCTGGGACAAAGTCGTGCCGGAGAGCATGGCGATGTATCATCTGGCGGAGAATAATTTCCGGCTGGCGGCCAAGCCGGTGCCGGAGGTGCGGATGTGGGCGGTGGAGGGATTTGCCGGCGGCGTGCAGCCGTGGTGGCACGTGGTGGGGTCGGTGCAGGACGACCGGCGGATGTTCGAAACGGCGGTGCCGCTGTGGCAGTGGCATCGCGATCACGAAGCGTTTCTCGTGAATCGCCGGCCGGTGGCGACGGTGGGATTGGTGTGGTCGCAGCGGAACATGGATTTCTTCGGGCGCGACGACGGCGGCGCGCACGTGGACGAGCCGTGGAACGGTTTCACGCAGGCGCTGGTGCGCGGGCGGATTCCGTATGTGCCGGTGCACGCGGATGACATCGAGCGGGAGACGGCGGAGCTGGGGTTGAAGCTTTTGATTCTGCCGAATGTGGCGGCGTTGTCGGACGCGCAGGTGTCGGCGCTGCGGAAATTTGTCGAGGCGGGCGGGAGCTTGTTCGCGACGGGGCTGAGTTCGTTGTGCAACGAGTGGGGGGACGTGCGGGAGGATTTCGCGCTGGCGGATGTGTTGGGCGTGCACGTGCCGGCGGAGCATGGGTGGCGTGAGGAGGCGAAGCGGACGGCGTGGGCGAAGAGTTGGACGCAGACGTATTTGCGGATGGCGGACGAGGTGGAGGGCGCGGCGGCGCGGCATGAGGTGCTGCGTGGTTTCGCGGGGACGGACATGCTGGCGTTTGGCGGAATGCTGGAGCCGCTGCGAGTCGATGCGGGCGCGGTGGTGCCGCTGACTTTGGTGCCGCCGGTGCCGGTGAATCCGGTGGAGGCGGTGTGGATGCGCGAGCCGCGGACGGAGATTCCGGGGCTGGTATTGCGTGAACACGGCGGCGGCGGGCGCGTGGCGTATTTGCCGGCGGATGTGGACCGGCGGTTTGCGCGCGACTATTTGCCGGATCACGGCGATTTGCTGGCGAACATCGTGCGCTGGGCGGTGAAGGACGACGTGCCGGTGAGCGTCGAAGGCGCGGGGCTGATCGATTGTCACTTGTATCGTCAGCGCGGGCGGCGCGTGCTGCATCTCGTGAATCTCACGAGTGCGGGCACGTGGCGGACGCCGGTGCACGAATTGATCAACGTGGGGCCGTTGTGGGTGCGGGTCAATTTGGGCGCTGACGTGACCGGCGGATCGGTGCGGTCGTTGGTGGGCGGATCAGCGATCGAGGGGAAGGTGAGCGGCGGGTGGTGCGAGTTCGAAGTGAAGTCGCTGGCGGATCACGAGGTGGTGGTGATCGGGTGAGGGGGGAAGGGACGGCTCGCTGGCGCTCGCCGCTACGGAAGAGCCACTCGCTCACGCTCGTAGCCACATCGAAGGCGTGGCCGCGATTTCGATCACTCGTGGCGGAGGGCGTTGACGGGGTGGAGGGCGGCGGCGCGGCGGGCGGGGAGCCAGCAGGCGAAGAGGCCGATGGCGAGAAGGAGGGTGGCGATGGAGGCGAAGACGAGCGGGTCGGTGGGTGAGACGCGGACGAGGATGCCGCCTTTCTGCATCAGTTGCGTCACGGCGAAAGCGCCGGCGAAACCGAGCGTGAGGCCGAGGGCGAGCTGGCGGAGGCCGCGGGAGAGGACGAGTTGCATGATTCGAGCGGCGGTGGCGCCGAGGGCCATGCGAATGCCGATTTCGCGGGTGCGGCGGGCGGTGGCCTGAGCGATGACGCCGTAGATCCCGATCGAGGCCATGAGCAGGCCGGCGAGGGCGAAGACGAGGAAGAGCGTGCCGAAGACCTTGAGGAACCAGCGCTGGCGATCGAGGGCGGCGGGAAGCGCGCGAACCTCGAAGAGAGCGAGATCGGCGTCGATCGTCTGCACCGTGGCGCGCACGGGGGCGGCGAGGGCGGCCGGGTCGGAAGCGGTGCGGAGAAGCAGGGTCATCCAGCCCCAGGGCTCCTGTCGTGAAGAGATGAATACAAGGGCCGGAGTGTCGGTTTCGTGGAGGCTTTGAACGAGGTCGGCGGAGACGCCGATGACGGAGAGCCACGGACCGGGCTGGTCGTTTTCGACGAAGCGGAAGCGTTTTCCGAGCGGGGATTCGCCGGGCCAGTGTTGGGCGGCGAACTCGCGGGTGACGACGGCGGCTTCCTTGCCGGGGTCGCCGTCGGTTTCGTTGAAGGCGCGGCCGGTGAGAAGCGGCAGGCCGATGGCGGAGAGGTAGCCGGGGCTTTGGACGACGAAGGAGGCGCGCGCAGGATTTTTCGGATCGGGATTGGGGCGGCCGTCGATTTCGATGGGTCGGGTGTTGGAGCCGAGGCCGGGTGGATTGGAGGAGGCGGCGGCGTGCGTGACGCCGGGGAGCGCGGCGAGCCGGGGCAGGAGTTGGTCGTAGAACTGCCGGCGTGTGTCGGCGTCGTGGTAACGTTCGCCGTCGGCTTCGGGCAGTTGAACGCGCGCGACGAAGACGCTTTCGGGGCGGACGAAGGCGTTGATGGATTGGGCGGCGAAGATGCCGCGGATCATCATGCCGGCGCCGGCGAGGAGGATGACGGTGAGCGCAAACTGGAAGACGACGAGCGCGCCGGTGAGACGTCCGCCGTGGTGCGAGCCGGCGGAGGGCGTGCCGTCCTTGAGGGTGGAGTTGAGGTCGACGCGGGAGGCGCGGAGCGCGGGGACGAGGCCGAAGAGGATGCCGCTGAAGATGGAGATCGCCGCGAAGTAGGCGAAGACGGTGTAGTCGATTTCGAAGAGGACCCAGTAGGGCTTGCCGACGTCGCGGGTGGCGAGGTCGAAGGCGTGGACGCCGGCGGCGGTGAGGCCGAGCCCGAGGAGACCGCCGAGGCAACTGAGGAGGACGCTTTCGACGAGGAGCTGGCGGACGAGCTGCCAGCGGGTGGCGCCCATGGCGGCGCGAACGGCGATCTCGCGGGCGCGGGCGACGGCGCGGGTGAGCATCATGTTGGCGACGTTGGCGCAGGCGATGAGGAGAACGAAGAAGACGGCGCCGAGCATCATGAGAAACACGACGCGGATCTGGTCGCCGTTGTAGGTCTGGTGGAAGGTGCGGACGAGGGCGACGAGGTCCTGGTTGGTGTCGGGGAATTCGGCGGCGAGGCGACTGGAGAGGACGGCGAGATCGGCGTTGGCCATTTCGGGCGTGGTGCCGGGGCGGAGGAGGCCGAAGAGTTGGAGCGGGCGCTGGTCGCGTTTTTCGAGTTCGGGGGTCGGCGCGAGGGAGAGCCAGACATCTTCGTTGCTGGGAAATTTGAAGCCGGCGGGCATGACGCCGACAATGGTGGCGGGGGCGCCGTTGAGGCGGATGGAGCGGCCGATGACGTCGGCGGCGCCGGCGTAGCGTGATTGCCAGACGGCGTGGCCGAGGAGGACGACGGTGGGGGCGCCGGGGCGGGCGTCGTCGGGGGAGAAATCGCGGCCGAGGATGGGCGGGGTTTTGAGGAGTCCGAAGAGGCCGGGCGTAATCTGCATCGCGCGGTAGCGTTCGGGCGGGATGGCGGGTTCGTTGATGACGGCTTGGAGCGGGCGGGCGGCCTCGAGGCCTTCGAAGGAACGGCTCTCGCTGCGGAAGGCGACGAAATCGGGGTAGGAGATGCCGGAGGTGTGGTTGGGTTCGGCGGGTTTGTGATGGGAAACGGTGACGAGGCGATCGCCGCCGGGGATCGGGACGGGTTTGAAAAGGACGGCGTTAACGAGGGTGAAGACGGTGGTGTTGATGCCGATGCCGAGGGCGAGGGTGACGACGACGGCGAGGGAATACCACGGGTGGGTGGCGAGCATGCGGAAGGCGAAGCGGAGGTCGGATTTCATGGGGGAGGACAGAGGTGTGTGGGCGTGAGGGAGGCGTGGGGGCGCGAAGAGCCGGAGGGAGAACCCAGGTGAGCGCGGGAAGTTGCAGACGGGCGCGAAATGCGCGGTGGGTGTCGCGCCTGTATCGGAAGAAAAGAAAGGGGCGGGGTGGCGAAGGGGCGGCGGGTGAGGCAGGCTTGGGAGCGCTCCCGTTTCCCATGCCCGAAGCTGTTATGGTTTTGGCGGTCTTCGCGATCAGCGTGGCCGCGTATGTGAATGGCCTGTTGAAGGCGCGCGATCCGTCGCTGCGCACGCCGCAGCGGGAGATTCAGCGGTTGCAGCGGCAGGCGGAGTGGCTCGAGCAGCGGCTGGATCAGGCGCGACGCGAGAAGTGGGGCGTCGTGATGGCGGGGCGGATTTCCGCGGAGCTGGGGGCGACGGTGCGGGAGCTGGCGAGGCGGAGAGAAGAGCTGGGCGCGCGGGGTGAGGAGTTGATGCGCCGTCAGACGATGTAGCCGAAGTGCCGGAGGATGAGGTAGAGAATTGAGATCGCGAGGCCGGAGGCGATGGTGACGATCCAGACCTTCCGGCGCGACCAATTCGTCTTCTCCACGATCAGGTAAACGACGGAGCCGCCGGAGACGCCGAACAGAACGGCGCGAACGGCGGGATGGCTGAGCAGCGGACGAAGGTCGTCGGCGATGCTCGAGGCGTGACCGGGCGGGAGATTGTTCTGGGCGAGGAAGCCGCTGAGCTGCTCGCCGGACATTTGGTTGGGGACGGTCGTCAGCTCCCAGCTTTTCAAGGCGAGCTTGCCGGCGGAGTAATTTTTCGCGGCCACGAGGCCGACGGCTTTGAGGAGGTCGCTCGTGTCGGCCGGGGCGGGGGTGGGGGCGTTGTCGGGGACGGCGACCTTGTGGGTTTCCCGGCGGAGGGGGTGTGAAGCAGAGGCGACGATGTTCATGGGGTAAGCGCCATGAGACTGGACGGACGGTGACGGCGGTCACCTCCGAACGGGCGGGTGCCTGTGCGGGGATGTCGGCGGCGACGGATCAGAGAAACTACCGTAGCTCGAAGGCGAGGCGGCCGAGGGGACCGAAATCGGCGGTATAGTGGCCGGGCTGGGACGGGTGGGCGCGCGGGAGGGCGCCGGTGATGATGATGTCGCCGCGATGGAGGACGCGGCGTTGTGCGACGATTTGGTTGATCATCTTCATCAGATGAACGGCGGTCCCGCCGGCGACGATGCCGCCGGTGGTTTCGTGGAGGATGTCGTTGTCGCGGCGGAGGGTGATCGGGAGCGCGTCGAGGTCGCCGAGGGTGGACGGTGAAACGGCGGGGCCGATGATGTAGCGGTCGGAGCCGCCGTTGCCGGCGACGAGATCGGCGGGGGTGAAGGTGCCGGGCGTGATGGCGGCGAGGTTGACGGGGAGCTCGATGACGGGCGCGACGGCTTCGATGGTCGTCAGGGCCTGGCGCGGGGTGGTGAGTTTCGTGCCGATGTCGGTGGCGATGACGAAGCCGAGCTCGGTTTCGACGTAGAGGGGGCGGTTGGGCTCGAGCTTGATGACGGTGGGTGAAGAGGTCGCTTCGAGGCGGCCGGATTTGAAGAGGACGCCGTGGAGCGGGGCATCGAGATGGCCGGATTGTTGGGCGGCGGAGGAGGCGAAGGCGCCTTTGTAGCCCGCGATTTCGCGGCCGCGGGCGAGTTCGGAGCGGACGATGCGGCGTTGGGCGGCGAAGGCGTGGTCGAGCGTGAGCGCGGGGCTGGCGGAGAAACGCGGGAGCGAGGCGGCGTGCTGGTCGCAGGCGGAGAAGAATTTCGCTGCGTAATCGCGGACGGCGGATGTATCCAAAAATCCCTGCCAGCGGAGCCAGTCGAGGGCGAGGTCGCGCCATTGGGCGACGGGCAGACCGGAATCGCGGACGCCGAAGCCGTGGGCGCCGGCGGCGAAGAGGTGGAGCTCGGAAGGGACGTTGGCGCGTTTGAGCGCGTTCATGAGGATGACGGAGCTGAGAGCGCCGTCGTCGAAGGCGTGGACGATGAACATGGGCGGCGCGGAGGCGTCGAGGCGCGAGGCGACGTCGTCGCGGAGGGCGTTGGCGCGGACGTTGGCGAAGCCGCCGCCGTAGATGGCGAGGTTGAAATCGGGGCGGGTGGAGAGGTCGTCGGCGGCATCGACGCGGGCGTATTGGCGGTCTCCGGATTTTTGATACGTGGAAAGGAGGACGTTGATTTCGGCGCCGGCAGAGAAGCCCAGGGAGCCCACGGAATCGCGGTCGATGTGCCAGTCGTCGGCGCGGGCGCGGATGAGGCTCATGGCGCGTTGGGCGTCCTGAAGACCGGCGCGCCAGCGTTTTTGGGGGTCGCGGGGTGGGACGCGGTATTTGAGGAGGAAGGCGGCGAGGCCGTGGGCGTTGAGCCATTCGGCGACCTCGTAACCCTCGTGTTCGATGGCGAGTCGTTCGAGACCGCCGCCGGGAATGACGAGGACGGCGGTGCCGGTGCGTTTCTCGGCGGGTGGGAGAAAAACGGAGAGGGTGGGGACGGAGACGCTGGCGATCTGGTCGAAGGGGCGCGGGCGGTCGGGCAGGACGTGTTCGGGTGGGAGCGCGGCGGATTCGTCGGGCGGGGTGTTGGGCCAGAGATTGATGATCTCGGACGGGGTGAGAGTGACGTTGGGGAGTGTGGCGGGTTGGGCGGAGATGAAGGAGAAGAGGAGAAAAACGGCGGGGGTGAGGAGAAGGGCGCGGAGTTTCATTTGGGGTAGAGAAGGAAAGTCAGAAATGGGCGATGGATTCGACGGCGGCGTGAAGGTCGGACGGGAGCGGGCCAGCGTGGAAGGCGGCGACGGTTTGCTCGATTTCGTGCGGGTGGCAGGCGCCGAGGAGGGTGGCGCTGAGACGCGGGTCGTGGGCGACGAAGCGGACGGCGAGTTCGGCGAGGGGGATTTGGGTTTCGCGATGGAGTTGGTGGAGGGCGGCGAGTTGTTCGTCGGCGTGCGGGCCGAAGTAGGTGCCCTCGGTGCGCCAGCCGGCGGGGAGGCGATAGATGAACGTGAAGAGGCCGGCGATGAGGACGGCCATGTTTTTTGCGGCGGCGGCGGGGAGAACGGTGTCGCGGGCGGTGACGTTGAGCGGGTGGTAGTTGTAGGCGACGAGGACGGAGTCGAGGCCGTCGAGTTCGCGGACGAGGCGGGCGAGGTGACGGGCATTGTTGCCGGTGATGCCGATGTGGCGGGAGAGGCCGGCGGCTTTGGCTTCGCGGAGGAACTGGAGCGCGGGGGCGCGGGCGAAATCGAAGGAGGCTTCGAGATCGAAGAGCTCGCAGTGGCCGACATCGGGGCGGTCGCGCCACCAGTTGTCCCAGTCGGCTTCGTGAAGTTGAAGGAGGTGGACGGAATCGCGGCGGAGGAGGCGGAGGTTTTCGCGGAGCTGAACGTGCATCGCTTCGACGGAGCGGAAGTGCGAGGCGACTTTGAAGTGGCCGATCTTGGTGGCGACGACGTGGCGATCGGGAGGCGAGGGGGGCAGGGCGTGGCCGAGGATGGCTTGCGAGGCGCCGGAGCAATAGAGCGGCGACGTATCGAAATAGCGGATGCCGAGGTCGAAGGCGCGGTGGATCGTGGCGATGGAGCGGTCGAAGCCGGCGAAACCGGGGAAGCCGCAGCCGAGGGCGAGGGCGGGCCAGGATTCGCCGGTGGCGCCGAAGGGGCGGAGGGGGAGGGCGGAGGCGGACATTTGTTTTGTTAACCGCGAAGGGACGCTATTCGACGCCAATGAGAAGGTGCGGCGGCGCGGCTGAAGTCGCGGCGGCGCATCAATCAAGGCGGTAGGTGCGGGTGGCGTTGGCGTGGAAGATCGCGGATTGCTCGGCGGGGGTGAGAGGAGCGACGAGGGCGCGGGCGGTTTCGAGCCAGCGGAGGTAGGGGCTGGCGAGTTTGGCGACGGGCCAGTCGCCGCCGAAGAGGAGGCGCGAGGGGCCGAAGGTGCCGAGGAGATGGGCGACGTAGGGCTGGAGTTGCGCGGGGGTCCAGGCGGTGTGGTCGGCTTCGGTGACGAGGCCGGAGAATTTGCAGACGATGTTGGGGAGCGCGGCGAGTTGGCGGATGTGGTCGCGCCAGGGATCGAGGAGGGCGGTGCGGATGCCGGGTTTGCCGGCGTGGTCGAGGACGAACGACGTTTCGGGGCAGGCGCGGACGAGCGCAATCACGGCGGGGAGCTGCGGGTGTTTGCAGCAGATGTCGAAGGAGAGGTTGGCGGCGGCGAGCTGGCGGACGCCGGCGATGAATTCAGGGCGCGCGCAGTAATCGACGGGCTCGTGTTCGAAGTGGTGACGGACGCCGCGGACGAGCGGGTGGCGGGAGAGCTCGGCGAGGTCGGCGGTGGTTTGCGGGCCGCGGTTGACGAGGAGGCGCGGGACGATGGCGGCGATGCGGGGCTCGGCGGCGGCGAGTTGTTCGACCCAGGCAAGCTCGTCGAAGGCGGGGGCGCCGGCTTCGACGAAGACGATTTTTTCGGGGAGATCGCCGGCGGCTTCGGTGTGGAGATTTTCGGGGGTGTGACGGTGCCAGATGGAAGGGACCTCGTGCAGCCAGGTGTAAGGCAGGCGTTCGCGGTCCCAGAAATGCATGTGGGAATCGATGTAGCGCATTGGAGGGGCGGGGGTGTGGGAAGGACGAAACGGGAGAAGTGAGGATGCGAAGCGGGGGCGTTCGCAAAAGGAATTGTCGCGGAAAGGGATCAGAGGCGCGACGGAGATTGTAACGTAATGTATTACAAATCGGCGGGGTGGGAGAACGAGCGTAGCGTTAAGATGCGAGGTGCGCAGAGGAGGAGAGGCGGTGGGGGCGGTGATGAGGAAGGCGGAGGTTGTAACGTAATATATTACAAGTTGGATTGGGCTGGGGCGGGGAATGAGTGGGGTGAAACGGATGGGGGGTTGCGGCGTCAGGCGGGGGCGTGTAGGGAATCTCGTGCCCCTTTACCCCATTATGAAGACATCGATTGCTGCGTTTGTGGTCTTAACGTCCGGGCTTGCTGCGGCGGCGCCGGAATTGATCTGGGAGACGAAGGGATTCGTCGGACCGGAGTCGGTGGTGCACGATGCGGCGCGGGATGTGTTGTATATTTCCAACATGGGGACGCACGGCGAGGGGCAGACGGCGGGGGATGGGTTCATCAGCCGGGTGAGCGCGGACGGAAAAATCCTCGATTTGAAATGGGTGACGGGTTTCGACAATCCGAAGGGTTTGGCGCTGGTGAAGGACCGGCTCTATGTGGGCGACGACAAGGATCTCGTGGAGATCGACGTGGCGGCGGGGAAGGTCGTGGGGCGGCATGCGCCGGCGGATGGGCCGGGGGATTTCAACGACTGCACGGCGGATCCGGACGGAAATGTCTATGTGAGCAGCGGGCGGCTGGGAGAGGTGTTTCGGTTGAGCGAGGGGAAGTTTGAATCGTGGGTGACGCTCGACCGGGCGAAGACGGGTTGGATCAATGGACTGCGGGCGGAGAAGGACCGGCTGCTGCTGGGGGGGTGGACGGTGCGTGGGGCGGATGGGAAGGAGCAGCTCGGGCACATCTCGACGATTTCGTTCAAGGACAAGTCACTCGGACGAATCGGCAGCGAACCAATCTGCCATGTGGACGGACTCGAGCCGGATGGAAAAAGTGGATACACGGTGACGGACTGGATTTCGGGCGATGTCATCCATGTGTCGGCGGACGGAAAGCCGACGCCGTTGATGACCCTGGTGAAGGGCACGGCGGACCATGAATACATCGTGGAGCGGAAGCAGATGCTGGTGCCGCTGATGAACGACAACGTGCTGCGCGCGTATCGCTGGGCGCCGGGGAGCTGAGCGGGTCGAAATGGCAGGAAGAATCCGAAACTTTGGGATCGCGGCGCTGGTGTGGGCTGGCGCCGCGTGGGCGATGGGAGCGGCGGCCGAGGAGGAAAAGGATTTCGCGATCGAAGGCGTCGGGATCGAGATGGTGTGGGTTGCGCCCGGGACGTTTACGATGGGCAGTCCGGCGGACGAGTGGGGGCGTGACAAAGCGGAGGGTATCCAGCGCGCGGTGACGTTGACGAAAGGGTTTTGGCTCGGACGGACGGAGGTGACGCAGGCGCAGTATGAGGCGGTGGAGGGCGCGAATCCGAGCCGGTTCGCGGAGCTGGGGGCGGAGGCACCGGTGGAGCGGGTGTCGTGGCTGGATGCGACGGCGTGGTGCGAGAAGTTGACGGCGCGGGAGCGGGCGGCGGGGCGTTTGCCGGACGGGTATGTTTACGCGCTGCCGACGGAGGCGCAGTGGGAGTATGCGTGTCGGGCGGGGAAGGAAGGCGTGCCGGCGTATTTGGATGAGGTGGCGTGGTATGATGAGAACAGCGGGGGGACGACGCATCGCGTGGCGCAGAAGAAACCGAATGCGTGGGGATTCTACGACATGCTCGGCAATGTGCTCGAGTGGTGTCGGGACTGGTATGGCGATTATGCGCGGACGGCGGAGACGGATCCGATCGGGCCGGCGCACGGGTATTTTCGGATGGCGCGGGGCGGGAGCTGGCGAACGGGGGCGGCGGTGTGTCGACCGGCGGCGCGGGCGGGCGGGTCGGCCGGGCGGCGGGATTATACGATCGGGTTTCGGGTGGGGTTGTGTGCGGTGGAGGAGCGGACGGGGAAGGAGGAATGAACCACGAATGGACGCCAATGGTCGCGAATGAAGAAGCGCGGGGGCACCTCGACTCGATTATTTATTCGTTCGCTATCGTTAGGACAGCGCGGCGGTAGGTGGTGAGAGCGGGGGTGCCGGAGTCGGTGACCTGAAGGATGACGTGGACGGTGCCGGTGCGATTGGATGGGAGTTGGACGGTGGTGGTGGGGCCGGTGGTTTTTGAGAGGGAGGCGCCGTTGAGCGTGCCGGGTTCGGGATAGATCCACCACCTGAAGTGCAGGTCGTCGTTGTCGGGATCGGTGGAGCCTTCGGCGGAGAGGGTGAGGGCGGAGCCGGGGCGCGCGGAGAGGGTGAGGATGCGGAGGGAGTGATCGCCGTTGAGTGCGGGTTTGGGGTTGTGGTTGGCGTCGGAGAAAGAGGGGGCGACGCACCAGTCCATGCGGGCGGCAAAGTCGTTTTGGAAGTGTTCGCGCCAGCGCCAGACGGTGGCGGGGTCGGAGGTGTGAGAGCGGCCGTCGTCGGTCGTGACGGTGTCGCGGCTGGCGGCGTTGTTGGTCCAGATGGGGCGGGTTTCGCCGGAGGCGCGGTAGAGGACGTAGCGGCCGCCCCAGCCGCCGTAAGCGGGGGAGTCGGTCCAGCCGAGGCCGTTGCGGATGAGGCCGAGGAAGGAGGGCGTATCGCCTTCCATGATATACGTGAAAGGCGGGTAGAGGGCGCCGAGCGGGCCGTGGTGGCGGATGATGTTTTCGGCGAGCCAGGGGTTGTCGACGAGGTCGAAGCGGTGTTCGGGGGCGTTGCGGTAGAAACGGTCGCCGGAGATGCCGGTCCACGTGGCGCGCCAGTATTCCTTTTCGTCCTGGGTGCTGGGGGAGACGATGTAGAACAGGTTCGGGAACTCGCGGCGTATCCAGGAACCGGAGTCGTCCTGATCGGAGATGCTGTAAACGCGGAGGCGGGCGAGGGCGGTGTCGAGGTCGGCGGGCGAGCGGGAGGCGCGGAGGTCGAGGAGGGTTTGAGCGAGGGTGTTGGCGCCACCCCAGACGGTGATCCAGAGCGGGCGAGGGTCGGGTTTGTCGATGGCGGCGAGAAGGAGGCGGGAGCCGGGTGTGGATTTGTTTTCGCCGACGAAGGCGTGGCCGTAGCCGGGCTGGCCGGTGCCGGTGACGGCGGCGAGTTGTTCGGCGGCGGGGAAGTCGGGGGCGTGGACGAGGAGATTCGGACGGACCCCGGCGTAGGCGGCGAGGTGGCGGCGGATCAGATCTTCGCGCGGGTTTTGGCGGAGCCAGGTGGATGTGGTGGCGACGAGGCCTTCAATGTCGTATTCGTTGGCGTAGACGAGAAAGCGGACGAGGGACTCTTCGTCGTCGGGCTCGTTGGAGATGTCGGTGAGGACCAAGACGCGGGCTTTGTCCGCGGTGTCGGCGGCGGCGAGGGCGAGTGCGACGGTGAGAAATACCAGGACGAGGCGGGCGGGGCGGAGAAGCACGGTGGCGAGCGTGGGAAGCGGCGGGGGCGAGTCAGCGATGAAAAGCGGGGTGGAAAAAAATTGTGAAGCGCGGCGGTTCAGGTTTTGGCCCGATGCCGGAGCGGGAAAGGGCGTGCTAGGTTTTGGTCCGGCCCCGGCCGCCCTGCGCGGTTCGGTTCCAAGTGTCATGCGAGACATCAATGTGCTGATTGCCGACGACCATGCGATCCTGCGGAAGGGATTGAAGCTGTTGTTGGAGTTCGAGGACGGGATCGCGGTGGTGGGGGAGGCGGCGAATGGGCGCGAGGCGGTGCGGCTGGCGAAGAAGTTGCAGCCGGACGTGGTGATCATGGACATCGCGATGCCACTGCTGGGGGGGATCGAGGCGACGCGGCAGATTTGTCAGGAGCTGACGAATACGCAGGTGCTGGTGGTGTCGGCGACGCCGGACGAGCAGCAGGTGCAGGACGCGTTGGGGGCGGGGGCGCGGGCGTTTGTGGCGAAGCACACGTCGCTGGCGAACGTGCCGATCGCGGTGCGGGAGGTGTTTGCGGGGAATACGTTCGTCGGGGTGGTGGGGACGGATTCGCGGTTGGATTTGCGCCGGCGCAGGATCAGTCAGGCGTTGGTGCAGCTCGGATTTGCGGGGGCGGTGAAGGAGGACCGTCAGGCGGGGATGCGGAAGGAGACGGACGTGCGGACGGGGTGAGGGGCTACGCGCTGGCGCTTGCGCTTACGACGGAACACGCGCTGGGGTTCGCGGCTACGGAAAACCACGCGCTGGCGCTCGCGGCTACGAGGGTGGGGGTTAGGGCAGTTCGTAGACTTCGACGAGGGCGTTGCCGGTGGTGGCGTGGGCGCCGGAGACGACGGCGGTGTAGGCGCCGGGTTCGAGGGTGAGGACGAGGGCGGCGTCGAGGCTGTTGGCGGCGAAAACGGTGGCGCCGGATTGCTGGACGGCGGTGGAGACGGCGGAGTCGTTGGCCCAGTTGTCGTTTTCGGCGAGAACGGTGCCGTTGGCGGCGTGGATGCGGAGAACCGGATCGGCGAGGGGATTGGCGACGCCCAAGCGGGTGAGCGCGGGGCCGCCGGCTTGGACGAGGACGCGTTTGGCGTCGGCGCCGTCGACGATGAAGCCGGCGATCATGACGTCGTCGCCCGTGCCGACGCGGCCGCGCGTGGCGAGGGCGATGAGGTTGGCGCGCATGGTGGTGGCGGTGAGGGCGGGCGAGGGGGCGCGGGGAGCGAAGACGAAGCGGAGGCCGCGGGCGTAGGCTTCGGGTTTGAGGCTGGAGTGGCGTTCGCCTTCCATCTCGCGCATCGCGAGGGCGAGGCCGGAGTAGGAGCGGGATTTGATCTGGCGGAAAAGGGCGCGGGTGGACTCGGCGATCGAGGTGGAGTCCTGGGAGGCGTAGCCGAAGTAGAGGCGAGCGGGGAGGGCGGTGTGGGTTTGGGCGTAGGAGGCTTCGAGGGAATGGACGAAGCGGTTGCGCCACCAGAGGCTGGAGGCGGAGGCGATGTAGCCTTGAAAGAGACCGGGGCGGGCGAAGGCGGCGTAGGACGTGAAGAGGCCGCCATAGGAATTGCCGGCGAGGACGCGATAGGTCGGATCGGCGCGGTAGTCGCGTTCGGCGAGGGGGATGATTTCGTTTTCGAGGACGGCGAGGAATTCCTGCGCGCGGCCGCTGCGCTGGCCGCCGGGATCGATGTAGGAATCGACGCCGGGGGTGAGATCGATGGCGCGCAGGGCGTGAATGTCGGGGTTGGCGCCAGCGTAGCCGATGCCAACGAGCAGCATGTCGGGCACGGCGTTGTCGGCGCGGAGGTTGCCGACGACGGTGGAGAACAGCGGGAAGTCCCAGTAGGCGTCGACGAAGTAGAGCGTGGGGAACTTGCGCGTGGGTTCGGAGAAGTAGGCGGACGGGTAGCCGACGTAGAGCTGGTAGGTGTGGCCGTTGGCGGAGGTAGGAAGATCGCGAACTTCGGAATTGGTGAAGGTGTAGGGGGCGGCAGCAATCGGGGGGGAAGCGAAAAGGGCGAGGGCGGCGAGAAGAAGGGATCGGAGGGGGAGGCGGGTTGTGAGCGGGGTTGGAAAGATCCGGGGAGACGAGGGGTTCATGGAGGGCGCAACACCGGGCGGTTTGGAAGTCCTTCAAGCCCGGGACGGTTGTGCCGAATTAAAAACTTTTACGCGACATGGCTGTTTTCCCGATACCTACAGGCCGTTTCGGTGTCCGTTGAAGGTTTTCCAAAATGGCAGACCCCATCAAAGTGCTGATTGCCGACGACCACGAACCGTTACGGGAAGGGTTGAAAATCCTGCTCGAGTTCGAGGATGACCTCCGGTTGGTGGGCGAGGCGCGCGATGGCGCGGAGGCGGTGGAGATGGCGAAGGCGCTGCGGCCGGACGTGGTGGTGATGGATATCATGATGCCCAATTTGAACGGGCTGGAAGCGACGCGCCGGATCAAGACGGAGCTGGGCGACACGAATGTGTTGATCGTTTCGGCGGAAGGCGATGACACGGGCGTGGAGCAGGCGCTGGCGTGCGGGGCGCTGGGATTCATCTGCAAGCACACGTCGCTTTTGAACGTGCCGCACGCGATTCGCGAAGTGCACGCGGGGAATACGTTTTTTGCCCTGACATCGCCGGAAGAAGCGGCGGGCGGTGGCGATGATGGCCGCGTGCTGCGCGAGAAGTTTAACTGAGCACGAGACAGGGGGCGCGGGTCTTTCGTCGCCAAGACCGCAAAGACCGCGAAGAGCGGGGAGGAATCAAGGGCGGTTTCACCGGGCGGTGGAGGCGCGTTCGAGCATGCGGGTGAGGTAGAGTTGCTCCGGGCCGACGCGGGAGAGATCGAGGGCGCGGCGAAAGCTGGCGGCGGCTTCGGCGTGGTTTTCGAGACGCCAGTGGAGTTCGCCGACGACCGAGTGAAGCAGGTAATGCGACTCGAGTTTGGCCCGCTGTGGAATTTCTTCGATGGCGTCGAGGGCGGCTTGGGGGCCGTGGACGTTGGCGATGGCGACGGCGCGGCTGAGAGCGGCGAAAGGCGAGGGTTTGAGGCGATGGAGGTCGTCGTAATGACGGAGGATGCGCGGCCAGTCGGTCGAGGTGCTGTCGGCCGCGGTGCAGTGGCATGCGGCGATGCCGGCCTGAAGATGATATTCGCTGAGTTCGTGGCCCTGGGCGGACTGGGCGAGGTGAATCAGGCCGCGCTCGATGAGGGCGTAGTCCCATTTCGAGCGGTCCTGTTCGTCGAGACGGAGGAGGTCGCCGTCGTCGCCCAAACGGGCGGGGAAGCGGGCGGCGGTGAGCAGCATGAAGGCGAGCAGGGCGTGGGCGTGCGGGGTGTTGCCGGCGGGGTGGGCGACGAGGAGCGAGCCGAGGCGGATGGCTTCGTGGCAGAGCTCTTCGCGGAGGAGGCGTTCGCCGGCGGAGGCCTTGTAGCCCTCGTTGAAGAGGAGGTAGAGCGTGGCGAGGACGCCGTCGAGACGTTCGCCGAGGTCGGCGCCTTCGGGGAGCTCGAACTCGATATTCGATTCGCGGATACGATTCTTGGTGCGCGTGAGTTGTTTCTCGATCGCGGCTTCGTTGGCGAGGAAGGCGCGGGCGATCTCGCCGGTGCTGAAGCCGCAGAGGACCTTGAGCGCGAGGATGACCTGAGCGTCGCCGGGGACGTCGGGGTGGCAGCAGACGAACATGAGCCGGAGGCTGTCGTCGCGGATGGTGTAGTCGCTCCGGGCGTTGGGCGGCGGATCGGGGACGAGTTGTTCGAGATGGGTGATGATGGCCGCTTCCTTGTCGGCGGACATGCGACGATGGCGAAGGGCGTCGCGGGCGAGGTTGATGGCGACGCGGGTGATCCAGGCGGACGGGTTGGCGGGGAAGCCGCCGATGGACCACGTGCGCATGGCGCGGAGGAGGGCTTCCTGCGCGACGTCTTCGATGAGCGAGAGATTTTGCGGGCCGAAGAGCCGCATCAACGTGCCGTGGAGACGGCCGGTTTCGTGGCGGAAGAAGTGCTCGACCAGGTGGGAGGTTTGCGCGGGGTCGGGCATGGGGGGCGGAGGTGGCGAACGCGGGCGAGGAAAAGAAGGGAGGAAGCCCGGCGGGGACGCCGGGCTTCACCTTATGCGTGGGCGTCGGCGGGGCGGCCGCGGACGCCGAGGGTGGCGCAGAATTCGGCGACCGGACGGACCTCGACGGTGAGGCCGTATTGGAGGCTCGGGCACTGTTTGGCGATTTCGGTGGCCTCCTCGAGTGAAGGAACGGTGACGAAGAAGTAGCCGCCGATGGCTTCCTTCGCTTCGGCGAACGGGCCATCGACGACGCGATCGCCGCGGGCGGAGACGATGCGGCCTTCGGGTTCGAGCGGGTGGCCGTGTTGGACTTTGCCGGCGGTGGCGAGGCCGTCATACCAAGCGTTCCAACGGTTGAGGAGCTGCTGGCGTTGTTCGGGGGAGAGGGACTTGTAGGCGTCGGGGGACGATTCGCGGAAGATGAGGAGGTAGGGGTTGGTGGACATCGGTGGGAGGTGGGTTCGAAAGGTTGACGGATGAGGAGCGTGGGGACGGACAGAGGCGGGTCAATTTTTGGGCGAGGGGCGGTCGGTTCGCCGGCGCTCGCCGTTACGCCGACGAACGTGTCCGAGATTTTTTGAGGGAAGTGTCCGGAAGGGGGAGGGCGGATCGTTGCGAGAAGTGAAAGGAAAATCATGAAGAATGAACGGACGATGAGCGACTCGGTGGGTGCGCCGCGGTTTGTGCGGCGCGGGCGAATGGTGCTGGCGGGATTCCGGGAGCGTTTCACGGAGGAAACGATGAGCGGGATTCCGGCGTTGTGGGGGCGATTTGCGCCGCACATCGGGCGGGTGCGGGGGGAGGTGGCGGGCGTGGCGTATGGCGTGTGCGTGCGACCGTGCGAAGGCGAAGCGGGTTTCGATTACATGGCGGCGGTGGAGGTCGCCGCGGGCGGAGCGGATTCCGGGATATTCCAGCGGCTGGAGATTCCGGCGCTGGAATATGCGGTGTTCGTGCATCCGGGGCACGTGTCGAAACTCGTGGAGACGATGGAGGGGATTCAACGCGAGTGGGCGCCGCGGTTGCGGCGGGCGTTGAAAGACGATGAGCGGGAAGCGCCGGCGTTTTTCGAGCGGTATGGTCCGGGGTTCGATCCGGAGCGGGGGGAAGGGGATATGGAGGTGTGGGTGCCGGTGGGGCGGTGAGGCGAAGCGCGGTAGGGCGCGGATGAAAGCCCGCCGGGACGGCGGGCTCCACCGTCACGGGCGGACGAGGGGGATGGTGACGCGGAAGTGCGTGGGGGTGCGCTGGACTTCGATCCCCTGGTGCGTGACGAGGCGAAAACGCTGGCGGAGGTTTTGCAGGCCGGTGCCGGTGTTGGCGGGGGCGGCGGAGGGGGAGCGGAGCGGATTGGTGACGGTGAGGCGATCGCCGGCGAGCGAGAGTTCGACGGGGAGCGGCTGGTCGGGGCTGCAGGCGTTGTGCTTGAGGGCGTTTTCGAGGAGGAGCTGGAGAGAGGCGGGCGGGAGCTGGAGGCCGCGGGTGTCGTCGAAGCCGCGGTAAACGATGTCGAGGGCATCGCGGTGACGAATCCGGGCGAGCTCGACGTATTCGGAAAAAAAGGACAGCTCCTCGTCGAGCGGGACGAGATCGTGTTCCTTGTGCGCGAGGAGGTAGCGGCAGAGGTTGGCGAGGTGGAGGTTGAACTTGCGGGCGGTGCGCGGCTCCTCGGCGATGAGGACGGAGAGGGTGTTGAGGCAGTTGAAGAGGAAGTGGGGCGCGAGCTGGCCCTTGAGCGTGGTGAGCTCGGCCTGCCAGCGCGCGCGTTCGGCGAGGGCGGCGAGCATGCGGTCGTCGCGGCGGTCGTGGATGAGGAAAACCGTCTCGTAGGCGTGCGAGACGAAGAGCACGGCGGCGGCGCTGAGGCCGGTGCCGCGCCAGAGGGCGGGCCAGTCGATCGCGTCGAACGGGCCGGCGAGATACCAGGCGGCGAACATGGCGATGCTGGCGGGGATGGTGAAGAGGACGTTGGTGGCGAGAAGCGCGGCGAATTTCCAGACGGGGCGCTGGAGTCGCTCGATGCGGTTGCGCAGCCAGTAATGGAGGGTGCGGTTGCCCTGCCAGAGGGTGAGCGAAAGAAAGACGAACCAGGCGGTGCCGAACCAGTAGGCGGCGTCGTGCGGGGTGAGGGGGCCGAAATTGCCGGCGACCCGCGGGATGATGAGGCCGAAGAACGGGACGCCGAGAAGGCGGATCGTGCGGTCGCGCAGCGGGTGTTCGCGCGGCGAGGGGCGTTTGATGCGCGCGAGTTCGCCGCCGGAGAACGGAAAAGCGGGCGGGGAGGGAGGCTCGGGGTCGCGCATCGCGGGCTGGACGGGCGACGTAGGGGGTGACGAGGCGAAACTCCAGCCTGCCGCGGCGGATGGCGGGAAAATCACGACGAAAGGGCGTGCGGGTGGGCACGAGGGCGCGGGGGGCCAAGAGGTGAAGTTGTGGCCGGGGGCCACTCGCTCACGCTCGTAGCTACTTGGCGGCTCGCTGGTGCTCGCCGCTGTGGGCTGGGATTCGGCGTGTTGGGGTTGCGCGACGAGCGCGCAACCTATGGGGCTCAGAGGTGCTCGCGGAAGAAGGCGACGGTGCGCTGCCAGGAGAGCTCGGCGGCTTTTTCGTCGTAGCGCGGGGTGGTGTCGTTGTGGAAGCCGTGGTTGACGCCTGGATACATGTGCATGCGGTAGTCGACGCCGTGCTGCTTCAATGCCTCCTCGTAGGCGGGCCAGCCCTGGTTCACGCGGGTGTCGAGCTCGGCGTATTGCAGGAGGAGTTTGCCTTTGATTTTCGCGGCGTCTTCGGCGGGGAGTTGTCCACCGTAGTAGGGGACGGCGGCCTTGATGAGATCGGGGAGGCGGGAGGCAAGGACGTTGGACATCCAGCCGCCGAAGCAGAAGCCGACGACGCCGAGGGAGCCGTTGCAATTGGCGTGGGTGGAGAGGAAGCGGGCGGCGGCGACGAAGTCTTCGACGATTTTGTTGCGGTCGAGCCGGGCCTGCATCGTGCGGCCTTCGTCGTCGTTGCCGGGGTAGCCGCCGACTGGATACAGGGCGTCGGGGCCGAAGGCGACGAAGCCGGCGAGGGCGGCGCGGCGGACGACGTCTTCGATGTAGGGGTTAAGGCCGCGGTTTTCGTGGACGACGACGATGCCGGGGAGTTTGCCGGTGGCGTCGGCGGGTTTGGCGAAGAGGCCGCGCATCTCGCCGGAGCCGTCGGGCGAGGGGTATTTGAGGTATTCGGTTTTGACGCGGGTGTCTTCCGTCGGAACCTGGGCGGCGAGCGCGTATTTGGGGCTGAGCATCTCGAGGAGGGCGACGGCGGTGAGGCCGCCGACGGCGAATTTGGTGGCGCGCTGGAGGAAGGCGCGGCGGTCGAGCTGGCCGTGGACGTAGTAATCGTAGAGGTCGAGGAGCTCCTGAGGGAATTGGTTGGCGGTGGGGCGGGACATGGGGGTGGGTGGGTTTAGGGTGATGGGTTCGACGTTCGGTGGAATGGACGGAGGAGGAAGCGGAAGGATACCAGAGAACCTTCGCCTGCGCGCGGGATGACGGGGAAAGAAAGGATTACCGGGGGGATTAGGCGGGGAAATTTGTGTTGGGCGCGGCGGGTGGGCGGTCGACGCGGAGGGGGGGGTGGGGTGACATCGTGGCCGTGGCGGCCGCGTTCGTGGAAGCCGGTGGTGCGGCGGCCGGAATTTTTTGGAACCCCTCCGAATATGTCGTGCGAATATTTCCTTCAACTGGCCCAGCAGGAGCTGTGGATGCCGATCGGGGTCGATCTCGTGCTGCACAAGCATCCGGATCACGATTTGATTTTGCGCGATGGAGAAAGACTGGGGGCGCTGATGGCGGAGGCGGCGGCGGTGTTTCGGACGCCGCTGGCGTTTCCGTTGATGGACCTGCGGCTGGAGAAGGCGACGTTGCTGCCGTTTTTCGGCGTGCCGGCGGAGGAGGCGGACCGGTTTCATTTCGATCGCGCGCCGAGTGTGGAGGACATGGCGCTGTTCGAGGAAGGGTTGGTGGCGGCGAGGCCGTCGGCGCGGGTGGCGGCGCAGCTCGGTGCGCTGCGTTATATCGTGGAGCGGACGACGCTGTGTCCGGTGGGGATGAGCATCGGGCCGTATTCGCTGGCGTCGAAGCTGATGGTGGATCCGATCACGCCGGTGTATCTGGCGGGCGAGGGGTTTTCGGGTGCGGACGATGCGGATGTGGCGTTGCTGGAGGCGGCGATGCGGATCGCGCTGGTGACGGTGCGGCACTCGGTGGCGCAGCAGCTGGCGGCGGGGGCGAAGGCGATCTTCATCGCGGAGCCGGCGGCGAACCTGGTGTTTTTTTCACCGCTGCAGATTCAGAGCGGAAGCGGGGTGTTCGAGCGGTTTGCGATCGGGCCGAATCGCAACATCGCGCAGCTCGTGGCGGAGCATGACGCGGATCTGATTTTCCACTGTTGCGGAGAATTGGTGGACGAAATGTTGGACGGATTTTGTTCGTTGCGGCCGGCGATGTTGTCGCTCGGGAGCTCGCGAAAACTGTGGGAGGATGCGAAACGCGTGCCGAAGGACGTCGTGCTGTATGGGAATCTGCCGTCGAAGCAGTTCTACTCGGACGGGATCATGCCGGTCGCGAAGGTGGATGCGCTGGCGGTTGAGTTGGTCGCGAAGATGCGGGCGGTGCGGCATCCGTTTATTTTGGGGACGGAGTGCGACACGTTGTGCGTGGACGGATGTGCGGAGCGGATTCGGGCGAAGCTGGCGCGGTTGTTGAGGGTGGGCGGGTGAGGGGGGAGTTGCGCGGCGAGCGCGCAACCTACCGATCCTAGTGCTTCGTGTAGACGGCGGTGGAGATTTGAGAGCCTTGGCGGGAGGTGGAGCGGCGGGTGATGAGGAGCTCGCGGGCGTCGTCGGAGAGCGTCCAGGTTTCGCGGGACGTGATGGGGTTGTCGGGCATCCACGGGAGGGTGACGGTGGAGTCGATGTGTAGTTGGTTCGTGGATTCGTCGAGGCGGGCGCGGGCGGTGCGAGGGGAGTTGGGGGGGCCGGATTTGGTTTCGGTGCCGTCGAGCGAGAGTGTTTCCTCGGTGTGCTGGTTGTCGCCCCATTCGGTGATGCGGGTGCTGCGGGTTTTGAACTCGGAGCCGCGGTGAGAGATTTCGATGTAGGCGGGAAGCGAGGTGAGGCCGGCGCGTCCGATGTGGGTGCGGTTGCCGTCGAGGACCCAAAGGCCGGTGAAGGTGCGCGGTGGCGGGGTGAAGGCGATCGGCGGGAGCTTGATCGACTGGCGGTAGTCTGAGAGGGCGGCGGCGTAGGCGGGGTCGTCGAGGTTGAGGACGCGCGGGTCGTGGAAGAGGCGCTCGTAGTCGGAGCGCGTGGTGTTGCGGGTCATGCCGGCCCAGACGACGTAGAACGTCCAGAGAGGCTGGCGGTCGAGAATTTCGAGGGAGGGCGGGTTGCCGGCTTCGGCGAGGGCGAGGGGTTTGCCGGCGGCGAGTTTGACGAGGCCGTCGTAGTAGGACTGGGCGAAATCGTTGCCGTAGACGTCGAAGCTGACGACATCGAGGTAGTCGAGGCCGGGGAAATATTTCTCGTGTTCCATGCCGGGCCGTGAGGGGCGGTCGACGTTCCAGACCCAGACGAGGTTCTTGAGTTTATGGTGGTGGACCAGGCGGTCGAAGATCTGCTGCCAGAGGCGCTTCGTGGAGTATTCGCCGGTGCGGCCGCCCCACCAGAACCAGTCGCCGTTCATTTCATGGTAGGGGCGCCAGAGGATGGGAACGCGGGCCTCCTCAAGCTGCTTCAGGAAGACGGCGATGGCGTCGACCTGCTGGGTCCATTTGGTGTGGAGGGCGGTGCCGGGGGTGAGGACGTCGCGGAATTGTTCGTCGAGGAGTTTGCCTTGGACGGAGGTGAGCCGGGCGGGGTCGCTGTTGGGCTGGCGGGCGAAGGTGATGGGTTCGTCGGCGGTGGGAGGAACGGCGTGCCAGCAGATGGTGACGAGTGCGCCCATGCGGTGCTGGCGGATGGATTCCTGAACGATGTCGGGGCGGGCGAGGTAGGAGTCGGTGTCGCCGTCTTTGGCGTGGCCGAAATCGATGGAGAAGACGGCGGGGTGCTTGCCGGTGAATTCGGCGGCGAAGCGGGTGTTGCGGTCCTTGATGTTGGGGTAGTTGTGCTGACCGGCGAGCATGTGTTTGCCGGAAAGATCGTAGAGGAGCTGGAGGAGCGCGCGGGTTTCGGGGAGGGCGTCGGGCGTGACGGGTTCCGCGGACGCGGCGTGAGTGGAGGGAAGAGCGAACCCGGCGAGAAGGGCGAGGAGGAGAAACCGCGAAATGGGAGTCATGGAGTAAAAAGAACGTTCACATCCGGGGCGGAAGGCCGCGAGCGCGGAGATTGGAGATTGGTTTCGCAGAATCTAAACAATGTTTCCTGGAACAATGCGCCGATCATCAGGGCCACACCCGTCGACATGCATAAGAGAATCCTCCTAATACTCGGACTGACGTTTCTGCCGTTGTCCTTTTTAAACGCGGCTGCGCTGAAGCGTGGACCTTACCTTCAGAACGGCAGCACCACGGCAGTCACCGTCCGATGGCGCACCGACGTGAACACGGAAACCGTGGTTCACTATGGGACGTCGGCGGGGAATCTCTCGCAGCGGATCGCGAACCTGACGAAGCGGACCGAGCACGAAGTGCGGATTACGGGACTGCAGCCGGACACGAAGTATTTCTATTCCGTGGGCGATGCGGATCAGACACTCGAGGACGGCACGGATTGTTTTTTCATCACGGCGCCGACGGGAGCGAAGCCGACGCGCGTGTGGCTGCTGGGCGATCCGGGCACGGGGACGATCGAGCAGAAGCAGGTCCGCGATGCTTACTATAAATTTACCGGGAGCCGGCACACGGACCTGTGGCTGATGGACGGCGACAATGCGATGAACAACGGGAACGACTGGGAATACACCAGCAAGCTGTTCGCGGTGTATCCGGACATGTTGAAAAAATCGGTGTTGTGGACGGCCTACGGCAATCATGACGCGGGCTGTTCGGATGCGCTGACGCAGACCGGGCCTTATTTCGAGCAGCACACGTTCCCGAAGAATGGCGAGGCGGGCGGCGTGCCCTCGGGCAGCGAGGCGTATTACTCTTTCGACTACGGCAACATTCACTTCGTGATCCTCGACACGTCGGAATCAAGCCGGCTGATGGGCTCCCCGCAGCTGCAGTGGCTGGAAAAGGATCTCGCGGCCAACAAGAAGGATTGGACGATCGTGATCTTCCACCACCCGATCTACACGCGCGGCACGGAGCATTCGGACAAGCTGATCAACATGCGCGAGGCGCGGCAGAACATGGCGCCGGTGATGGAAGCGCACGGCGTCGACCTGGTCGTCAGCGGTCACGCGCATTGCTACCAACGGTCGTGCTTCCTCAACGGGCACTACGGGATGTCCAGCACCTTCGACAAGGAAACGATGGTCGTGCAGAAGGGCAATGGCCGCATCGGCGGCGACGGCGCCTACCTCAAGGACATGAGCGAAAAGGCGTTTTCCGGGACCGTTTATCTTGTCGCCGGCGCTTCCGGCAAAGTCGGCGGCGATGCCGTCAATCATCCCGTGATGCTGTCTTCGATGAGCGTTCTGGGCTCGCTGGTGATGGACTTCAACGGGCCGCAGCTCGACGTGCAATACATCGACCGGGCGGGCGCGCGGCGCGATCACTTCACGATCAAGAAAATCAACCTTAACACCGAGCCGACGACTCCGCCGGCCGAGCCTCCGCCTGCGCCCCCGCCGGCGAACAAGGCGCCATCGGTGCAGATCACGTCGCCTGCGGCCAACGTGTCGCTCACGGCTCCGTCCTCGCTGACGATTTCTGCGCAGGCGACCGACGTGGACGGCAGCGTGCAGAAGGTGGAGTTCCTCGCGGGCGGAACGGTTTTGTCGACGGACACGGCCAGCCCTTACAGTTATACTTGGAACAATGTGCCGGCGGGCGCGCAGACCATTGTGGCGCGTGCGATCGACAATGCGGGCGCGAGCGCGACGTCTTCGTCGGTGCTGGTGAACGTGACGGCGGCGCCCGTGGTGGCGCAGGCGGTGACGAGCTTCACGCTGATGGACGCGGCGACGAACCAGCCGGTGCCCGGCTATGAGACGATTACGGCGGGGCAGACGATTTATCGTTCGAAGTTGCCCAGCAGCCTGAGCGTGCGGGTGAACACGAACCCGGCGAAAGTCGGCAGCGTGAAGATCGGCTGGAACGGCAATGCGAATTATCGCACGGAGACGCTCGCACCGTATGAGCTTTTCGGCGGGCCGGCGGGCGACACGTATGGCGGCACGATCGCGAATGGCACGCACACGTTTACCGGCACGCCTTACACCGAGGCGAGTGGCAAGGGGACGGCGGGGACGAGTGCGAGTGTGACGTTCACGATCGTGGACGGAGCGCCTCCGGCGCCCGCGCCCGAGCCTGAGCCCGCGCCCGAGCCGGCTGGCAATGCGGTGGTGAGCTTCACGTTGATGGATGCGGACACGAACAGGCCGATCGCGGGCTACGAAGCGGTGCAGGATGGCGCGGTGATTGTGCGCGGAATGTTGCCGACGAAGAATCTCAGCGTGCGGGTGAATACGAATCCGGCGAAGGTCGGCAGCGTGCGCATCGGCTGGAATGGCAATGCGAACTACCGCACCGAGACGCTCGCACCTTATGAGCTGTTCGGCGGCCCGGTGGGCGACACGTATGGCGGCACCATCGCGAATGGCACGCACACCTTTACCGGCACGCCGTATACGGAAGCGGGTGCGAAGGGCACGGCGGGGACGAAGCTGTCGGTGACGTTCACGATCACGGACCAAGCGGTGCCGGCGCCGGCGCCCGCTCCGGAGGCGGAGCCCGCGGGCGATGCGGTGACGAGCTTTACGTTGATGAATGCGGACACGAACAAGCCGATCGCAGGCTATGAGAACATCGCGAACGGTGCGGTGATTTCGCGCGCCGCGCTGCCGACGACGCGGCTGAGCGTGCGGGTCAACACGAGCCCGGCGACAGTCGGGAGCGTGCGGATCGGTTGGAATGGCAACGCGAACTATCGCACGGAAAGCCTCGCGCCTTACGAGCTGTTTGGCGGACCGGTGGGCGACACGTATGGCGGCACGATCGCGAATGGGACGCACACGTTTACCGGCACGCCTTTCTCGCTCGGGAGCGGGAAGGGATCGATGGGCACGAGTGCGACCGTGACGTTCACGATCAAATAGGCGCGGGCCGGAGAACTTGTTGGAATTCGTAGGGCGGGCTTAAGGCCCGCCCTACTGTTTTTCGGATCGGCGGAGTCTCAGCGGACGATTTCGATCTGAGAGGGAGCGTCGATTTGCGAATGGATCGTGCCGTCGGCGCGGCGTTCGTGACGGAGAGTGATGGGGCCGTGGGGCGTGGGGTAGGTGCCTTCGGCCCAGGCGAGATCGCCGAGCTGGGGGGCGATGCGGACGCGTGCGCAGCCGGGCGCGAGCGGTTGGACGCCGAGGACGAATTCGCTGAGCCAGGCGGTGGGGCCGCTGGACCAGCCGTGAGCGAGACTGTGGCGGAAGCCTTCGTAGGAATAGGCGCCGAAGTCGCCGTGGAGATCTTTTTGTCCGGGCGCGGGGAGTTCGTCGATGCGGCTGGAGCCGTCGAGCCACGCGAGGTCGAAATGTTCGAAGAAGGTGGTGGCGCCGCGGTCGAGCATCGCGCCCCAGAGAGCGCGAATCAGGGCGAGGGCGGTTTCGGTTTCGCCGGCGCGGGCGAGGGCGTTGAGGACGTAGTATCCGTAGAATGGGGACACATCGCGTGCGCCGCCCGGCGCGAGGAGCTCGCGCGCGGCGGTGGCGGGATCGCGCTGGCCGGCGAGGACCTGGAGGGCGGCGGCGGATTTGGAGTTGTTGGGATCGGGGACGACGGGACGGGCGAGGGCGGCGGCGGCGGCGCAGAGGTGGGCGGTGGCGGAGTCGTCGAGGGCACGAGAAAGGCGTTCGCCGGCGTCGAGGGCGAGGACGAGCAGAGCCTGGAGGCCGGCGTGGATGGCGGGTTCGTTTTCGGACGTGGGCCAGTCGAGGAAACGCCAGCCGTCGAGTTGTTCGCGTCCGTCGGGCGCGACGGCGGCGACGAGTTTTTCGAGGAGGGCGCGGAGGTAGGCGTGTTGTTGGGCGAGGTAGGCGCGATCGCCGTGGTGGAGCCAGTGTTGTTCGTGAATGAGGACCCACCACATGGAGTAGGCGCTGATGCCGTTCATCCATTCGTGCTGCGGCGTGCGATCGCGGATGAAGTCGAGGCTGCGGGGGACGACGTCGTTGAAGCCGAAGACGGCGTTGATGGTGGACGTTTCCGGATGCATGTCGCCGACCCAGACGAGGCGGTCGCGTTTGATGCCGTCCCAGAGGTAATCCTGCATGTTGAGGTGGACGGTGTAGGCGCCGGTTCGCCAGATGCGGTTGAGGCGTTCGTCGCTGGAGCGGAAGGAGCCGGGTTGCGGGATGTCGCGGATGGCGAGGACGGCGCGGACCTCGCTGAGAGAGACCGGGTGCGCGGGATCGAGGGCGTCGATGCGGACGAAGCGAAAACCGGTGGGGCCGACGCGGGCTTTGCCGAGCCAGGGGAGGGTGGTGCGGAGGTCGCGGAGGGCGTGGTCGTTTTGGGCGTGGCGTTCGCCGAGTTCGGCCATGGCTTCGGAGGCTGACTCACCAAAACGGATACGGACGGGCGGAGGTGTTTTGGATTCGGTGAGCGGAGTGAAGAGTTCGATGTAGCCGTGGAGCTCGGTGCCGAAATCGAGCAGGAGGCTCGCCGGGGAATCGGCGGATGGAGCGGTGAGAAGGGTGGGCGGTTGAAGTTCCTTGAGGTCGGGCTGGCCGGGGCCAGGGGAGAGGAGGCGATCGGCGTGGGCGACGCCGGTGGTCGATTGCCAGACGATGCGGGTGACGGGGAGGTTGAATTCGGTGAGGGGCGAGCGTTCGGCGCGCGAGGCGAGGGCGGGAGGGAGAGTGATGGTGGCGGA
>JAEZAD010000103.1 GCA_023430565.1 Verrucomicrobiota bacterium
CGTCGAGCCCCGCATGGATCCCGTCGCGTTCCTCGTTCGTGATCAGCCCCACGTGCGCCAGCATCGCCGAATGCGCCTTGCTCCCCGCGACATCGAACGGCGCCAGCCGCCGGTCAAACGACACCGACTCGCTGAACTGCAGCATCAGTTCCGCCGGACCCGCCGTAAACCGTCCACCCCACGTCGCCTGAGAACCTTTCTTCGCCATAAGTCCGCCGACATCACCCGCTCCCGCCCACCCCCGCAACGCGAAATCTTCAGGGCGGCGCCGCGCCGGCCGGGCGCTCTCTTCGAGTGCGCCGCACCCGTAGCGGCGAGCGCCAGCGAGCCGTTAGCCCACGAACGGACGATTGATTTACCGTCCTCCGCTCCCACATTCCCCTCATGTCTTTCCGCCGGTCGCTCGCATTAACCTTTCTCGCCTGCGCCTTCCTTCCCCTCGCCGCCCCCGCCGCCGAACTCCCCCTCGCCCGCTACAATCGTGTCGACATCGCCGACGCCAAAACCTCCATCTACATCGGCAGCATCACGATGAAGCTGCCCACCTTCGTCCGCGAAAACGGCGTCTACTCCGCCCCCTACCGCGCGAAGGTCTTCCCGTATTTCTTCTACAACGAAAACGGCACGCTCTCCATCGAGATCTCCGACGACACCCTTCGCGCCCTCGAACGCGGCGAGGTCATTCAGTTCACCGGCCACGCCTTCAACGACGACGGCGAAGAACGCCACGTCGAAGGCCGCGCCATTCCCGATGGCCCCAACTCCCTCTCCGGCTCCATCAAAGTCCGCGTCTTCGTCTCGAAAAAAATCCAGCTGATCTTCAACACCACCTACCGCTTCCCGTAGCGCGCAAGACTCACCTTTGTCATTCTGAGCGAAGCGAAGAATCCACGATGACGATTGCAGCCGGATCCGCCGACGCCCGTCCGCCTCCGCGCCGCTTTCACTCCGCCCAATGAAACACCACCGGCGTCTCCACCGCCGGATTCAGGCTGTGATGCACCGGACAATTGTGCGCGATTGATTCCAAAAACTCCGCCAACGAATCGCTTTTCGGAATCGGCATCCAGAATTGCGCCGCCAGCCGCACCACCCGCCGCGGCGCATCCGCCGACATCTCTTTCGTCACCTCGAATTTCACCGTCCCCAACTCCACGCCTTTCTTCTTCGCCGCGATCCCCATCGTGGTCACCACGCAGGTCGCATACGACGTCGCCAATAAATCCGTCGGCGAAAACGCCTCCCCGCGCCCCATGTTGTCCTTCGGCGCGTCCGTGTTCAGCTCGCACGCCGACGGCCCATGCACCGCCACGCAGTGCAGTTCCCCTTGATATTCGCCCGTGATTTTGACCATCCGCCGAGCCTCGCGCCCTGCGGCCCCATGGCAATCCCGTAGGCCGCCAGCTCGCTGGCTCCCTCGGCGTCCCCTCCACCCTCACAACCCCTGCGTCGCCATGACCTCGCGCAGCGGCATCCCCGTTAATAAGCCAACAACTTCTTCGCGCCCCTTCGCGTCTTTGCGCTTCTCCCGACCTCACAACGCCGACGCCGCCCACGGCGGCACCGGCACCTCGCGATCGATCCCGTAATCCATCAGCAAATTCTGCAGCCACGGCCGGTTCGCCGAACACTGCGCGAGTTTCACATACGTCTGCCCGCCGCGCTGCGTGACCTCATAACGCTCCACCCGCACCACGATCGGTTCGGGTTCGCCGTGCAACGCACACACGACTTCGCCGCTTTTCGTTTTAGAATCCAGTTTCAACGTCCGCACTTCGCCATATCGCGCGATGCGCTGGTTGAGAAAACTCTGCGCCGCCTTGCTCGCGATCGCATCCTTCGCCGCGGAGAACATCCCGCCATAGAATCCGCTCCTCGCACATTGTTCCGTTCCCATAGGGCACGTCGCGGCGAGCGCCAGCGAGCCGACTCCCCCCGCCGCCGAACCCCCTCACCAAACCCGTGTCCTTCTGTCCTTTGGCGCGCCCACCCCACCCGCCACCGCCCGCATGAAACTCTCCGCCACCCACCTCAAACGCTACCGCGAAATCGTCCGCCTCCTCTGGAAATACGGCCGCTCCGACCTCGCCCGTCAGATGGCCGCGTCCGCCGAGTTCGACGCGCCGGATAACAATCAGGTCGACGAATCCGCCGACGCCAAACCCGAGCAACTCGCCGACGATCTCGAGGCCATGGGCCCGACTTACGTCAAACTCGGCCAGGTCCTCGCCGGCCGCCCCGACCTCCTCCCCGAAGCCTACCTCAAGGCCCTCGAACGCCTCCAGGACCGCGTCAAACCGTTCCCATTTTCCGAAGTCGAAGAGATCGTCACCACCGAACTCGGCGTCCGCCTCTCCAAGGCCTTCTCCCGCTTCGAGCCCACCCCCATGGCCGCCGCCTCCCTCGGCCAGGTCCATTACGCCGAGCTCCGCGACGGCCGCCCCGTCGTCGTCAAAGTTCAACGCCCCAACATCCGCACCCAAATCGTCGAAGACTTCGAGGTCCTCGGCGCAATCGCCGCCTTCCTCGACAGCCACACCACGATGGGCAAACGCGTGCGCTTCGCCGCCGTCCTCGAGGAATTCCGCCTCACGATTCAACAGGAGCTCAACTACGAGCTCGAAGCGCAAAACCTCGCCAAGCTCGCCGAAAACCTCCGCGACTACCCGCTCATCCTCGTCCCGCAACCCGTCCCCGACTACACGTCGCGCTCCGTCCTCACCATGGACCACGTGCGCGGTCGCAAGGTCACCTCGCTCTCGCCGCTCGTCCGCATGGACATCGACGGCGCCCCGCTCATCGAGGAGCTCTTCAAAGCCTACCTGAAACAGGTCCTCGTCGACGGCCTCTTCCACGCCGATCCCCATCCGGGCAACGTCTTCATCACCGACGACGGTCGCATCGCCCTCCTCGACCTCGGCATGGTCGGCCACACCGCCCCTGGCATGCAGGAAAACCTCCTCAAAATCCTTCTCGCCGTCAGCGACGGTAAAGGCGAGGACGCCGCCGAGATCGCCATCCGCATGAGCGAAAAGCTCGAGGATTTCGACCAGGCCGAATTCCGCCGCCAAATCAGCCAGCTCGTCGCCCTGCGCCGCGACCAGGGCCTCGAGCAAATGAACGTCGGCCGCTCCCTCCTCGAGGTCAGCCAAAAGGCCCGCGACAACGGCCTTCGCGTCCCCAGCGAACTCACCCTCCTCGGCAAAACCCTCCTCCAACTCGACGAGGTCGGCCGCATCCTCGATCCCAATTTCGATCCCAACGCCTCCATCCGTCGCAACGTCACCGAGCTCATGTCGCAGCGCATGCGCCGCGACCTCTCCCAGGGCAATATCTTCAGCTCGATGCTCGAGATGAAGGATTTCCTCACGAGCCTGCCCACGCGTCTAAATCGCATCATGGACGCGATCACCAACGCCGAGCTCGAGGTGAAAATCAAAACCATCGACGCCCCCCTTGTCCTCGACGGCATGCAGAAAATCGCCAACCGCATCACCTGCGGCGTCGTCCTCGCCGCCCTCATCGTCGGCGCCTCGCTCCTCATGCAGGTCCAAACGCGCTTCCAGATCTTCGGCTATCCCGGCCTAGCGATCCTCCTCTTCCTCGCCGCCGCCGCCGGCGGTTTCTACCTCGTCGGCAGCATCTTCCTCAAAGACTACAAATCCCGCAAAAAACTCGAACGCTGAAACGCCGAGAACCGTTTTCTCGAATTTGTCATTCTGAGCGAAGCGAAGAATCCAGGGCGACGATCGCATGCGGACGATCGCATAATTACCTCGCTTCAGCGCTCGACGTTGTTGCCCCAGCCGCCTCACTCCCCCACCAAAAACTCCCGCATAAACCTCACCTGCGCATAAAACTGAAAGTCCTGGTTCGGCTTCTTCCGAAACCCATGACCTTCATCTTTCGCCTCGAGATACCACACCGCCCCGCCGCTCTCCCGGATCGTTTCCGCCATCTGCACCGCCTCCGTTCGCGGCACCCGCGGATCGTTCGCCCCCTGCACCACCAACAGCGGCACCTGAATCTTCGCCGCATGCGTCAGCGGTGAGATCTCCTGCAAAAACGCCCGCATCTCCGGATCGCGCTCATCGCCATATTCCACCCGCCGCAGATCCCGCCGGTAACTCTCCGTGCTTTCGAGAAACGTCACGAAATTACTGATACCCACCACGTCGATCGCCCCGCGGATCCGGTCGCTGTAGTGCGTCGCCGTCGCGAGCGTCATGTAGCCGCCATAGCTCCCGCCCATCACCAGCACCCGCGACGCATCCAGGTCCGGCTGCTCCTTGATCCAATCCAGCAGCGCACCGATGTCCTTCACCGAATCCTCGCGCAACTTCCCATTATCCAGCCGTAGGAACGTCTTTCCGTAACCGTCCGACCCGCGCACGTTCGGATAGATCATCGCCGCGCCGAGCTCGTTGAGCAGGTAGTTGTTTCGCCCCAAAAACCACGGCCGCGCCTGGCTCTCCGGCCCGCCGTGAATGCTCACGATCACCGGCCGCTTGCCCGTGAACCGCACCGCCGGCCGAAACAAAAACCCTGAAATCTCCCGGTCGTCGAAGCTCTTCCACTTGATCAGCTGCGCCTCCGTCAGCTCCGTCGCCACCACGCCGCCGAGCTCGCTCTCCGTCCAGCGCACCACCGCGCCCGTCTCCGCGTCCACCACGAACACGTCTCCCGAAATCGACGCCGAGCTCAACGTGAACGCGAAATGCCGGCTCTCCTTGTGCCACGCCCCCGCTCCGATCACGCCGACCGGAATCCCGCTCACCGGCCGATACTCCCGCGTCGCCGTATCCATCAAATAAAGACGAGACGCCCCCGCCTCGTTCACGCCGAACGCCAGCCGCTTCCCATCCTCCGACACCGCCAGGCTCTCCACGTCGCCTTTCAAATCCTTCGTCAGAAACGTCGTCTCGCGCGTTCCCACATCGATGAACGCCAGCCGGTGAAATTCGCTGTCGAGATCCGTCGTCACGAACACGCCTTTCCCGTCCGCGCTGAATTCCGCGCCGCCATACGCCACGCCTTTTTGGGTCCGCGGCGTCAGCTCCGCCTTCGTCCCCGCCACCGCGTCCACCAGCCACAGGTGCGACTCGTTGATCGAAACGTATTCCACCACCAGCAGCGCCCGGTCATCCGGCGACCAGTCCACGACATACCACCCGCCGCCCGCCAGCTCCGCCACCAACCGATCGCTCTTCGGATCGCGCGGATCCATCACGTAAAGATCGCGGTCCGCCCCGTTTCGCCGCGTCGAACCATAAACGATCCGATCCCCCTGGTTGCTCCAGACCACGCCGCCATTCTGCGCCCGTTCGCCTCCGTCGGTGAGCAGCGTCACCGCGCCATCCTTGAAATCCTGACGATACAACTGCCGAAACTCGCTCCCGCCGCGATCCCGCGAGAAAATGAAAAATTCCCCCGCCACCGGATCAATCCCCTCCGACGCCACCGGCTCCTCGAAAAACGTCATCTGCCGCCGCATCCCGAGCGGCGCCGTCACACCATGGAGCTGCACCGTGTTGCCGAAGCGCGTCCCGATCAGCATCTCGAGCCTCGACGGATGCCACCCGCCAAACGACGCCGTGCGAAACTCCGTGTAACGCTTCGCCTCCTCCGCCACCGAAACCGGAATCGGCGGAATGTTCTCCGTCACCAAATTCTCCGGCGGCCGCACCAACGGCTCCGTCGCCCCGAAAACCGCCGTCCCCGCCCACACCAGCGCACCCGCCATCCATCGTGACTTCATCATGGCGCAGACCTCTACGCACCTCCCTCACGCCCTGCAACTCCGGCGGAGCCCGATGCCTCCATCGGACTTGAAACGTTTCGCTCGCCAACGCGCCCGCGCGCCGCGGCGCGTCACTTCCCCGCAGCCGCAAAATGCGCCCGCACTTCCTCGCTGCTCTGGTTCACCAGATCCTTCGGCAGCGCCCGGCGCAGCCGACCGCGTGTATCTTCCGACAACGCCTCGATCACCGACTTGTAAAGCGACGACGGTGCCGCGAAGTCCCACGACGCGCGCGGCCGGTTGCGAAGGAACGTGTCCAACTCCCCCGCGATCACCTGCACGTTGCGTCGCTCGACTTCCTCCTTCATCGGCAGTCGCTCGTCGATCGACATCCCCGTCCGCCCCATCCCCGGCGCACCCGGCGTTCCGGTCTGGTGCTTCGAACTGTTCCAGCGCCCCGCCATGTCGGTGTTGTTCGCGGTGTAGCTTTGCTTCCCCTGCGGGAAGTCCATCGCCTCCACCATTCGCAGCCGCGGCGTCTGGCCGGGCTCGTGCTGTTCTTCATAAATCCGCAGATGCCCGCGGTCGGCGGTGACGATGAAATTTTGGTCCATGAGAAAAAAGATTCGGATTCAATCGAACGCCAGGGTCACGTTGATGTTCCCCCGCGTCGCCTTGGAATAAGGACAGGTTTGATGCGCCAGATTCATGATGTGCTGCGCATCCGTTTCGCTGATACCCGGCGTCGCCGCGCGCAGCTCCACGTTCAACCGCCACCCGCCGCGATTGTCCTCGTCGAGATTCGCCCGCGCCACGACCGTCAGCCCCTCCGTCGGCAGATGCGCCGTCGTCGCCGCGCTCTTCAGCGCCCCCAGAAAACACGACGCATACGCCCCTGCAAACAGGTGCTCCGGCGTCACGCTCCCCTGCTGTTCATCCGTGGAAAGTCGCACCGAGAAGCCGCCATCCGGCGCCTCCACCGTGCCATCCCGGCCCCCTTGCGCGATCATCTCCGCGGTGTGGATCGTTTTCATCGCCGCAATCTATGCGACTCGGGCCCACCCGAAATAGGGCCAATCAAGGCGCCGCCGATGGGTGATTCTCCGTGCCCGTTCGCCACCACCGCCCGCTCGTCGCACCACTTCGTATTTTCTCCCATGGCAGCATGGGCGCATCGGAATAACGTTCCGCCTGTCACACTCGCTTCGCCATGACACCTATCAATCGCTACCGCGACCGCAGCGAAGCCGGCCAGACGCTCGCACGGCACCTCGCCTCGCAGACCCGCCAAAACACCCTCGTGCTCGCGCTGCCGCGCGGCGGCGTGCCCGTCGGCGCCGAGGTCGCCCGCGCGCTCGACGTTCCTCTCGACGTTTTTCTCGTGCGCAAAATCGGCCATCCCGCCAACCCCGAGTTCGCCATCGGCGCACTCGCCTCCGGCGGCGTCCAACTCCTCGACGACTCCCTCATCTCCGCCGAAGGCATCGCTCACGAGATCGTCGACCAGACGATCGAACGCGAATCCGCCGAGCTCCAACGCCGCGAAACGCTCTACCGCGGCGACCGCCCACCGCTCGATCTCGCACACCGCCACATCATCCTCGTCGACGACGGCGTCGCCACCGGCTACAGCCTGCGCGTCGCCGTCCTCGCCCTGCAAAAACTTCATCCCGCCCACGTCACCATCGCCGTTCCCGTCGGCGCACCCGAAACCTGCGCCCTGCTCGCCAGCGCTGTCGATGAACTGATCTGCCCCGTGCAGCCCAGCCCCTTCCACGCCGTCGGCCTCTGGTATGACCATTTCCCCGCGGTGACCGACGCCGAAGTTCACGACGCCCTCGCTCACGCGCCCGCGGTCAAGTAGCGCGGCGCTTCCACCCGCCTCCGCTCAACGCTTCTTCAGCGCGCGCGCCACCGCTTTCAAATCCGTCACGAACGCCGCATACGCCTCGTCGCGCCCTGCCGACGGCGTCCGCAAAATCGACGACGGATGCACCGTCGCCAGGAATCGTTTCCCGAATGGCGTCGCCAACACCTGCCCGCGCTGCCGTGTCACGCGAAACGTCCGCCCCATCAACGCCTGCGCCGCCGTCGCCCCGAGCGCCACCACCAGTTCCGGTTGAATCAACGCCAGCTCCGTATCCAGCCAAACCCGACACGCCGCGACCTCCCGCGCATTCGGTTTCTGATGCAGCCGCCGCTTTCCCGCCGGCTTCCATTTAAAATGCTTCACCGCATTCGTCACATACACGTCGTCCCGCTCGATTCCCGCCTCGGCCAGCGCCCGATCCAGCAATTTCCCCGCCGGCCCGACAAACGGTCGCCCCGCGAGGTCCTCCTGATCGCCCGGCTGCTCGCCAATCATGATCACACGCGCCTTCACCGGTCCCTCGCCGAACACCGTCTGCGTCCCGGTCTTGTAGAGCGGACACCGCGTGCAACGCCGCGCCTCCGCGCGCACTTTTGCCAACGTCATTTTTTTCTCCGCCACGCGCCAACGTGACCGCCCCGCCGCGCCTCGCAAGCGCCCCTCACCCGACCGCCACCGCTCTCACTCGCTCCGCCAGAATTTCTACCAGCAGCGGATGCGAGCCCATCGTCCGCGTAAACCTCACGTCCGTCATCGCACCACCGCGCACGCGCTTTACGATCTGCGCCACGTCACCCTCCGGCCCCGCGTGTTTTCCCGGCGCGATGAACAACAGCGCCACCACCAGCGGCCCGTCGCGCCACCCTTCGCGCGTCAGCAAAGTCTCCAGCAGCGGCTCGTTGAACGCGAACTCCTCACCCGCCCGCCGCTCCATGCTGCACGCCGCCACGTCCGCCACCTCGCCGTCCAGCATCTCGCGCACCTGCGTCGCCACCGCATCGCGCACCGCCGTCACCCCCCGCGACGGACTCCCATGATCGACCACCGCCACCCGCACCTTCTGCCCGGGCAAAAGCTCCGCACGCACGTGATCCACCAAAATCCGCGCCAGCCGCCGCTCCCCCTCCACAAACAACGGCGCCGCCATCCTCGCCTTCAACGTCCCCCGCTGCGCCACCACCGCCGGCACATGCCGCACAATCGCATACGACGGCCCCACAAACAGCGGCGCCACGATCACCTCCTCCGCGCCTTCCGTCACACACCGATCGAGCGCCTCGTCCAACAGCTCCGCCTTCCGCCCTTCCAATTCCTCCGCCGGCACTTTCGTCGAATGCGCCACCGAGACCGCCTCCACCTTCACGCCCACGTTCGCCGCCAGCTCCGCCGCAATCCGCCGCAGCTGCAGCGTGCTCCCCGGCTCCAGTGACCCATTATCCACCAGCAGAACCCTTCGTCCCCCCCCGATTGTCATTCTGAGCGAAGCGAAGAATCCACGCATTCGATGTCCAGCGGCTTCAGCAACACCCGCTTCGCTCAAATCTCACACCCCATCATCCTCGCATTCGCCCCCTGCGCCGCCGCCGCCAGCTCACTCCATCGCACCACTTCCCCCACAATAATCATCGCCGGCCGCCCCTGCAAATTTCCCACCAACGCGTCGCCTTCTGCGAGCGTCCCAAATCGCAAACTCTGCGACGACAACGTTGCCCCCGCCACGACAGCCACCGGCGTCGTCTCCGCCAGCCCGCCCGCCAACAACTCCCGCGCGATCTCCGAAAACCGCCGCGTCCCCATGTAAATGCACAGCGTCGCCTTCAACCGGGCCAACCCCCGCCAATCCGTCGGCGTCCCGTTGCGATCCGCGCACGCGTGCCCTGCGACAAACACCGTCGCCGAAGACACTCCGCGCTGCGTCAACGGCACTCCCGCCATCGCACCCGCCGCCGCCGCAGCCGTGACGCCGGGCACGATTTCAAATTCGAATCCCGCCGTCGCCAACGCCTCGATCTCCTCCGCGGTCCGCCCAAACACCATCGGATCGCCGCCCTTTAACCGCACCACCCGCTTCCCTTCCGCCGCTTTCGCCACGAGCAGCGCATTGATCTCGCCCTGCGGCAAGCTGTGCATCCCCGCCCGCTTCCCAACGTAAACCTTTTCCGCCTCCGTCGAGCACAGCGCC
>JAEZAD010000053.1 GCA_023430565.1 Verrucomicrobiota bacterium
GCGCCCTTGATGTTGCCCTCGATGGCCCACTCTTCGTTGCCGAGCGACCAGAGGATGATGCTCGGGTGGTTGCGGCCGCGGCGGATGAGGCGCTCGAGCTGGCCGAGGTGATACGGGTTGATGCCCATGAGCCGGTTTTCGTCGATGACGAGGACGCCGAGACGGTCGGCGGCGTCGAGGAGTTCGGGCGTGGCGGGGTTGTGCGAGGCGCGATAGGTGTTGGCGCCCATTTCCTTCAGGCGGCGGAGGCGGAATTCCTGGAGGGTGTCGGGAAGCGCGACGCCGACGCCGGCGTGGTCCTGGTGGTTGTTGGTGCCTTTGAGGACGACGTGCCGGTTGTTGAGGAAAAAGCCGCGGTGAGGGTCGAAGCGGATCGTGCGGATGCCGAAGGTGGTTTCGTAGCGATCGACGACGCGGCCGTCCTGGCGGAGCGTGGTGACGAGGCGGTGGAGCGCGGGGTTTTCGAGGGACCAGAGTTGCGGGGAGCGGAGGCGGGCGATGTCGGTGTGCGTGGCGGTGGCGCCGGGCGCGAGGGAGCGGGCGTTGACGGAGGAGTGCGCGAGGCGGCGGCCGTCGGGAGAGAGGATTTCCTGATCGATGGTGTAGGTGGCGGGTGTGCGGCCGTGGTGGTTGACGAGGATTTCGGAGGTGATCGTCGCGGTATTGCCGGAGACGTCGGTGCGAACCCAAGTGCCGTCGCGGGCGACGTGGAGCGGCGAGGTTTTGACGAGCCAGACGTGGCGGTAAAGGCCGGCGCCCTCGTAGAACCAGCCTTCCTCCATCGACGCGTCGACGCGGATGGCGAGGGTGTTTTCGCCGCCGAAGTTGAGGTATTCGGTGAGGTCGTAGCTGGCGCCGATGTAGCCGCTGGGTTCTTCGCCGACGAAGAAGCCGTTCACGAAGACGCGGGCGGCGCGGTAGGCGCCGTCGAGGTCGAGGCGGATGCGGCGGCCGAGGTCGGTGGACGGAATGTGAAACGTGCGGCGATACCAGCCGACGCTGTGTTCGGGGAAGTGGCGGCCGAGGGCTTTGAAGCCGTGGCTGGCGGTGGCGCGTTGATTGAAGGGAAGTTCGACGGCCCAGTCGTGAGGGATATTGACGGTGCGCCAGGCGCGGTCGTCGAAGGCGGGGCTGGCGGGGCCGTCGCCGAAGCCGGTTTTGGCGAGGTAGGAGAAGTAGCCGGTGGCGTGGCCGAAGTCTTGGGCGGGATCGGTGGCGTGGCCGAGGGCGAAGCGCCAGTCGGTGTCGAGGCGGAGGCGTTCGCGCGGGACGTCGGCGGTATTTGAGGCGCGGAGGGAGACGGAATTAAGCGCGAAGAGCGCGAAGAAGAAGGCCGCGAAGATCGCGAAGCGGAATGAGCCAAAGAGGGGATGCGCGGCGCGGAGCATGAGGGGACGTTGTCGCCGGAAGGGCGGAGGCGCGAGCGCGGGTGTGCGGGGGCGGAGGAAATGCGGGGCGGTTCAGGGGTGCATCAGAAAAGGCGATACTGAGCAGGGTTGTCGGAGACGGGTGGAGAAGTGCCCACGGAATACACGGAAGAAGATGCCGGCTCTGGGTATTCCGGGTGTTCCGTGGGCAGTTGGATTGAAGGGCGGTTGGCAGCCGTGCGGTTGTCCAGGGATCAGGCGAGGGCGCGGCGGGGGAATTGCCAGAAGAGGCCGGCGAGGAGCGCGCCGATGGCGTAGGCGAGGACGTCGCGGGGATCGGCGGTGGCGTGGGCGAAGAGACGAGGGGCGAGGAGTTCGGCGGCGAAGGACCAGGCGAGGAGGTGGAGGGCGATTTCGCGCCATTGCGGGGGAGCGTCGTGCGAACGGAGGTGGAGCTGGCGTTGCACCCAGAGCGCGAGCGGGAGGGCGGCGGGGATCAGGAGGACGTCGTTGAAGTAGTTGTGGAGAAATCCCGAATCGGCGTGCGCGCGGAGGTGGAAGCGGTTGAGCGCGTAGAGCGCGCACGCGGCGAGGCAGAGCGGGTCGAGGGCGTAGGCGAAGCGTTTCACAGCAGGGCGGCGATGAGGAGGCCGGTGCCGAGGGCGAGCAGGATGCGGAGAAAAAAGGGCGGGAGGAAGGGCGGGAGCGAAGGAGGCATGACGCGTGAAACGAAAGCTCCGCCGTTGTGCGCGGCAAGCGGAGAGGCGGCGGTGCGGGGCGCGCGGATTTGTTTAAAGATGCGGGGCGAGCGCGGCGTCGAAGAAGTCGAAGTCCTTCGCGCCGATGACGGAGGTGAGGACGCGGCCGTCGCGATCGATGAGAAAGCTGGTGGGGCGGGCGCTGCCGAAGCGGTAAAACTCGGGCATCTGGGCGCGGCCGATGCGGGCGTGGGTGGTGCTGGCGGGGTGGCGGGCGATCCAGGTGGTGAGGAGGTCGGGCGGTTCGTCGGACAGGTGGAGGACGACGAGGCCGGCGCGCCGGTGTTTTTGTTGGAGGCGGTCGAGGGCGGGCATTTCGCGGCGGCAGGGCGCGCACCATGTGGCCCAGATGTTGAGAAGGACGAGCTGGCCGCGGTAGTCGGCGAGCGAGCGTGTTTCGCCGCCGGGGAGGAGTGTGAAGGAGAAGTCGGGTGCGGTTTGGCCGGGCGTGGATTCGAGCTGGGCGTAGGTGTCGCGGAGCTCGGCGAGTTGTTGGGGCGACGAAAGAAAGAACGCGAGGAGCACGAGGGGGAAGACGAGGCCGGGCAGGCCGAGCAGTCCGCCGAGCCAGGCGAGGGGGCGCGAGCGCTGGCGTTTTTTGGCGACGAGGAGGGAGGCGGCGAGCGCGATGATGAGGACGAAGGCGGCGATCGTGGCGGCGGGAAAGAGCGCGAAAAAACGGATGCTGAATTCCTGGGCGGTGATGAAAAGACCGGCGAGGCCGGGGAGGAGCAGGGCGGTTTCGACGAAGCCGAGGAGGCGTTTGGTTTTTGTCGGGAGCGGGCGGAATTCGCGGATGTAGGAGACGAGGCAGCCGGCGCCGAAGAGGACGAGCAAGAGCGAGGCGTGTTCGTGGAGGAGGGAGAGGAGTGGCATGGGGCGGGGGAAGCAGACAGCGGCAGGTGTCGCGTGAGCGCGGCGCGGCGGGCCCGGCGAGGGCGTGGGCGCATCGTGGCGGCACCGATGAAAGGAGCGGGAAGGCTCCGGTAGACGGTGCGCGAAAGGATGGGCAGAATGGGAGGCGTGATCACGCCTGGAATGCAGGAGGAAACGGGAAACGCCGTGCCGCGGCGGACGTTTGTGCGATCGGTGGGTGCGATGGCACTGTTTGGCGCGGCGGGAGCGTGGCGCGGGGTGGCGGCGGAAACGGACGCGCGGGCCGACGTCAAAACGGCGAAGAAGGCGTTTCGCGTGGCGGCGGGGAAGGATCGGGGCGAGCGGCCGTTTCGGCTGGGCGGCGTGACGCCGACCGTGACGAAGGTGGGGCGGGGGGATGTCGGCGGCGGGTTGTATTTATTCGAGCATCGCGGGATGCGGGCGGGCGGGCCGCCGGAGCATTTTCACTACGAGCAGGACGAATGGTTTTATGCGATCGAGGGGACGTTTGGATTTCGGGTGGGTGGCGAGGCGTTCACGTTGAACGCGGGCGATATGATTTTTCTGCCGCGGCGGGTGCCGCATGTGTGGGCGCTGTTGGGCGATACTCCGGGAACGATTCTCGGTTGCGTGACCCCGGCGGGGACGTTCGAGGAGTTCTTTCGAAAGATGGGGGAGCTCACGCAGGTGCCGGCGCCGGAGGAGGCGGCGAAGCTTTTCTCGGCGCACGGGATGAAGATTGTGGGACCGCCGTATGGGGCGGTGTAGGCGGCTTTGTCCTACTCGATGGGAAGGGCCCAGCGGAGGGCTTGGGGGAGGTCGGCTCGCCAGGCGTCGAAACTGTGGGCGCCGTGGAATTCGGCGTAGTGGACGGCGTGATCGAGGGAGAGAAGGGTGTCGCGGAAGCGGCGGACGGATTCGAGTTGGGAGAGCGTTTGAATCACGTCGGGGCGGTGCTGGAGGTTTTGCTGGGTTTCGCGGGATCCGACGCTGAGATAGAACGAGGTGGGGAGTGGGGCGGAGAGTTTTTGAAAGGAGTGGAGGAGCGCGGCGTCGTGCCACCAGAAAGAGCCGGACTGACTGATGACCTGTTGGAAAGCACCCGGTCGTTCGCGGGCGATGAAGGCGGCGGCGAGGCCGGTGTAGCTGAGGCCGATGAGCGTGCGGGTGCGGACGTGAGCGAGGGCGGGGTGGCGGTGGACGAGCCAGGGGAGGAGTTCATCGGCGATGAACGCGGCGAAGGGTGGGAAGCACGGGCATTCGCGCCAGCGCGCGGCTTCGCTGTGGCTGGAGACGAAGACGAACCAGGAGTCGGCGAGTTCGGGGGCGAGGGTGTCGAGGACTTCGGCGGCGCCGACGCGTTCGCGATACCATTCGCCGTCGAGGAAGATAGTGAGGTGGCGGGCGCGGGCGGGGTCGCGCGGCTCACGGATCCAGAGGAGGCGTTCGTTGTGGAGATGAGCGCTGTGGATCGTGGCGGCGGATTCGGGCATGGCGCG
>JAEZAD010000061.1 GCA_023430565.1 Verrucomicrobiota bacterium
CGGAACCGGCCGCCCGCGGCCCGCGTTTCGGCCGCCGCGACGCCTTGATGGAAAACCCCGAGGTCCAGCGGCTCATGATGATTCAGCGCAAGGCCGGCCTCGACGATCGCTACGCCGGTTTGTTCAAGGCCCTTAATCTTCGCCCCGAGCAACTCGAGCAGCTCAAGGAACTCCTCGTCGAACGCATGACCGTGCGCAACGACGTCATGGGCGCCGCGCGTTCCCAAGGCCTCAATCCGCGCACCGACCGCGACGCCATCGCCGCGCTCGTCACCAACGGTGAAGCCGAAGTCGACGCCGCCGTCCGCGGCCTCATCGGCGATGCCGCGTATTCGCAATACCAGGACTACGAGCGCACCCAGCCGCTTCGCGCCACCGTCGATCGCCTCGAACAGCGCCTGAGCTACTCCTCCACCCCCCTTTCAGCCGAACAATCCGCCGCCATGCTCTCGATCCTCGACCGCACCGGCGCCGCCGCCGCACCCACCATCGGCCGCGTCGGCGCCGTTCCCGACGTCGCAATCGAGCAGGCCCGCGGCGTTCTCGCCGCTCCGCAACTCGAGGCGCTCCGCCAGCTTCAGGAAGAACAGCGCGCCCAGGCCGAAATGAGCGCCGCTTTCCGTCGTCAGTTCGAAGCGCGCCGCGCCGCCCCGCCCCCAACCGGCGGTTCCACCGCCAACGCCGCGCCCAGCTCCCGGAACTGAGTTTGCCCGCCGGTCGCTGGTGTGCGTATTTTGCGCCATCCATGACACGAGACGCGCAGAGAATACACTTGTGGCTTCTCTGCCCCGCTGCCTCCCTTTTCACTGCAGTCAAAACGCACGCTTATGATCGTTACTACCGCGCAACTCTTTAAGCATGCTTACGGCAAATACGCCGTCGGCGCTTACAACATCAACAACGCCGAGCAGGCCATGGGCCTGTTCAAGGGTGCCATCGCATCGCAAGCGCCGTTCATCATCCAGATTTCGAAGGGTGCGCGCAAATACACCGACAAGAAAATGCTCGAGGCGATCATCCGCGCCGCGTCGGAGATTTTTCCGGATGCCATCTTCGCGGTGCACCTCGACCACGGCGATGAGGAGACCTGCTACGACTGCATCAATTCGGGCTTCTACTCGTCCGTGATGATCGATGCCTCGCACGATCCGTTCGAAAAGAACGTCGAGATCACCAAGCGCGTCGTCGACGCCGCTCACGCCAAGGGCATCTCCGTCGAAGCCGAGCTCGGCATGCTCGGCGGCGTCGAGGAAGACATCAAGGTCGACGAAGGCCACGCCATGCTCACGAATCCCGACGAGGCCAAGGACTTCGTCGCGAAGACCGGCTGCGACTCCCTCGCCTGCGCGATCGGCACGTCCCACGGCGCCTTCAAATTCAAGGGCAAGCAGTCCCTCCACTTCAACGTTCTCCAGCAGATCAAGGATCGCCTCCCCGGCTTCCCCCTCGTCATGCACGGCTCGTCCTCGGTGCCGCAGGACGAAGTCGCCCGCATCAACGCCGCTGGCGGCCAGATCGCCGGCTCGATGGGCGTCGACGTGAACGAATACCTCCCCGCCGCCAAGCTCGGCGTCACCAAGATCAACATCGACACCGACGGCCGCCTCGTCTGGACCCGCGTCCACCGCGAGTTCTTCCGCGACAAGCCCTCGGAGTTCGACTTCCGCCCACCGGGCAAGATCTTCATCGAGGAATACGCGAAGTTCATCGCCTCGCGCAACCAGCTCCTCGGCAGCGCCGGCCAGCTCGCCGACCTCCGCGCCAGCCTGAAGAAATAAACTCTCTGCACGCACGCGTGCTTTCCCTCCGCCGCCGAGCTCCAAGCTCGGCGGCCTTTTTTTAGCGCGTCGCCCGTAGGTGACGCGCTCGCCGCGCCACGCCCGTAGCCGCGAGCCCCAGCGAGCGGCCCTCCACCCTCCTGCACCATTGCGCTCCCTCCCTGGAGCCGTCACCTTGCACCCGATTCGCGTGCCTCGCTTCCGCCTCATCGTCCTCGCTCTGGTCTGCGCCGCACTCCCGCTCCTCGCCACCGAGCCCCTGCGTCCCGGCGCCCGCCTCGACGCACTCACCGTCGGCACCGCCACCTACCGCGACGTCCACCTCCGCTCGATCAACGCCCGCACCGTCATCTTCACGCACGCCGGCGGCATGGCATCGTTGAAACTCGCCGACCTTCCGCCCGACCTCCAATCCCGCCTCGGCTACGATCCCGCTTCGGCCGAAAGTTCGCCTCCCCCGAACCCGTCCGCCACCTCCGCCGTTCCCCGCCCGCGCCCTCTCACGCTTGCACGCGCGCCCGCCACGCCGTTCGAACAACTCCTCCAACACTTCGGCCAACCCGCCGAGCTCGCCCGCGAAATCGATCTTCGCCCCAAATATTTCGAGCTCGAGCTCCATGTGAAAAACCAGGGCCGCCGCCCGAGCTGCGCCGTCTTCGCCATCGTCAGCGCGCTCGAGTTTCAGCACGCGCAGCTCACCGGCTCCGCGCAGAAATTTTCCGAGGAGTATCTCATCTGGGCCACCCGCCAGACCACCGCGCGCGTTCCACTCCCGCTCGCCGACGAAAACGCCGACTATAACGACGCCGACGAAGGCTTCGCGCTCGAGGAGGTCGTGTCTGCTCTCCGCACCTTCGGCATCCCTCTGCAATCCGCGATGCCCAACACCATCGCGCGGGCCATGGACGCCATCCCCGCCCCTCCGCCCGATCTCGTCGCCGCCGCGAAGAACCAGCGCCGCGTCTTCATCCATGCGATCCCCGGCCGCGACAACGCCACCCGCATCAACAACCTCGTCCACGCTCTCAACGCCGGGCTCCCCGTCCCCGTCGGTCTCGCCTGGCCGAATTTTCGTTCCCTCCGCACCGGCTATCTCGGCGCTCAAACGCCGCTCCCCGGCGTCGGCCATGCCGTCACGCTCGTCGGCTACAAGTCTCCCACCGGAAAATTTGAAGACACAATTTTCGTTTTCAAAAACTCCTGGGGCGTCGCGTGGGGCCAGGGTGGATACGGTTGGGTCACCTTCGACTACCTTCGCCGCCACCTCGGCACCGCCGCGCTCCTCGAAGTCCAGCCCTAGCGCGGTGACAGCCGCGCAATATGCTCTGTCATTCTGAGCGAAGCGAAGAATCCAGGTCGACAAACGCCGGCGTCCCCCTCCGGCACTTTTGCTGCCCGAGAACGATTCATCTGCGATTCTGACCGGCCAGTGTAATCCGGTTCGCGACCGTTGGCGTGATTCGCGGGACCTCTTCTGTCTGAGTCGGCTTGACGGAAAAATATCTCCTAAACCCGCGCCTCTTCTCACAACCGCACCGCGCTTTTCAGGCTCGGCAACCCATCTGTCACCACCTTATCTCCGTCCACTCGCGCGCGACCGTCCCCCATGTCGCGCCACCCCAAATCGCAATGACCCAGGAAAAACTCCCGCTTCGCGAGAAACTGGCCTACGGCTGCGGCGACTTCGCCTCCTGCCTCTACTGGCGGACGTTCATGGCGTATCTGCCATTCTTCTACACCGACATCTTCGGCATTTCTGCCGCCGCTCTCGGCACGATGCTCCTCGTCAGCCGCATCTGGGACGGCTTCAACGATCCCGTCATCGGCATGCTCGCCGACCGCACTGAAACCCGCTGGGGCAAGTTCCGCCCTTACATCATCTACGGCTGCGTTCCCTTCGCGATCTTCGGAGTCCTCACGTTCACGACGCCCGATCTCGGCATGACCGGCAAACTCATCTGGGCCTACGTCGCTTACAATGGCCTCATGATGCTCTACACGTTGGTGAACATTCCCTACACCGCCATGCTGGGCGTGATGACCACCACCGCCGCCGAGCGCACCCAGCTCTCGTCGGTCAAATTCATCTTCGCCTTTTCCGCCGGCGTCGCCGTGTCCGCCACCTTGCTCCCGCTCGTCGACACCCTCGGCGCCGGCAACCCGCAACGCGGCTGGCAGCTCGCCTTCGTCGTCTATGGCCTCGTCGCCGTCGGCCTTTTCCTCGTCACCGGCTTCGGCACCCGCGAGCGCATCAAGCCCGTCGTCAGCGAAAACACCTCCCCGGTGCGCGATCTTCGCTTCCTGCTCGCGAACAACGCCTGGATTCTCCTCACCGCGACCACGCTCACCTGGATTCTGTTCGTCGGCCTCCGCAGCTCCGTCTCCGCGCACTATTTCAAATACTACATCTACAACGGCACACCCGACGCGCCGCTCCCGTTCCTCGGCTCCACCTTCACACTCACCGGCTTGCTTTCCGCCTTCAACACCGTCGGCCAGGCTTCCTCCGTGGCCGGCGTGCTCATGACAAGCTTCCTCGCGAGCCGCTTCGCGAAACGCCCCTTGTTCTTCACTCTCTTCACCCTCGCGATCCTCTGCACCACCTCCTACTACTTCCTGCCCGCCGGCCAGCTCGGAGCGATCTTCGCCCTTGAAGTGTTGGGCAATCTCACCGGCGGTCCGCTGCCCGTTCTCCTCTGGGCCATGTATGCCGACACCGCCGACTACGGTGAATGGAAAAACGGCCGGCGCACCACCGCCCTCGTCTTCTCCGCCTCGACCATGAGCCAGAAAATCGGCTGGGCGCTCGCCGCCTTCATCGCGCTCCAGCTCATGGACTTCTCCGGCTTCCAGGCCAACGTGGTGCCGACCGAGGAAGTGAAGCACAGCATCGTCAGCCTCATGAGCATCTTCCCCGCCGCGCTCGGCGTGCTCTCGCTCGTCATCTTCTACTTCTACCCGCTGTCCGACCAACGCGTCGCCGAGATGAACGAAGAGTTGAAAGCCCGTCGCGCCAAGTCCGACGCCGCCCCCGCCTAAGCCGGAACCACGCAATCCGAACCGCGAAGGCCGCAAAGGATCGCGAAGGAGAAAGGGCCTTTTCGAATCAGTGCGGACCTCTCACCAGAAGTGGGTGGCACCGCGTGCCGGTTCTAATCGACTTCGCGTATCTTCGCGTCCTTCGCGGTTTCCCCTGAATGGCTCGGGGAAAGGTGGAGCCCGGCGTCCCCGCCCGGCTGGCTTGCCCAACTCCCATATGCCATCTCCCATCTCCGCGGCGCGATGCGCGGCCTGCTACGGCAACCACGGAAACTTCCGCACGTCCGGCTTCCGCTTCTCGCGCTGCGCCGAGTGAAACTCCTTCGCCTCCTCGCTCATGTAGTAAAGCAGCGTCGCGTTCCCCGCGAGTTCCTGAATCCCCGCCTGGCCATCGAGCTCCGCGTTGAATCCGCTCTTCAACAGCCGGATCGCGAGCGGACTCATCTGCAAAATCTCCTCCGCCCACTTTACGCCTTCCGCCTCGAGCTCCGCCACCGGCACGACTTTGTTCACCAGCCCCATCTCGAGCGCCTCCTGCGCGCCATACTGCCGGCACAAAAACCAGATCTCCCGCGCCTTCTTCTGCCCGACCACGCGCGCCAGATAACTCGACCCGAACCCGCCGTCGAAACTTCCCATCTTCGGCCCGACCTGCCCGAAAATCGCATTGTCCGCCGCGAGGCTCAGGTCGCACACCACGTGCAACACATGCCCGCCGCCGATCGCGTAGCCCGCCACCAGCGCGATCACCACCTTTGGCATCGACCGGATCAGTTTCTGCAGATCCAGCACGTTCAACCGCGGCACGCCATCCTCGCCGATGTAGCCCGCGTGCCCGCGCACACTCTGATCTCCGCCCGCGCAGAACGCGTATTTTCCATCGGTATGCGGCCCCGCACCCGTCAGCAGCACCACACCGATCTTCGGGTCCTCGCGCGCGTCGCTGAACGCGTCATACATCTCCGAAACGGTCAGCGGCCGAAACGCGTTCCGCTTCTCCGGCCGGTTGATCGTCACCTTCGCGATCCCCCCGGCCTTCTGATAAACGATATCCGTATACGTCTTCGCAATTTTCCAATCGGGCGTCATGCGCGGAACTTGCGCCACACGCTGCCGCTTGTCGATGGGAGAGGCTCGGGATCGACACCGTTCGCGCCGCCGCTCAACTGCCCCGCTTCGTGATTCTCGAAAGGGACACCTCCGCGCTTCTCCGCGGAATCGACGCCGGCACCTTCGCCTGCGGCCTCGTCGCCCTCGCATTCCTGCTGGTCGAGTTTGGCTTTCCGCTCACCCCCACCTCGCAGGCGAGCATCGTTTCCAGCGTCCGTCTCGTGCTCTGGGTGATCGTCGTGTTGCAATTTGTCCGCGCCTTTCTCGAGGCCGACTGGACACGGCGCCGCTGGCGCGTCCTCCCGCCGCTGCTTGCCAACGGTGCCCTCATCCTCGCCCTCGCCCTCGAACCGCTCGTTCTCGACTGGCTCGTCGCGCAATGGCCGACCCTTCCCCCGCCGCGCTCGCGTGCCCTTTATCTTACCACCCTGCACCTGGCCGTGCTCGGCCTCCTCGCACACCGTCTTTTGCGCTTCAACCAACTGCTCGCCTTCGTGCGCGTCTCGCCACGCGCCATCCTCATTGGCAGCTATCTCGTCCTCATCGCCCTTGGCACCATCCTGCTCAAGCTGCCGAAAGCCGCCACCGCGCCGCTCGACTGGATCGACGCCCTCTTCACGAGCACGAGCGCCGTCTGCGTCACCGGCCTCATCGTGGTCGACACCGCCACGTTCTTCACGCCCACCGGACAGGCGATCGTGATGGGACTTTTCCAGCTCGGCGGACTGGGCCTGATGACGTTCACCTATTTCTTCGTCTCGGTCTTCGGCAGCGGCATCACCATCCGGGACCGCGCGCTGCTCCTCGAATTTCTCAACGAGGAATATGTCGGCCGCGTCACCGGCAGCCTCACCGCCATCGTCGTCATGACCCTCTCCTTCGAAGCGATTGGCGCGCTCCTGCTTTACGCCTCGCTCGACCTCACCGGCCCGGGCGCCTGGTTCGACAGCGTGTTTCACTCTGTCTCCGCGTTCTGCAACGCCGGCTTCTCCACCTACACCGCCGGCCTCCACGACGCTGCCACGCGCGCCAACGTTCCTTATCAGCTCGCCATCATGGCGCT
>JAEZAD010000232.1 GCA_023430565.1 Verrucomicrobiota bacterium
CCACAGAAGGCCGCGTCGGAAAGCATGAGGCCGAAGGGAAAGCGGAAAAATGGCTGGGAATGCGCCCGGGTGCCAGCGAGATCCGCTTCAAGGACGCTTGGGAGGAGTATGACCGGCATGTTCGGGGCACCAACTCCAACGCCAGCTACTCGAAGATCGAGATCATCGGCCGGATCCACATCATCCCGCACATCCCCGCAAACATCTACATCGCAGACATCACGCCCAACCAGTGGAAGAAGTGCGTCGACGCGGCCGTAAAGAACGGGCGCGCTCGGAGGACCTGCAAAAACATTCTGACCGCCATCCACAGCTTTATCATCTTTTGCCGTGGGAACCGGTGGGTCATCGACGACCTTGGGAAGCGCGACATCACCATCCCGGCCACAACCCGCGTCGGTAAGCGGAAGGTCCTCACCGTCCCGGGCTTTATGACGCTCTTCACCGTGGATACTTATAAGCGGTACCAGAAGGACGTCCACGCTACCTACATCAACGCCTGGCGGCTGGCCGTGCTGGCTGGAATGCGCCGAGGCGAGGTATGCGGCCTTCAGTGGCCAGACGTTCACAGGAACTATGCCTTGATCGACCGCAGCGTGAACAACCTCTATGAGATCACGCCCTGCAAGAATGACGATGCCCGGCGGAAGGTTGCCCTCGGCAAGCGTTCACTCCGAGTACTGGACGACCAGCGTGAATACCTGAAGCAATGTGGTATCGTCTCCGACTGGGTTTTCCCCAGCGAGAACCCGCATTTCCCTGTCGATTCGAACGCAGTGTACAAGCAGTGGTACACATACCGGAAGCAGCACGGCATCAAGCCCAGCCTGCACGAGCTGCGTCACACCTTCGTCTCCGCCGTAAAGGCCGACATGCCTGAGGCACTCCTGAAGTCCCAGGTCGGTCACTCGGACGATATGGACACATACGGCACCTATGGGCAGGAGATGGAAGGCGACATCGAAACCACCGCCAACATCATTGACTCCGTATTTGACCGCCTGATCGACGGTAAAGAGCCAGACAAGACACCGCCGGCAGACAATTGAACGTGGTATTTCGCGTGGTAAGCCCATCCGTCCCACCCCGCCAAACACCCTAAATTTACTGCACCCTGTGCCTCTCGGCGCGCTGGGTTCAAATCCTCTCACCCAGACCACAAAAAAACCCCCGTAAATGCTGAAAAACCAGCAAATACGGGGTTTTTTCATGCCTTTTGGGGTTGATCCGGGTGCGGTTGCCTCTGGTAGGGATCAATTTTCATTCGTTTGGTTCGCTTCGTTCTTGGTGGACGTGGTCAAAAGGTGGTCAAATGACCACATCGATTGTAAAGTCAATCCCGGCAGAGGACGAGGCGCACATTTTTCCCGATCGGCAGCCGGATCAGCCGCGCGGCATCGGGGTTGAACAGCGTCGCTTCGCTCCTGTGGTACGCCCATCCGCCGGCTTCTGGAAAATCTCACTGTCAGGTCGGGTCCGAGTTTCACCGCGTACATCCTGCGCCCTCCTTTCGTCTGTCACCAAGTAAAGCCGACAATCTTGAGCGTCGTAAAAACTCCAATGCCGAAGCCGATCATGATGAAGCACACAGCGGCATCCCCATCACCATGATGTGGTCCGATTCTCCTGCTTGCGGTATCTGCTGATGTTCTCAGTCATTGCGTCCTCCTTCTTGTCAGGCCGTCGTCTTGAAATAGTCCTGCACCACTTCCTGCCAGTTGGCGAACTTGCGGCTATGCGCATGTTCGAGCAGCTTGAGTTGCAATGCGTCGCAGTTGTCGTAGGTCGGCTCCATCTTGAGTCCATACTGGCTCATGGGCGTTGCGATCGTCCCGGGGGACAACAGCCTTACTTGATCTGCCGCTAAGAGCTTCATGTCTTCCTCCTCTGCCGGGCTTCAACGCCCACCGTTGAGATAGTTCACTCGCTTTGCAGCGTCTTCGGGACTGCTATGGTGACTTTCGGACTTATTCATTTGATAAGCTGTTTTCCGGGACTTTATCCTAAGGGTTCAGTTCCCGAGTCGCTTCGGCCAGAAGCCCGACAGCGGCATGGATCTTGTCCGTTTCCAGGTGCCCGTAGCCAAGCAGCAGCTTGCTTCGGTGCGCGCCTTTTACGATGCAATGCCTCTCCAGCGGGGAGACCGAGATGCCACGCTGCCTGCACGCATCCGAGAACCCCTCGTCAAAGTCCGCTCCTGGAAAATCGATGGCGATGTGGAGCCCCGCCGCGTCGCCGCAGGCTTTCCAAACGTCCCCGAAATGCCGCTCCAAGGCCTGAAGGAGCGCCTGCCGCCTCTGCCCATACAGTTTGCGCATTTTCGTCAGGTGCCTGTCCAACTTGCGCGTCTTTAATAGCTCCTCCAACGCCGCCTGTTCGAATGGCGGGTTCTGCACGTCCGTATGGGTACGCAGCGCGCGCCACTCTCGTTGCAGCCGTTCAGGTAAGATCACGTAGCCGATCCGATGCGCCGGGAAGAGCACTTTGCTGAATGTCCCGACGTAGGCGACGCGTTGCGGGTCGATTCCGTGCAGCGGCGCGACGGGGTCGCCGGCGTACCGGAACTCACTGTCGTAGTCGTCCTCAATGACGTACAGATCGTTTTCCTGCGCATAGCGGATCAGCGCCGCACGCCGGGCCGCGGGCAGGATGCCACCCAGCGGGAACTGGTGTGAAGGCGTCACGTAGATCGCGCCCGCGCCGGTCCCGCTTTTAAGATCCTCCGTCCGCATCCCCTGCCCGTCCGCCGGGATGGGGATCACCGGACAGCCCTTGCGCAGGAAGGTTTCAAGCATGTTGGCGTTGCAAGGGTCCTCAAAAATCACCGGCTTTCCGCCGGAGCATAGGAGGTCAGCCAGCACGTGCAGCGCGTGGGTCGCCCCGGCGGTGATGAAGATGTCGTCC
>JAEZAD010000325.1 GCA_023430565.1 Verrucomicrobiota bacterium
TTCCTCCATCAGATCGATCACGCGAAAACCAAAATGCTCCACCGCGCCGACGATGTCCGACTTCTGCAGCCAGCATGAATCGATCGCGCCTCCGCCGCAAAATCCCTTCCACTCCAGCGCCTCGCCGTAGCGCTTTCGGAAGAGCGCATGTTGATAACCCGCCACCGTGGTCAAGACCGGCTCCGGATCGAAATACCGCGCGATCTCCGTCTGCGCCGAGATCGCCGCTCGGTCGTAAAAATGCGTCCAGATCAGCAGCGTCTCGCAGCGTTTCGCGAGCAACGACAGCAGCTCCATCGGGTTTTTCTGGTGATACAACACGCCGCTCGCGATCGCGATGTCGAAGGTCTCCCCCGTGTTGCTCAGATAGGGAACGAAATCGCCCAGCTCGAACTTCGCCCGGTGCATCCCAAACACCTCCTTGATCACGAGGCATTTCAGATACGCCCGCGCATTCGCCTCGATCGACACGATCTCCGCCGCGCCCGCGCGCTCCACCATATACGTGTGCGCCGCCTCCAACGGCCCGAGCTCCAGCACGCGCTTCCCCGCAAACCCGCCGATCGCCTTGGAGAACCACTCGATCCGGTAATCCTCGAACGCCCGCACCGGCCCCGTGCTTGCGACGAGCCCCGTGTGATCGGGCAGCCGGCACGACCATTCGCCTTTGAATAAATCCAGCGCGTTCTGCGCCGAAGGCACCGCATCGAAGTAGTTGGGGAAGTCCGCCATACGCGCTCTGCGCCTGAACTCCGGCCAGACCCGCCGCGCTGTCAACCGCTTTGACCCCGACGCTCCCCTCCCCAGCTAAAAATTGGCGCCCCCACGGGGAATCGAACCCCGCTTTGAAGATTGAGAATCTCCTGTCCTAACCGATAGACGATGAGGGCGTCGTCGGGAGGAAAGACGGTTTCGATTTGAGTGCGGGCGTCAAGCACCGGGTTTGCCGCCTCCAGCCCGCACCGTTTCTCCCCGGGATTCCCTCGTCGCGTTCGAATTGGCGAAGCAAAAATCCGCATCGTTATCGATGACGACTTGCCTCTCGCCATGTCGGCACGACGCCGCACGACGGAATCGCCCCCCGATGGCTTTTTCAGAACCGCCCGACCCCAATCAGGCCGATTTCCACCTGATACCGGGGAGCCAATCCGTCGGGTAAGATTCTCCGTTCGATTCTGCCGCGAGGCTCTGCGTATGACGCGGAGGTCCCCGATATTCCAGCGCCTTACATGACCACCCTCGTTGCTTCGCGCGTCCGCCATACGCGTTCTCAACCCGCTCCGCCACCGGCTCGGCGCAAGCGTCGTTTCCCCGGGGCGTGGACCCCGCTCGGCCGCGACGACGTCCCCTGAACCGCGCTCACTTCATGTTCCAGAAACGCCGCACGTTCATGTCCCTCCCAGCGCTGCAATCAGGGAAAAGCGCACGCCGTCACGACGATCATGCACCAAGTCCGGCTGTCTCTATTCCCTAAATTGCGTCTTGGGCCCCTTCACCAACTTCACATGAATCTACGCTCCCTCCTGGTCGCGGTCGCGACACTTGTCGCCGCAGCGACGAGCTCTGCCTACAACTTCTCCCTCAGCCAGCTCCAAGGCGTCACCCTCACCGCGTCCACGTCGCTTCAGTTCGGTCCCGACCACCGGCTCTACGTCTCCCAGGTAGACGGAACGATTAAAGCGCTCACCATCCAGCGCCTCGGACCCAACAACTATCAGGTCACCGCCACCGAAAACATCGAGCTCGTCAAAAACATCCCCAACTACGACGACAGCGGCGTCCGCAACTTCACTCTCACCAAACGCCAGGTCACCGGGATCCTCGTCGTCGGCACGGCGGATAATCCGATTATCTACGTCAGCTCCAGCGACCCCCGCATCGGCGGCGGCAGCGGCGGCGAAAACGACCTCAATCTCGACACCAACTCCGGCATCATCTCCCGCCTCACGCGCGTCAACGGGGTCTGGACCAAACTCGACCTCGTTCGCGGCCTCCCCCGCTCCGAAGAGAATCACGCCAACAACGGTCTCCAGCTCGACCCCGTCACCCACACACTCTACGTCGCCCAAGGCGGCAATACCAACGCCGGCGGCCCTTCCATCAACTTCGCCTACATGGGCGAGACCGCCCTCTCCGCCGCCATCCTCTCGATCGACCTCGACGCCATCGAAGCGATGCCCGTCAAGACCGACCCCTACGGCCAGAAATACCTCTACGACCTCCCCACCCTCGACGACCCGAATCCGTCGCGCGCCCACAATCCCAACGGCGCCGACGTCAACGATCCCTTCGGTGGCAACGACGGCCTCAATCAAGCCAAGCTCGTCGAGGGCGGCCCCGTGCAAATCTATTCACCCGGCTGGCGCAATCCTTACGACCTCCTGATCACCAAGACTCCCGGCCACGAGGGTCGGATGTATTCCTTCGACAACGGCGCCAACGTCGGCTGGGGCGGCTATCCCATGAACGAGGGCCCTCAGGGCAACGTCACCAACCAATACGTCGAGGGCGAACCCGGCCAGGTCAACGACAAGGATGGCCTCTACCGCGTCACGCCCGGCTTCTACCGCGGTCACCCCAACCCGCTCCGCGCCAATCCCGCGGGCGCCGGCTGGTTCCACTTCGATTCTTCCCAACCTCCCGGTTCGCAAAAGATCTTCTCGCCCAACCCGACCTCCGACTGGCCCGCCGTTCCCGTTTCCATGGCCAACCCCGTCGAAGGCGACTTTCGCCTGCCCGGCGTCGCCGACGGCGCGCTCCTCACCTACACCGAATCCACCAACGGCCTCGCCGAATACGTCGCCACCAATTTTGGCGGCGAGATGCAGGGCAACCTCATCGCCGCCGGCTACGACGGCAAAATCCTCCGCATCGCTCTCTCCGCCGACGGCAACAGCGTCACCAACGGCGTCGAATTCCTCGCCACCGGCTTTGGCAACCTCCCGCTCGACGTCACCACGCCCGATCCCGGCCACGGCGCCGCCTTCGTCGGCACGATCTGGGTCGTCCATTACTCGCCCGCAAAAATCACCATCCTCGAGCCCGAAGACTTCGATTCCCCCGGCGGCTCGAATTGCACGGGCATCGATTCCTTCGATGTCGACGAGGACGGCGACGGCTTCAGCAACGCCGACGAAATCGACAACAACTCCGACCCGTGCTCCGGCGCCATTCGCCCCCCGGATATCGACGGCGACAACCTGTCCGACCTGAACGATCCCGACGACGACAACGACGGCATCCCCGATCTTCAGGATCGTTTTCCCGTCGATCCGTTCAACGGCATCAACCTCGCCACGCCGCTTCATCACGAGCTCTTCAACGATTACGGCGTCGGCTTTTACGGCGTCGGCTTCACCGGCCTCATGATGAACCCCGGCCAGGATTACCTCACGCGCCGCAGCCCCGATAACATCATCGCCGGCGGCACCGCCGGTCTCTTCACGATCGCGCACGCCGGCACCGGCACACCCCGCGGCGCCGCCAATTCCCAGATGGACGCCTACCATTTCGGAATTCCCTCCAACGCCTACACCGCCCCCTACCTCGTCGGCATCCGCCTCGCCGGTCCCTTCTTCAGCAGCACACCGACCGGCTCGCAACGCCAGGGCGTCTACGTCGGCCATGGCGATCAGGACAACTATGTCTCCGTCGCGCTCCACGCCAACAACGGCGCCGGCGCCATCGAAGTCGTTCACGAATCCACCGGCACGATCGTGGCCGAAACGCTCTTCCCGTTCCCGGAACTCAACGAGGCTTCGACCGTCGACGTGTTCTTCCAAATCGACCCGATCGCCGGCACGATTCTTCCGCTCTACCAACTCGAGGGCGAGACCGCCCTCACCGCCCTCGGCGCTCCCATCGCCGTCAGCGACTCCCTCCTCGCCGCCGTCGCCGGCCCCGACCCGATCGCAATCGGTGCCTTTGCCAACCGCGCCAGCGGCGATCCCGCCTTCCCGGCGACGTTCGACTTCTTCGACGTCGCGCCGATCTCCTCCACCGCCATCGCCAAGATCACCGTCGATCCCACCGGCTCCAACATGGCCACCTCGAGCACGTTCAACACCGGCTCGTTCAAAATCGAGAATCTCTCCACCGGCGGCCAGCAAATCACCAACGTCCACATCGACATCTCCACGTCCGTTCTGCCCGACCTCGTTTTCGACACCAACGGCGCCGCCGGCGATCCGGTCGCAAAAAACTTCACGCCCAACAGCGCCACCGGCGGCGTCGTCCTCGCCAATGGCGGAGCCACCCAGCCGCACAATGGCGTCGACGCCGACGACGGCTTCGATGCCGTCGCCATGACTTTCTCCGCGTTCCCCGTGAACGGCCTGTTCACGTTCTCGATCGATATCGACCCCAACAACGTCAAGGGCGTCGCCCAGCCCGGCGAACGCGACTCCGCCAGCGTCTCCGGTCTCGAACTCGCCGGCGCCACCGCCACCGTCACCTTCAACGACGGCTCCACATTTCGCACCCGCCTCGGCCGCGTCGAAAACAGCGTCGACGGCTCCTACGGCTGGGCCCGCGCCGACAAGCCCCCGCAACCCGTCCTCGCGATCGTCGGCAACGTCTCACCCTTCACCACCAATCAAGCCACGCAGACCGTCCGCGTCTTCGGCCCGCCCGGCCTGAACGTCTCGTTGGTCATTCTCGAATCCGGCCTCTACCTCGTGGGCGTCCCCAGCGGCGGCTACAACGTCCAGCCCTACGACACCAACACGATCATCAAAGTCACCGAACTCGCCGCCGTCATCGCCGAGCCCGGTTACGTCGACATCCCCGTCACGCTCACTCAAACCGAGCCGAAGGCCGGCTATAATCTCATCGCCGCCACGTTCTCTTCCGGCGGCATCAAAGGCCCCACTTCCTCGACACTTCTCGCCCGCTACGACCCGTCGTTCACCGGCGGCGACACCCAGCCGCCGACCGCTCCCGGCAATCTCGCCGCCTCGAGCGTCACGTCCCGCAGCGTCTCGCTGAGTTGGTCCGCTTCGTCCGATAACGTCGGCGTCGTCGCTTACGACGTCCTGCGCAACGGCTCCATCGTCACCACCGTATTCGGACTCAACTACACCGACATCGGCCTCGATTCCGGCGTCACCGTGAATTACTCCGTCGTCGCGCGCGATCAGGTCGGCAACACCTCGCCCGCCGCCACCACCTCCGCCACCACCGTGTCCAAAGGCTCGGTAGCCCTCCGCGTGAATGTCGGCGGTCCGTCCTTCGTCGACAGTTTCGGCGCCACGTGGGCCGCCGACAACGGCTCCAACACCGGCATGACGTCGAGCACGAGCCAGTCGATCGACCGCACGATCGACGACACCGTCTTCAAGACCCGCCGCCTCGACTCCCAGGCCGCCGCTCCCGACCTCATCTATTCGTTCAACGTGCCCAACGGCGACTACGAGGTGCAGCTCCTCTTCGCCGAAAACGACACCGGCAACGCCGCCGTCGGCAAACGCGTCTTCGACATCTCCCTCGAAGGCACGCTCGCCCTCGACAATTTCGACATCTTCGCCAGCGCCGGCGCGCCCTTCACCGCCGTCATCGCCACCGCGACCACGTCCGTCGCCGACGGACAGCTCAACATCCATTTCGGACGCGTCACCGGGAACCCGCAGGTCAACGCGATCAAAGTCATCGCGCTCCCGCCCGCCGAAACCGAGCCGCCCACCACGCCGGCCAATCTCCACACCGTCAACATCACCGCCAGCACCATCAGCCTCGAATGGGATGAGGCCACCGATAATGTCGGCGTCACCGGTTACACCATCTCGCGCGACGGCGTCCTCCTGCAAACCATCTCCGGCCTGTCGTTCACCGACACCGGCCTCGCTGCCTCCACCACCTACAACTACGAGGTCAGCGCCCGCGACGCCGCCGGCAACCTCTCCGTTCCCGCGACGTTGAGCGCCACCACCCTCGAGCCGGTCGGCGACGACACCGAACCGCCCTCCGCCCCCGGCCCGCTCGTGTTCTCGAGCATCACTGCCACCGGCGTCACGCTCTCCTGGACCGCCGCCACCGACAACGTCGGCGTCACCGGTTACCAGATCTCGCGCGACGGCGTGCTGCTCACCACCGTCGACTCGCTCACGTTCACCGACACCGGCCTGTCACCGGATACCGAATACAGCTACTCGGTCGTCGCCGTCGACGCCGTCAACAACGCGTCCGTTCCGAGTTCCGGCACGGTCACCACCTCCGAGGTGCCGACGCCCGATGCCATCCGCATCAACGCCGGCGGCTCCACCTACGTCGACAGCTTCGGCAACACCTGGGCCGCCGACACGGGCTACAACACCGGCACCGCCAAGGTCTGGCCCGACACGCTCACCGTCAGCGGCACGAGCGACCCTGTGCTCTTCCGCTCCGAGCGTTACGACCCCGCTCCGAGTCCCGATCTCTCCTACACCGTCAACGTTCCCAACGGCAATTATCTCGTCCGCCTCCACATGGCCGAGACCTTCGCCTCGACCTCCGGCCCCGGTCTGCGCGTCTTCGACATCGATATCCAGGGCGCCCGCGCCTTCGAGGATGTCGATATCTTCGTCCGCGCCGGCGGCGCCAACCAGGCCGTCGTCCTCGAGAAGTCCGTCACCGTGTCGTCCGACCAACTCACGATCGCCTTCCTCCACCAGGTCGAAAACCCCAAGGTCAACGCCATCGAAATCGTTCCCACCGGCGGCACGCCTGCCGACACCGAGCCGCCCACGCAGCCCGGCCCGCTCTCGTTCACCGGCGTGAGTTCGACCAGCGTCACCGTCAACTGGACCGCTTCCACCGACAACGTCGGCGTCACCGGCTATCGCGTCTTCCGCGACGGAGCCCAGATCGCCGCGGTCGCCACGCTGTCGTTCACCGATTCGAGCGCCGCCAGTGACACGACGTATTCCTACTCTGTCGTCGCCGTCGACGCCGCCGGCAACACGTCCCTCGCGCGGACGGATTCGGTCACCACCGATCCCGCCCCGCCCGATCCCGACTTCGCCCTCCGCATCAACGCCGGCGGCCCCGCCTATGTCGACTCCGCCGGCAACACCTGGTCCGCCGACACCGGCTACAACACCGGCAAGGTATCTTCCGACAGCGCCACCGTCGTTGGCACATCCGATCCGCAGCTCTTCAAAACCCTGCGCTTCGACGACATCGCCGCCCCGCACCTCGTTTACGCGTTCAACGTTCCCAACGGCAACTACCTCGTCCGTCTCCACCTGGCCGAAACGAGCGGCGCCAACAAGGCCCCCGGCAAACGCATCTTCGACGTCGATATCCAGGACCTGCGCGCGTTCGAGGACGTCGACATCTTCGTCCTCGCCGGAGGCGGCAACAAAGCCCTCGTCCTCGAATCCGAGGCAGAGGTCACCAACGGCCAGATCGCCATCAAGCTGATCCCACAGGTGAACGTCTCCCGCATCCACGCCCTCGAAATCCTCTCGATCGACGAAGGCGGCGGCTCGGACACCGAACCTCCGTCCGCTCCCGGCGCGCTCACGTTCACCGACGTCGCCGCCAACAGCGTCACGCTCCAGTGGCCCGCCGCCACTGACAACGTCGGCGTCACCGGCTACATCGTTTCCCGCGACGGTAACCCGCTCGAAACGGTCACCACCACCTCGTATGTCGATGCGACCGTCAGCCCGTCGACCTCCTACAGCTACTCGGTCGTCGCCTTCGACGCAGCCGACAACGTCTCGCCCGCCAGCACCGGCAACGTAGCCACGCCCGCCGCCACCGACACCCAGCCCCCCACCGCCCCCGGCGCGCTCACGTTCACCAACGTCGCCGCCAACAGCGTGACGCTCCAGTGGCCCGCCGCCACCGACAACGTCGGCGTTACCGGCTACATCGTTTCGCGCGACGGCAACCCGCTCGAAACGGTCACCACGACCTCGTATGTCGATGCGACCGTTGCCCCGTCGACCTCCTACAGCTACTCGGTCGTCGCCTTCGACGCCGCCGACAACGTCTCGCCCGCCAGCACCGGCAACGTAGCCACGCCCGCCGCCACCGACACCCAGCCGCCCACCGCCCCCGGCGCGCTCGTATTCAGCAACGTCGAGCCAACGAGCGTCACCGTCGCCTGGCCCGCCGCCACCGACAATGTCGGGGTCGACGGCTACGTTGTGAGCCGCGACGGCGATGTCCTCGGCTCGGTCGAGGCCACCAGCTACGTCGACGCGACGGCCGCGCCCGAGACGACTTACACCTACTCCGTCGTCGCCTTCGACGAAGCCGGCAACATCTCGCCCGCCAGCAGCGGCTCCGTTTCCACGCCTCCGATCCCCGGCGGCGAACCGTTGCCGACGATCCGCGTCAACGCCGGCGGCCCCGCCTACACCGATTCCTTCGGCCACACCTGGGCCGCCGACTTCGGCTACAGCGCCGGCAAGCCGTCCGCCGATTCCGCGACCGTCACCGGCACCACCGATCCGCAGCTTTTCAAGACGCTCCGGTTCGACGAGCAGATGGGAGCGCCCGACGTGGTCTACACGTTCACCGTTCCCAACGGCACCTACCTCGTTCGCCTCCTCACGGCCGAAACCAGCGGCGCCAACAAAGCCCCCGGCAAACGCGTCTTCGATATCGATATCCAAGGCGCCCGCGCCTTCGAAGACGTCGATATCTTCGTCCTCGCCAGCGGCGGCAACAAAGCGCTCGTCCTCGAATCGGAAACCGCTGTCACCAACGGCCAGATCGCAATCCGCTTCGTCCCGCAGGTTAATCTCCCGCGCGTCCATGCGATCGAGATCGTTCCTGCCGGCGAGCCACCTCCCCCGCCGCCCGCCGACACCCAGCCGCCGTCCGCCCCCGGCACGCTCGCCTTCTCCGACGTCACCGCCACCAGCGTGAAAATCGATTGGAGCGCCGCCACCGACAACGTCGGCGTAACCGAATACCAACTACTCCGCGACGGCGTGCCACTCACGACCGTCACCGGCCTCACGTTCACCGACACCGGACTGACCGCCGCCACCACCTACAACTACTCCGTCGTCGCGCGCGACGCCGCCGGCAACACATCCGCCCCCAGTTCCGGCACAATCGCCACCGCCTCCGGCAGCGAACCGCTCGCCACCCTGCGCATCAACGCCGGCGGCTCCTCCTACGTCGACAGCCTCGGCCAGACGTGGGCCGCCGACACCGGTTACAACACCGGCACCGCGAAATCCTGGCCGACCACGCTCACCGTCGCCGGCACCACCGAACAAACGCTCTTCCGCAGCGAACGCTATGACCCCGCCGCCGCCCCCGAGCTCTCCTACACGTTCAACGTCCCGAATGGCGATTACCTCGTCCGCCTCTTCATGGCCGAGACCTATCCCAACACCAGCGGTCCGGGCCTTCGCGTGTTCGACGTCGACCTCCAGGGCATCCGTCGCTTCGAAGACGTCGACATTTACTCCGCCGCCGGCGGCGCCAATCAGGTGCTCGTTCTCCAATCCCCCGAAACGGTCTCCGGCGGCACGCTCACCATCGATTTCCATCACCAGGTGGAAAACCCGAAGGTCAACGCCATCGAAATCGTCCCCGCCCCGTGACCTCTGTAGCGGCGAGCGCCAGCGAGCCGTTGCTCATACGCTGACATACTTCCCCAAAAAATAAGCTGTCACCTCCGCCGGCATTGGTTCGACTAACTCGCACCAATGCCCTCCCCGATCCGCCTCTTCTCCACCGCCTCCGGCATTCTCCTCGAATCCGAAGGCGCCTATCGCCAGGCCTCTGCATCCTTCACGATCGACGCACTCTTCGCCTCCCCCGATCCCCACGCCGCGATCGCCGCCGCGTTCTCCTCCGGCACCGCCGCGTCCGCCCCCACCGCCCTCCGTGCCCCGATCGTCTCCCAAGAAATCTGGGCCGCCGGCGTCACGTATTTGCGCAGCATGACCGCGCGCATGGAGGAATCGAAAGACGCCGGCGGCGGCACCTTCTACGACCGCGTCTACTCCGCCGACCGCCCCGAACTCTTCTTCAAGGGCAACGCCCAGCGCACCGCGCACCCCGGCGGCGATGTCCGCATCCGCGCCGACTCGAAGTGGAACGTCCCCGAGCCCGAGCTCACGCTCGCCATCAACTCCGCCGGAAAAATCTTCGGCTTCACCGTCGGCAACGACATGTCCTCGCGCGACATCGAAGGCGAAAATCCGCTCTATCTCCCGCAAGCCAAGGTCTACGACGGCTCCTCCGCCCTCGGCCCGTGCATCGTCGTCACACCTGACCTACCGTCCGCCGAAACTGCCATCCGCCTCGAAATCCGCCGCGAAGGTGCCACTGCGTTTTCCGGCGAAACCAGCGTCGGCCGCATCAAGCGCCCGCTCCCGTCCCTTGCGGAATGGCTTTTCCGCGATCAGTCTTTCCCGCACGGGTGCTTCCTCATGACGGGCACCGGCATCGTCCCGCCCGACAGCTTCACGCTGCGCAGCCGCGACGAGGTCCGCATCACCATCGAGCCCGTCGGCACCCTCATCAACACCATCGCCTGATCATGTCCCTCCACGGAAAAAGCTACCTCGCCGGCGCCCTCGGCCAGACCGGCGGCAAAACCTTCAAAGCCTCCAACCCGTCCACCGGCGAAGACCTCGAGCCCGCTTTCCACTCGGCCTCGCCCGCGGAGGTGCAACAGGCGATGGACGCCTCCGCCGCTGCGTTCGCCATCTATCGCCAAAAACCCGCTGCCGAACGTGCCAAACTTCTGGATACGATCGCGTCCGAAATCGAAGCCCTCGGCGACGAACTGCTCCAGCGCGCCCACGCCGAAACCGGCCTGCCCATGCCCCGCCTCACGGGCGAACGCGCCCGCACGTGCGGACAACTCCGCCTCTTCGCTCAACTCGTGCGCGAGGGTTCGTGGGCCGACGCCCGCATCGATCGCGCCCTCCCCGACCGCCAGCCGCTTCCGCGCCCCGACATCCGTCGCATCCTCCGTCCGCTCGGTCCTGTCGTCGTGTTCGGTTCGAGCAATTTCCCCTTCGCGTTCTCCGTCGCCGGCGGCGACACCGCGTCCGCGCTTGCGGCCGGTTGCACCGTCGCGGTGAAAGCCCACCGCGCCCACGCCGGCACCGCCGAACTCGTCGGCAGCGCCGTCACCAAAGCCGTCGCCGCCTGCGGTCTTCCGCCCGGCACGTTCTCCATGCTTCACGGCGACGGCTCCACCGTCGGCGTCGCCATGGTCAAACACCCCGCCACCGCCGCCGTCGGTTTCACTGGCTCCACCACCGCCGGCCGCGCGCTCTTCGACGCCGCCTCCGCGCGCCCGCATCCGATTCCCGTCTTCGCCGAAATGAGCAGCCTGAACCCCGTGTTCCTGCTCGCCGGCGCCCTCGCCGAACGCGGCCCCGCCATCGCGCAGGGCCTCACCGGCTCCTTCACGCTCGGCGTCGGACAATTCTGCACCAAGCCCGGCCTCGTCTTCGCCGTCCGCAGCGCGCACACCGACGCCTTCCTCCAAAAGCTCGCCGAAGCCGTCGCCGCCGCCCCCTGCGGCACGATGCTCACCAGCGGCATCCAGGAAGCCTTCATCAAGAATCGCGACAAGGTCACCGCCGTCTCCGGCGTCACGCCCATCGCAAAAGGCGCCGCCGCGCCCGTTATCAAAGGCACCGCCACGCAGGCCAGCGTCGCCACCACCAGCGCCGCGAACTTCCTGAAACACCCCGAGCTCGCCACGGAAGCCTTCGGCCCGTTCACCCTCGTGATCGTCGCCGAAAACGAAACTGAGCTCGCCGCCTGCGCCGCGAACATCGAAGGCCAGCTCACCGCCACCGTCCACGGCACGCCCGCCGACCTCGACCAAGCCCGCGATCTCCTCACCACCCTCGAAACCAAAGCCGGCCGCCTTCTCATCAACGGCTTCCCCACCGGCGTGGAAGTCTGCGCCGCCATGAACCACGGCGGCCCGTATCCGGCAACCAGTGACGTCCGCTTCACCTCCGTCGGCACCGCCGCGATCTACCGCTTCGCGCGCCCCGTCTGCTATCAAAACTTCCCCGACGCGCATCTCCCCGCGGAGCTCCAAAACGCCAACCCGCTCGGCCTCCTCCGCCTCGTCGACAACGCCTACACTCGCGACCCCGTTCGCTGACGCGGCGCAAAAGCTCCAAAATCCAAGCACCAAGCTCCAGAGAAGCTCCAATGCTCAAATTCCAACTGGATCTTGGTGTTTGGATGTTCTCTGGAGCTTGGATCTTGGATCTTGGAGCTTTTCCCAAATGACCGACCCCATCTTCGATTCCGCCAACGACTCCATCTACACCCTGCGCACCACCGCGCCGGGCCCCTCCGGCCAACTCCCCGTCACGCCCGATCGCCTGCGCGCGATGAGCAGCGGCGAGCTTTTCGGTTGGACGCAAAACGCCGGCATGGGCTGGGACCCGAAGCTTCTTCTCGGTAAACAATTCCTCGTCCTCAGCACGCAAGGCGGCATCCGGGCCCCCGACGGCTCGCCCATCGCCCTCGGCTATCACACCGGCCATTGGGAAGTCGGCCTCCTCATGGAAGAAGCCGCGCGCACCTTCAGCGCCGCCGGCGCGATTCCTTTCGCCGGCTACGTCAGCGATCCGTGCGACGGTCGCACCAACGGCACCGCCGGCATGCTCGACTCGTTGCCCTATCGCAACGACGCCGCCATGGTCTTCCGCCGCCTTATCCGTTCGCTCCCCACCCGCCGCGGCGTCCTCGGCGTCGCCACCTGCGACAAAGGTCTCCCCGCGATGCTCATGGCCCTCGCCGGCACGCACAATCTTCCGACCATCCTCGTGCCCGGCGGCGTCACGCTCCTCGCCGAGGAAGCCGAGGACACCGCCAAAGTCCAAACGCTCGCCACCCGTTTTGCGCGTGACGAAATCTCTCTCGAACACGCCGCCGAGATGGGCTGCCGCGCCTGCGGCTCGCCCGGCGGTGGGTGTCAATTCATGGGCACCGCCGCGACGTCCCAGGTCGTCGCCGAAGCCCTCGGTCTCTCCCTGCCGCACGCCGCGCTCGCGCCGTCGGGCTCCGAAATCTGGCGCGACATCGCCCGCCGCTCCGCAAAAGCCGTGATGTCCCTCGACGCCGCCGGACTCACCACGCGCGACATCGTCACCGAAGATTCGATTCACAACGCCATGGTCGCCCACGCCGCGATCGGCGGATCGACCAATCTCGTTCTTCACATTCCCGCCATCGCGCACGCCGCCGGCCTCAAGCGCCCGACGGTCGACGATTGGACGCGCATCAACCGCTCCGTCCCGCGCCTCGTCGACTCGCTCCCCAACGGCCCGCGTCACTTCGCCACCGTCCAAGTCTACCTCGCCGGCGCCGTCCCCGAGATGATGCTCCACCTCCGCGAGCTCGGCCTCCTCAAGCTCAACGCGAAAACCGTCACCGGCCGCACCCTCGGCGAAAATCTCGAGTGGTGGGAAACCTCCGAACGTCGCCGCCGCCTCCGCGAAAAACTCACGCAGCTCGACGGTATCGATCCGCTCGATGTCATCATGCCCGCCGCCCGCGCGAAGGAAAAAGGCCTGAAGAGCACCGTGACCTTCCTCCGCGGCAACCTCGCCCCCGAAGGCGCGCTCGTGAAAAGCACGTCGATTCTCCCCGAGCGCCTCGACGCCAACGGCGTTTACCATCACGAGGGCCCCGCGCGCGTGTTCACCAGCGAAAATTCCGCCATCGCCGCCATCAAAAGCGGCTCCGTCAAAGCCGGCGACATCATGGTCCTCCTCGGCATCGGCCCCGGCGTCGGCATGCCCGAAACTTATCAAATCACCTCTGCGCTCAAATACGTGAAGGACGGCCACAAGATCGCGCTCATCACCGACGGCCGTTTCTCCGGCGTCTCCACCGGCGCCTGCATCGGCCACGCCAGCCCCGAAGCCTGGGCCGATGGCCCCATCGGAAAAGTCCGCAACGGTGACACTCTCCGCCTCCACATCGATTCGGTGAATCTCATCGGCACCGCCGACGTGATTAACATCGAAGAAAAGGACTTCCTCGCCCGCCCGCGTCATCCGGACCTCCGCCGTGACGAACGCGTCCCCGCCGACACCCATCTCTGGGCCGCGCTCCAGGACGCCAGCGGCGGCAGTTGGAACGGCTGCGTCTACGACGTCGACCGAATCACCCGCCTCCTCGAACTAGGCAAAGCCGCCGAAGCCCAGGGCAAGTAGTCCGTTGGCTGCCAGCTTGCTGGCGCTCGCAGTGACAGGGCAGAGACTCGACTTCGGTCTTCACGGGGCTTCGATCGAGTTGATGCCCCACGCCTCGCCCGCCCCGGCCACCCCGCACGCCGAGGCGCCGTGCCCCAATTGTGCAACGGTCCTGCCCGCGTCCGCCCGCTTCTGCTGCGAATGCGGCCAGCGCCAGCAGGCCCGCGTCCCCACCCTGCCCACGTGGTTTGCGGAATGGATGGAAGAGGGCTTCGGCCTCAACGCCCGAATCCCGCGCACTCTCCGGGCCCTCCTGTTTCGCCCCGGTTTCCTGACGCGCGAATGGTTCGCGGGCCGTCGCACCCGTTACATCAGCGCGTTCCGACTGTATCTTTTGTGCTCACTCGTGATGTTCGGCACCGCCATCGGCCTCCGCTTCGTCGGAGACCACTGGAACATCGGTTACCGACCGCAAGGAGCCCTGGCCGATGACGCCTATGCGCAGCTCGCTCGGGAAAGCGCGACCCACGCCCTATTTCTCCTCGTGCCACTTTCGGCCGTTTGGCTCAGCTGGCTTTTTCGCGCTTCAGGCCGGGTGTTCATCGAACATCTGGTGTTTTCGCTGCACGTCCATGCCTTCGGATTCATCGCCGCCGCCGCGTCCTACCTGATGGTGTTCGCGCCCGCCGCTTCCGTGATATTCCTCCAAGCCTCGTTCGCGCTGGCGGTGCTGGCGCACCTGGTTCTCGCCCTCCGCCACGTTTATCAAGCGAAGCTCGGTGTGGCGCTCGCCAAGGGTGTGTTCGTGTTTCTGCTGCATGGAGCCGCCGTGATCGCCCTAACCCTGTCGCTCACGGAACTCCGCTACTAACCCGTCTCCCGCTCACGGCCGATGTCTCTGCCGGCGACCGACCGACAGAGCTCCTTCACCGGAGTTCGCGTGTATTGTCCGTCTCAGAGTTCCTTCACGCGAATCCGCCGATACTCCATCTGCCCCCGATCGCTCTCCAATCCGATCGGCCCATCCGCCGGCACCGGCATCGCATCGATCAACACCTCGCCATTGCACGTGCAGTGCGCGAGTCCGCCCTTCACCGTCACGACGATCTCGTTCCACTCCAGCGGACGATATTTCTGCAACGCCATATACGGCCCCGCGATCAGGTAATCGCGGCACTGCAACTGCGGCGCCCGCACGAACACCCCGCTGTCCGCATTCGGACTCGCGCGAAACTCCAGCCGCAGTTCGAAATCCTTCGGAAACGTCCGCGTCGTCCACAAGGTCTTGTAATCCCGCGCCACCCGCGCCGCCGTCACGATCAGCCGCCCATTCTTCGCGATATAGCGGCCATCGTCGCTCGCGGTTTTTCCCTCGAGCGCCGGCTGTCCCTTGTAACCCCAGCCGCTCAGATCCTTTCCATTCGTCAAACTCACGAAGCCCGGCTCCGGCTTGAAATCATCCGGCCACGCCTCAATCAGCCCCGTCGATTCCATCACCGGACGCAGCGCCTTCTCCCACTTCGCATAGCCAATTCCATTGGGGTGCAGCAGATCCGGAAACTCGTCCGCCTTCGCGTCGCCTTTCGGATCGGCAAACAGTGCCCACGTGTCGAGCACCGTCACCTGCGGCAAATCCTTCAGGAGTTCGAAATACAGCTCGTTCATCTTGTCGATCTGCACCTTCGGCCGCCGCATGCTCACCGCGCTCGGCATCACTTTGCACAGGATGATCGGCATCTCCGAATTGTGCTCCTTCAACGCCGCGAGAATCAGCTTCATGTTGCCCGCCGCGATTTCCGGCGACGCCCATTCGTCCAGATCGTTCGTCCCGATCAGTAGCACCACGCCCTTCGGATTCAGCGCGAGCACATCCTCCTTCAACCGGATCAACACCCCGCGCGTCGTGTCGCCGCCGATACCGCGGTTGGCCACCTTCACGCCGGGAAACAGGCTCTGGAAATGATCGCCCCAGCCCTGCGTGATCGAATCGCCCAAAAACACGATCGCGCCCTGGTCCTGCTGCACGCGCTTCGCCCAGTTGCTGCGCCGCTCCTTCCACAGCCCGCGAAACCAGTCATACCGTCGGATCGGCCCCGCGCCCGGCAGTCCGTCGTCCGTCGCCGGAATTTCGAACGACGCCTGCGTCGAAGCCGCCGTCGTCGTTTCCGCCGCGTAACCGATTCCAGCCGCCGACA
>JAEZAD010000006.1 GCA_023430565.1 Verrucomicrobiota bacterium
CACGCGTTTCTGGCTCGGAAACCGGAGCCGGCTGCGGCAAATGCAGGAACCAATCATGAGATTTCTCCTGCGATGGACGATTAGGTTGAGCGCCATCCTGATGCTCCCGGCTCTCGCGCGGGCGGAGATCGTGCTCGCGCCGTTGTTCAGCGACGGCGTCGTGCTGCAGCGGGACAAGCCGGTTCCGATCTGGGGCCGCGCGAATCCGAAACAAACCATCGCCGTCACGCTCTACGACCAAACCGTCCAGGCGACCGCCGGCGCGGACGGACGGTGGATCGTTTACTTCGACCCGGTTCTGGCGAGCGACGATCCGACCGAAATCGTCGTCGCGGCCGCGAAGGAAAGCGTGGTCGTGCGCGACGTGGTCGTCGGCGAAGTCTGGCTCGCCGCGGGCCAGTCGAACATGGAGTGGACCGTCGCAGGCGTGCGCGCCGAGGAGCAGAAAATTGCCGCGACCGACCTGCCGCTCGTGCGTCATCTGAAGGTCGAGCGCGCGACATCGCCCCGGCTCGCCGACACCGTTCGCACGAAGGGCTGGCAGAAGGCGAATCCGGAAACCGTCCCTCACTTCACCGCCGTCGGATACTTTTTCGCGCGTGAACTTCACAAGCGGCTGCGCGTGCCCGTCGGCATCGTGCACAGTTCCTGGGGCGGCACGCCGATCGAGGCGTGGATGAGCGATCGCGCGCGCCACACGACTTCGCTCGGCACGGTGATCGACACCCGCTGGGAGGCGATGCGGAGGGAGTGGACGCCCGAGCGCGTCGCGCGTTATCCGGCCGACATGGAAGCGTGGCAGAAGGCACAGGCGCACGCGGAGGCGACGCAAACGGAAAACCCTCTCCCCTGGCCACGACCGCCCGCGACCGACGATTCACCCGAGCGCCCCGGCAGCTTGTTCAACGGCATGATCGCGCCACTGCAGCCTTTCGCGCTGCGCGGCTTTCTTTGGTATCAAGGCGAGTCCAACATCGATCGCCCAAACGAATACGAGGAGCTGTTTCCCGCGATGATTCGCGCGTGGCGCTCGAACTGGGGCGACGACTCGCTGCCATTCTACTTCGTCCAGATCGCGAGCTTCGCCGACGGCGAACCGCACGGCCGCCAGTGGGCCCGCCTCCGCGAAGCGCAGACGAAGGCGCTCGAGCTCCCCCGCACCGCGATGGCCGTCACGATCGACATCGGCGACCCCGACGACATTCACCCCAAAACCAAAATGGAAGTCGGCCGCCGGCTCGCGCTGATCGCCCGGTCGGAGCTCCATGGGCAACCGGGCGACTCCTCCGGTCCGATGTTCGTCGGCGCGACGCGCGACGGCGCGGCCATGCGGGTGAAGTTCACGCACGCGGCGACCGGGCTCATTGCTCATCAGCGGCCCGTGCAGTCGCTCGAACTCGCCGGCGCCGACAAGGTGTTTCATCCGGCCGTCGGCCGGATCGAACGCGACACGCTCATCGTGACTTCGCCGAACGTGCCCGCCCCCGTGGCGGTCCGCTACGCGTGGACGAATGCGCCCGACGCCAATCTCTACAACGGCGCGGGTCTGCCCGCGGAGCCGTTTCGCAGCGACGACTGGTGAGCCACGGCGGCCAGCGCCTGAGCCCTCACTCTTTCTTTACCGCCCAAACCGACGTGACGCTCGCGAGCTCGAAGTTCGTGGCTTCGGGCAGCGCGCGCACGAAATCCTCCGCGTCGTAGGTTTCCGGGCGCGCGAGCAGATCGGCGACGCGCAGGTTGCGAAACTTTTCGCGCGCCGCGGGCGGCAGACCGTCGAGATAGCGGTTGAGAAACCACGTGAGCGACCAGATGGGGCGGCCGTAAATCGGAACGGCCGTCCGCTCGATGCGACAGGTGTCCGCAAACAGATTCGCGAGCCCCTGCGAAGTCATGTTGTAGTAATGCGACGGATACCCGTGATACGGCTGCAGGAAAGGCACGTCGGCGTAGATGCAGCCGCCGGGTTTCGTGACGCGCACGAGTTCGCGCGCGGCGGCGAACGGATCCTTCACGTGCTCGAGGACGGCACACGAGATCGTCGCATCGAACGTGTTGTCGAGAAACGGCAGGGCCTCGTTCACCGCCAGCACATCGGTGCTGGGAAACGGAAAGATCTCGACTGTCACCACGTTCGGCCGGTCGTCGCGGCGCAATCCGGCGCCGGCGTCGAGCACGAGCCCGTCGCGATGCCGTTCGATCAACTCGAGCACCGCCGGTCCATAATCGTGCGACGAGATCGCCGCCGACGTGTCGATCGCGAACGCCGCGCGCTGCTCCGGCGTGAGGAAGTTGAAATGAAACGGGGTTTCGACGAACGGCCGCTCCTGCCCTAAACGCGAACGAATGCGCGCGAGCCGGCCGGCTTTGTTGGGCGGCGGCGCGACGGGAGCGAGGCGTTGCTCCCAAACAAACGGCACCGCGCCGCCGAGCTCGCACGTGAGCTGCACCACTTCGCCGTGCAGACACGCGGGGTCGACGAGGCCGCTGAATCCGCTGGTGTGCGCGTAGTCGGCTTTCGCCGCGCGGACATCGGCTCGCGGTTCAAGGGTCAACGCAACGGCGCCCGCGCGCACCGCGAGGATCGGCGATTCGCTTGCGACCCAGCCGCGAATCCAGAAAGGCGCGGCGAGGGGCGTTTCGCGCGGCGCGTCGAGGTGAACAAGCGTCGGCAGCGTGGGCATGCTCGCTGCGCAGCTTTCTCAGCGCCGCAAAAGCGGCAACGCGAAACACGCGCGATCCGACGCTCGTTCCCGCAGCGGCGATCGAAAACCGCCGCCGCAGGAGCAAACCCCTCAGGGCACTTCGTAGATTTCGATCAGCACGGTTCCGGCCGCGCCGGTGGCGCCGGTCACTTGCGCGGTGTAGAGGCCCGGTTCGAGCGTGACGAGGACGGCGGCGTCCTTGCTGCCGGCATCGAACGGCGCGGGACCCGTCGCTGCGGCAGCCGCAGCGATTTCGGCACCCGACGCGCCGCCGGCGACCGGCGTTTCCCAATCGTTGTTTTCCGCGATCACGGTCTGGCCGCGGAACACGCGCACGACGCTGTCGGACAAGGCGTCCGTCACGCCGGCTTTCGTCAGGACTGGGCCGGCGCCGCGGATGAGCACGCGGCGCGGCTGGTCGCCCGTGAGATAGAAACCACCGGTCAGCATGCCGCCGGCCTCGATATAACCGCGCGCCGACATCGCGGCGAATTGCTGCGTGCTCGCTTCGCCCGCCGCGTCGTAGACCTCCGCCAGCACCTGGCCGCTCGCCGTGCTGACGGCCGGATCGATCACCACGGTATAAACGCCGCGATTCAACGTCGGCGCCGCCGCCGTGTCATTGCTGTCGGCTTGGAGCGGGAATTCGCCAAGCTGCGCGAACAGTTGCGCGAGCGCGGGGTCGCCGCCCCACTTCGTGTTCTGCAGCACCTGGGTGCCGCCAATCGTGCTGAGCGAGAGCCGCGGCTGCGTGAGGAAGCCGGTGACGCCCTGGCTTTGCAGGCCGGGTCCGACGCCCCGCACGAGCACGGTCTTGCTGTCGCTGCTAACCACGAAACCGAGAATCAAGGGACGCGAGCTGGTGACGTTCGCGAGACAGGCGACGTTCAACAAATGCCATTGCCCGGTGCCGCCGCCACCGCCGGTCGCCGCGACGATCAGCGTGAGCGTCGCCGTGCCGGTGCCCTGGGCGTTGGTCGCCGAGAGCGAGACAGTGAACGTGCCGGTTTGCGTCGGGGTGCCGCTGATCACGCCCGTGGTCGTGTTGACCGTCAGGCCGGGCGGCAATCCGCTCGCGGAGTAGCTGGTGGGCTGGCCGCTCGCCGCAATCGCGTAGAAGAAGTTGGCACCCGAGACACCACTCACGGCGGTCGCGCTCGTGATCGTCGGCGCGCCGTTGCCGCCGCCGCTGGCGGAACCGCGATAAAGGTGGGTGCGGGCGGAGATCAGGCCTGCACCGGTGTTGGGCGTCGACGCGACGAGGCCGCGCGCGCGCACGTAGTAGTTGGTGCCCTGGCTCAGGCTGAGGCCGGTGACGCGCCAGTTGGCGGTGCCGGATACGCGGCTGGCCTGGCCGAGTGGTGTCCACGAAATCGCATCGGTCGAAATTTCGAAATTCACCGCATAGGGAACGGGACCGCCGGTGGTGCGATTCCACGTGAGCGACGAACCGTCCACAGTGAACGATTGCACCACGGGCGCCGGCGCGCCCAGTCGCGCGAAGCTGAAGCGGCCCAGACCGTCGACTTTGTTGAAGAGGCCGGCGATAAGCACCTTGCCGTCGGGCTGGAGCGTCATCGCGGTGACCGCGCCGTTCGGACCGGCGTCGCTGCTCGCGGGCGTGACCGACGTGTCGAGGGCGCCCGACGACGTGAGCGCGGCGAAATGGTTGCGCGACGCACCGCCGATCGTCGTAAATGTGCCACCTACGTAAATGCGTCCGTCGGCCTGCGGCGCGAGGGTGAGGACGGCGTTGTTGTTATTCGGATTGAAACTGCCGTCCGCGGAACCGTCGGCATTGAGGCGGGCGAGCTTGTTGGCGCCGCCGCCGGTGTCGCTCGTGTAGAGGATGCGACCGTCGGCCTGCAGCGCGAGGACGCGCACGGCGCCGGTGACGCCGGGGCTGAAGGAGCCGTCGAGCGAGCCGTCGGCGTTGAGCCGCGCGAGATGGCTGCGGCTGCCGCCGCCGATCGAAGTGAAGTTGCCCCCGACGATCAACTTTCCGTCGGGCTGAACCGCCACCGCGTAGACATCGCCGCCGCCGGCGTTCGGGTTGAAGCCGGGGTCGAGCGACAGGTTGGCGTTGAAGCGAGCGAGGCGGTTGCGGGCGTTGCCGAAAACCGTGCTGAAACCACCGCCGACGACGAGGCGTCCGTCGGCCAGCGGCAGCATCGCGTAAACGGGGCCGTCGGGCTCGGGGCGGAAGGACGAGCTGACGGAGCTGTCGTCGCCGAGGAGCGCGAGGTTTTTCGTCGCAAGGCCGTTGATGCTCGAGAAGGACCCGCCGATCAGGAGCGAGCCGTTCGGCTGGATGCTGTTGAAATTGCCCTGGATGAGCAGCGATCCGTTCGAATGGATGATAAACCGGATGATCGCGCCGTTGAAGTTCGGGTTGAACGTGCCGTCGATCGTCCCGTCGTCGTTGAGGCGCGCCATGAAGTTGCGCGGGGTGGCAAGGGTGGGATCGAGGAAGTCGGCATTGGGCTGCAACGCGGTGAACGCGCCGCCGATCAGGATCTTGTCGCCTTGGATGCCAATCGAGGAGACGGCGGCGGTGGGATTCGGGCGGAACGAAGTGTCACGGGAGAAATCGGCGTTGAGGCGCGCGATGTAGAACGCCTCCTGTCCGCCGATCGTCGTGAACGAGCCACCGAGCAGAAACCGGCCGGCCGCATCGCGCGTGATCGCGAGGATGCTGCCGTTGGGATTGATGTCGACGGCGTCGAGCGTGCCGTCGGCATTGATGCGCGCGATCGCGTTGCGGTTCGTCGCGGTGCCGGCGTTGTTGGGCCGGAAGCTGGAGAACGCGCCCGCGATCAGAAGCCGGTTTTCCGGGAGGAGGAAGATGTGCGACACCGCGCCGTTGGCACGAGGATCGAACCCGGTATCGAGCGCGCCGTCGGCATTGAAACGCGCGATATAGCCGCGGGCCGTCGTGGTTGTGGCGGTGGGCGAGTTTTGCGCCGCCGTGAACGTGCCGCCGGCGACGATCTTGCCGTCGGACTGAACCGCGATGGCCAGCACCGTGCCAACGGGGTTCTGCTTGAAGCTGGTGTCGAGGCTGCCGTTGGCGTTGAGCCGGACGAGATTGAACCATTCGTGGTTGGTCGGCGTGGCATCGGCGCCGAGATCGAAATCGCCGCCGACGAGAATCTTGCCGTCGGACTGAAGCGCGAGCGCCTCGATGCCCTTGTCCAATCTCGATTGGAATGTGCTGTCGAGCGTGCCGTCCGCATTGAGGCGCACAAGCCCGCGTGTCACGCCGCCGACCGTCATCTCGCCGCCGACGAGCACCTTCCCGTCGGGCTGCTCGAGGAATACTTTGACGAAGCCGAAACCCATCCCGTCCGGCAGGCTGACGCTGCGGAGCTGTCCGGTGGACTCCAGCCAGGCGAAACTGCTGCGCTGCGTGGCGATGGATTCGCCGCCGTTCGGAAGCTCCGCGATCGTGTGGACGGGGCCGTCGATGTTGGGAACGAAGTTCGTGTCGGCGCTGGAATCCGGATTGAAGCGGGCGAGATTCGTGGAATTGGCGCCGCTGATTCCGGCAAACGAGCCGCCGGCGAGGATCCGACCGTCCGTGCGCAAAGTCAAAACGTTGACCTGCGCGCCCGCCGCGTTGTTCACGTCGGCATCGAAGCCTGTGTCGACCGCGCCCGTCTCCGATATCCGCACGAGCCGGCGAAGTTGTCCGGTGCCGCCCGGCATGAACGATCCCGCCACCAGGATGCCGGCGTCGGACACCGCGAAGCCGACGACTTCGTGTCCGGGATTGAGGTTGAGGCCGAGATTGAAGCCCGCGTCGATTTCGCCGTTCTTCTGGAGGCGCGCGACATAGTTGCGATCCACGGTGACATCCCCGCGGGTGATCGCCGTGAAGCGGCCGCCGATCAACACGCCTTCGCCCTGCACGGCGAGCGTGTGAACCGGGCCGTTGACCGCCGGATTAAATGTGGTGTCGAGCGCGCCGGTGGACGAGAACCGCGCGATATTGGACCTGGCGGTGAGCGCCGTGTCGCCGGTGCCCGCCGCGCCGGTGAACGCACCGACCACGAGCACGTTGCCGTCTTGGAGCGCGACGCGGACCACTTCCCCGTTCGCCCCGGCGTTGAACGCGCTGTCGACGCCGCCGTCGGCATTGAAGCGGACGATGCGGCTGCGGCTGAACGACTGGTTGCTGCCGTTGCCGGCCGCGACGGTGAACGTGCCGACGGCGATGAGCTTGCCGTCGGACTGCAGCGCGAGCGCGTTGATGGAGGCGTCCACGCCCGCGAGCCAGGCGGTGTCGAGCGAACCGTTGGCGTTGAGGCGGACGAGATTGTTGCGGCTCACCGAAGGATCGCCCGGCGTCTGGCGCACGGCCGAGAAGTTGCCGGCCAGCACCACTTTTCCATCGGCCTGTTCGACGATCGAGAAAATCGGGCCGCTTACGACGACGTTGAACACGCTCGTATCGAGCGAACCGTCCGCATTGAGCTGCGCGAAATTCGAGCGGGGGATGCCGTTGACGTAGCTGAAATTGCCGCCGATGAGCAGCTTTCCGGAGGCGAGTTGCCGCACGACGTAGACCGAGCCGGAGACGTTGGCCTTGAAACTCGGGTCGACGCTCCCGTTGGCGCCGAGGCGAACGAGACTGTCGCGCGTGAGCCCGCCCACGCTCGTGAACGTGCCGCCGACCAGCACCTGACCATCGGACTGCAGCGCGACCGTGCTGACGCGTCCGTTCACATCGGGGCGAAACTCCGTGTCGAGACCGCCAAACGCATTCACGCGCGCCACGTGATTGCGCGGGACCGAGGAAACGCCGCGACCGCGCAGCGCGCTGAAACCGCCGCCGAGCACGATCGAACCGTCGGACTGCACGCCGAAAGCGTAGACGTTGAAGTTCGGCGCGGGAATGAACCCGATATCGATCTGCCCGTTCGGATGCACGCGACCGGCATAGCTGATGTCCACGCCGACCAGCGTCGGGAAGCTGCCGCCCACGAGCACGCCGCCGTCGGGCAGCACCGAAAGCGCGTAAACCGTCCCGGTGGCCTGGCCGAAGAAGTCCTGGTCGTGGGTGCCATCGACGTTGAGCCGCGTGAAGCGGGCGTCGCTGATCGCCTCGCTGGCATTCGGCGGCTGCAGGGTCGTGAACGCCCCGCCGACGAGGATCTTGCCATCGCGCTGAAGGGCGACCGCATTGACGACGTTGTTGAAGTTCGGGTTGAAGCCGGCGTCGACCGAGCCGTTCGCATTCAAACGCGCGAGGCGGTTGCGCGTCTGCCCGGCGATCGAGGTGAAACCGCCGCCAACGACGATCTTGCCGTCGGACTGCACCGCGATCGCGTGCACCACGTTGTTGATATCGGCGTTGAACCCGGCGTCGAAGGAGCCGTCGGCGTTGAACCGCGCGAGTCGATTGCGCCCCTGCCCTGCGGCCGAGGTGAAACCGCCGCCAATGAGGATGCCGCCCGTGGCGTCGAGCGCGAGGGCGTTGACTTCTGGGATCATGCCGCCGTCGAGATTCGGGTCGAAGCTCGCGTCGATCGAGCCGTCGGCATTGAGGCGAGCGGCGCGGTTGCGGGCCGCTCCGCTTGCGGAGGTGAAGCGACCGCCGATCACGATGCGCCCATCGGCTTGGAGCACCATGGCGCTGATGCGGCCGTTCGTGCTGGCATTGAAACTCGGGTCGACGCGGCCGTCAGGGAGGAGACGGGCGATGTTGCTGCGATCGGACGCAACGCCGCCGTTGGGCTGAAGCCGGGCAAATTCGCCCGCAATCAGGATCTTCCCATCGGGCTGCACCGCGACGGCGTAGACGTTGCCGTCGACATTCGGATCGAAGCCGTCCGCCGCGGAGAGCGCGCCCTGCGCGAGCAAGACCGGAGAAATCGACACAACCGACGCGAGGCAAACAAGACGCAGCGCGAAACGGAGAGCGGAAGCTATGAGCATGAGGGGGAAGTCTATTGGTAGAGAAATCGTGCGGCCGGAAGGAGGCGCCGAGGCGAAAGGCCTGCGTTTCTCCGTTAAAAAGGGGTCCATGACAAGCCTCCTGCGGCTGCGTTGGCAAGCTCGCGCCTGCGCCGTCGCCGAACGGAAGAAGAGCAGCTGGTCACGGGGGCGGTTAGTGTCTGCATGAAATTCGGAAGTTCCGGAAAAAACGGGCCGAGCGCGGCGCCGCGGTCGGCGATCAAGACGGCACGCGCCCGCCTAAGTTTTCTCGAATTGGACCGTTTCGTGTTTCGTGCAGTCTCATCGATCTCCCGTAATGAAATCCCTCCCTCTCGCTTCACTGTTTGCGCCCGTTCTCGTTGGGCTCCTGGCGCCCCTCGACTCCGTCGGCGCCCCCCTCGCTGCCGAATCGCAAATCCGTGCCGTCACGGTTTACACCGATCGCGC
>JAEZAD010000036.1 GCA_023430565.1 Verrucomicrobiota bacterium
CACGGAGACACGGAGGCACGGAGGAAAACCAGAGAGCGAGACGACATGAACGAAACGAAACGATTTGAGGACGATCCGAAGCTGACGGCGTATGCGCTGGGGGAGCTGGACGGTGATGAGCGGGCGGAGGTGGAGGCGTGGGTGCGGCGCGATGCGGCGGCACGGGCGGTGGTGGAGGAGATTCGCGCGGCGGCTGGGCGGCTGGAGCGGGCGCTGGCGGGCGAGGCGGTGGCGGAGGAGGCGCGGGAGCGCGCGGCGGCGGACGATCCGTATCGGCGGGAGAAGCACGCGCGTGTGCTGCGGTTTCCGCAGATTTATTATGTGATCGGCGGGCTGGCGGCGGCGTGTTTCGCGGTGGTGGTGGCGCTGCGCGAGCCGTATGCGCCCGTGGCGGAGCAGGAGAAAAAAGTCTATCGAGAGATTTCGCTCGAGCCGCTGCCGATGCAGATGCCGGTCGCGGGGGACGCGGGAGACGGGGCGGGGGAGACGTTCGCGAACGCAGCGCCGAAGGCAGATGTGTCGTTGCAGGGTCTCGTCGCGGAAAATCGTGAGAAAGCGATGGCCGCAAGAGGAACGGGTCCGGCGGTGGTTGATTACTACAACACGCTCGAGCCGCCGATGGAGCAGAGCACCACGGGCTCGTATTTGAGCAAGCCGGCGGCACCGACCGGGTTGCTGGCGGCGGTGAAGGAGGAGCGGCGCGAGCGGGAGGCGGCGCGCGCAGGCGGGGTGGAAGCGGAAATCGAGGCGGCGACGCAACGCGCGACGCTGCAATTTGGAATGGCGACGTCAGGGGGCGGCCCCGCGGAGCGTGCGACGCCGCCGGCCGAGGAAGAGACGGTGATGCTGTCGGCGTTCACGGTCGACGCGCCGAGTGCGGGCTATGCCGCAGCGGCGAGCATCGCGGGCAGCCGGATGAAAATGCGATCGGCTCCGATGCGGATGGACGTGAGCGCGGAGACGTATGCGTTTCGGCGGGAGAGCGAGTTTCTGTCGGCGCGGGAGAACCCGTTGTCGACGTTTGCGGCGGACGTGGACACGGCGAGTTATGCGAATGTGAGACGGTTGATCGAAGGCGGCGCGTTGCCGCCGGTGGATGCGGTGCGAGTGGAGGAGATGGTGAACTATTTTCCCTACCGGTATGAAGCGCCGGCGGCGGCGAAGCGGGGTGAGGACGGCGCTGCGCCTCCCTTGGCGGCGAACATCGAGGTGGCGGCGGCGCCGTGGGCGCCGGAGCATCGGCTGGTGCGAATCGGGTTGAAGGGGCGGGAGGTGACGCTGGCGGAGCGCGGGGCGGCGAACTTGGTGTTTCTGCTCGATGTGTCGGGTTCGATGCGGGCGGCGAACAAGCTGCCGCTGGTGAAGGAATCGATGAAGCTGCTCTTGCAGCGGCTGCGGGCGGACGATCGGGTGGCGATTGTGACGTATGCGGCGGGGAGCGGGCTGGCGCTGGCGTCGACGCCGGTGGAGCGCGAAGGAGAAATCAGGGCAGCGATCGATGCGCTGGCGGCGGGCGGAACGACGAATGGTGCGATGGGCATCCAGCTGGCGTATGACATTGCGAAGGCGAACTTCGTCGAAGGCGGGATCAATCGCGTGATCCTGTGCACGGATGGCGATTTCAACGTGGGCGTGACGAGCGAGGGCGACCTGGTGCGGTTGATCGAGGAGAAGGCTAAATCGCGGGTGTTTTTGACGGTGCTGGGTTTTGGGATGGGCAATCTGAAGGATTCGCTGCTGCAGCAGATCGCGGATCGTGGGAACGGCAGTTATGGCTATGTGGATACGCGCCGCGAGGCGGAGAAGCTGCTGGTGGAGCAGGCGACGGGGACGTTGTTGACGGTCGCGAAGGACGTGAAGCTGCAGGTGGAGTTCAATCCGGCGCGCGTGTCGGCGTATCGGCTAATCGGTTACGAGAAGCGGCTGCTGGCGAAGGAGGATTTTGCGAACGACAAGGTCGACGCGGGCGAGATCGGCGCGGGGCACACGGTGACGGCGTTGTATGAGATCGTGCCGGTGGGTGCGGCGGAGGAGAGCGGTGGCGCGGACGTCGAGGAGCTGCGGTATGCGCGCGCAGGGAGGGGTGTGAGCGTGCCGCGGGAGGTGGCGGATGAACTGCTGACGCTGAAGGTGCGCTACAAGGAGCCGGAGGGGACGGAGAGCCGGCGGTTGGAGTTTCCGGTGACGGACGGTGGCGCGGGGTTCGCGGACGCGAGCGAGGATTTCAAATTCGCGGCGGCGGTGGCGGCGTTTGGGATGGTGTTGCGCGACTCGGAGCACAAAGGGGGCGCCACGTTTGCGGCCGTGGAGGCGTGGGCGGAGACGGGGTTGAGCCACGACCCGGGCGGGTATCGGGCGGAGTTCGTGGAGTTGGTGCGGAAGGCGCGCGTATTGTGAGACTGCGCGCTGCGAGCGGGCGTGGGGTGTAGAAGCTCCAAGGACCAAGATCCAAGCTCCAATGAAGCACCAAGCTTCAAACTCCAAAGGGGGGTGGTGGAGAGGAGTTCCGTTTACGGCACTTTAAACCGTGCGGGGGCCAATGTGAGGCTCGGGAAAACCGATTTGAGCCACGGAGACACGGAGAGCATAGAGGAAAGCCACAGGATTTCTCCGTGTCCTCCATGCCTCTGTGGTTAACCACGCTGGCCACAGTTTTACTCAGTGCGCCGGCACTAGCCGCGGCGGCGTTGGCGGAGGGTGGTGACGACGATGGCGGCGAGGCCGGTGATCATGAGCGCCCAGGTGGAGGGCTCGGGGACGGGAGCGAAGTTGAGGAGGAGGGTGTTGTTTTCCACGCTCAACGAGAAGGTGCCGCCGGCGGTGGCGTTCAGGAAGGTGGTCGAGTCGGCGATGAGGTTGAATTTGGCGGCATCAAAATTCGGGAGGCTCGTCGCCGTGAGGATTGCCCAGCTGAACGAAGTGTTCGGGTTGAAATTGGCGGCGAGGCCGGCGGCGC
>JAEZAD010000059.1 GCA_023430565.1 Verrucomicrobiota bacterium
GGGGGATCGAGCTGGCCGCCTCGTGAGCGAGGAGACGGAGCCGCAGCCAGCGAAGGCTGTTCGAATGCTGGCGGTAAGGCGGCCACCACCATTTCCGATGACAGAGCTGCGCGACACTCCATCCGGCTTGGCGGCAGGCGTCGTAGTTGCCCCCATATTCGCCGAGGACGGAAATATTCCAGCCATCAGCGGCGAAGCGTTGGAGATGGCGCAGCACGATGATGGGGCTGCCGGTTCCGACGGTGGGATTCTGGCCGATGTAGAGCAGCGACGACATTTCAGGCGGTTTTGGCGATGGTGGCGTTGGCGGGAACCGACGCCGCGGGAGCGGGAATGCGCGCGGTGAGCGCGTAACGCAGGCTGCGCCACGACTGGCGGTTCCACGGCTCGAGGCGGCACGCGGCAAAACCGTGGCGAACGGCGACGCGGCGATCGCCGAACTGGAGCGCGGTTGCGGCCCACTCCCGGTAGCGGTGGGCGGGCGTGCCCCAGGCACGGCTGCGATCTGGAATATTGGACTCTTGAAACGGCAGATCGCGCGCGCGGTAGGCGTCGGCCATAACGCCAAGCTTCGTTTGGTAGCGGTTGGCGTTCTTGGTGAAGTTGATGCTGCTGGGATGGATTCGATACTGGAGCAACGTGTCCGGCAGGTTGGCGAGACGGCCGACCCGGGCGAGTCGGAGGTAAATATCGAGGTCCTCGACATACTGCGCCTCGCGGCGGTAGCCACCGATCGAATACACGGCTTCGCGCCGAAACATGGCGGCCGGGTGAATGATCATGCCGCCATCGCCGCGGAGCAGGCCGGCCTCGATCTCCTCGTGCGTGAGCGGGCGGGGGCACATCATGACGCGGGCGCCGTGTTCATCGATGAAATCGACGGCGCTGCCGAGCCCCACGCATTCGGGGTGCGCTTCGAGGTAGCGGAGTTGGAGTTCGAAGCGGCGCGAAAGCGCGAAATCGTCGGCGTCCATGCGCGCCACGAAGGGAGCGCGGGCGGCGGCGAGGCCGTCGTTGAGCGCGCCGACGATGCCGGTGTTGGGCCGCCGAATGAGGCGGATGCGCGAGTCGCGTTCGGCGAAGCGCTGGACGATGGCGGTGGATTGATCGGTCGAACCATCGTCGATCACGATGAGTTCGAAGTCGCCGAACGATTGCGCGAGGAGACTGCGCATTGCCCCGGCGACGTAGCGCTCCGCGTTGAAGACGGGGAGCACGACGCTGAGTTGAACGGACGTTTTCATGGAAGGGCAGCCGTGGGCGTCGGCGAGGATGCGGCCTCGGCCCAGTCGAGAAATGCCTCGATGTTGCGGGAGGCGAGCAGTGGTTGGGCCTCGCGCAGGCGAGCGTCGGGCCACGTCCACCACGCGATCGCGAGGAGGCGGGAGACAATGTCTTCGGGAAAGCGGAAGCGGATCACCTTGGCGGGCGTGCCGCCGACAATCGCGTAGGGCGGGACGTCGCGCGTGACGACGGCGCCGGCGGCAACGATCGCGCCGTCGCCGATGGAGAGACCGTCGCGCACGAAAACGCGGGCGCCGAGCCAGACATCGTTTCCGATGACGGTCGGGCGGCGTTCCGGAAACAAATCGACGGTGGCGAAGCTATCGCCGCACTGGCCGCGGGTTGAATAAAGTGCGGGCGAAGTGCTGCCGAGATCGCTCGGGTGATCACCGAGCCCGGCGAGCACGGCGGGGCCGATGGACGAGAAAGCGCCGACGGTGACAAGATTCAGATAAGCGCGGCGGCCGACGTAGGTGAAGCGATCGATTCGAACATCCGTGGCTGAGACCTCGCGCTGGAGTTGCACATGATCGGCGAGCGTGGCGTTGAAGAGCTCCACTTCCGGCTCGAGGGTGCAGCGTTCCCCGAGGGTGCTGCGACCGACCCGCGCGCGATGCCCGATGACGCAGTGATCGGCGAGCCGGGTGCCGGCGAGGACCTGCGCATTCCGGAGAATGGCGCAGTGCCGACCGGTGATCGTGCCGCGGGCGATCGACACGCCGTCCTGGACGTAGGTATCGGCGCCCAGCGATGCGCCGCGGAAACGCCAGCGGTTCGACGCGCTGCGCAGGGCGGTGCGTGCCCCGGGAGGGATGCGACGGGAGAACGACATGACGGATTTCAGAGCGCGAGCCGGCGGCGCAGCGGGAGCACGAGCCGGCTGTTGAGCCAGATGCGCGGGAAGGAGCGGTCGCCGCGACCGGAGCGATAGAATTCGTTGATGCGCCAGCGCACCGAAATGTTTTCGCGGAGCGGTATCCGTTGCACGGGGACGGATTCGGCGGGCGGGGTGTCGAAGCGGGCGTCGGCGTGGCAATGCACGCCGCTGCCGTCGTGGCCGATGTTGCGGACGAGGGAGTGAGTCGGGAAGAGCGAGAGTCCGCCCTGCGCGAGCCAGGACGCATACCAGCGCACGGCCCAGGAGCGAATGCGGCCGGAGCGGTTATCGAGCAGCTGCCGGTGGAAATCGGCATGGCCCTCGATGTTGAACTTTCGAACGCGGTGCGGCGTGTCGAGCCGGGCGAGGTGCGTCTCGATGTTGTCGTCGTAGTGTTTCCACGCCCGCGCCCAGGTTGCCCAGCCCCAACAGGAGAGAATCCGGAGGAAGACGGTGCCGGGCGTGCGCAGCCCGAGCGGATACATGTAGCCGGAGAGATGCATCACGCGCTGTTCCTCGGCGTAAAGGTCGAGGCCGCGGTTCATGAACTCGAGGAAGCCGGGCGAGGTGACGATGTCGTCTTCGAGCACGATGACCCGGTCGTGCTTGGCGAGCACGTGGCCGATGCCGTGGAGGATCGATGCGGCGAGACCGCGGTTTGCGTCGGCTTCGACGAGGCTGACGTTCCGCGTCCAGGGCACGCTGCAAACGAGCGCACGCGTGGACGCGATGCGTTCCCGCTCGGCGGGGGTGGCGCCGGGCTTGGCGCCGTCGGCAAAAACGTAGAGCGGCGTATCGGCGGCGAGGCGGTTGCGGGCGAGCGCCTCCAAGGTCCGACGCGTATGGTCGGGCCGATTGTAGACGAACAGAGCGACGGGAGCGCAGGCTGCCACGACGAAAAAGGCTGGAAGGCTGGAAACGAAATCAGGCGAGCAGCTCGACGCCGGAGCGCACCTGCCATTCGAG
>JAEZAD010000062.1 GCA_023430565.1 Verrucomicrobiota bacterium
GGGGGATCGAGCTGGCCGCCTCGTGAGCGAGGAGACGGAGCCGCAGCCAGCGAAGGCTGTTCGAATGCTGGCGGTAAGGCGGCCACCACCATTTCCGATGACAGAGCTGCGCGACACTCCATCCGGCCTGGCGGCAGGCGTCGTAGTTGCCTCCATATTCGCCGAGGACGGAAATATTCCAGCCATCAGCGGCGAAGCGTTGGAGATGGCGCAGCACGATGATGGGGCTGCCGGTCCCGACGGTGGGATTCTGGCCGATGTAGAGCAGCGACGACATTTCAGGCGGCTTTGGCGATGGTGGGGGCGGCGGGAACCGACGCCGCAGGAGCGGGAATGCGCGCGGTGAGCGCGTAACGCAGGCTGCGCCACGACTGGCGGTTCCACGGCTCGAGGCGGCACGCGGCGAAACCGTGACGAACGGCGACGCGGCGATCGCCGAACTGCAGCGCGGTCGCGGCCCACTCGCGGTAACGGTGGGCGGGCGTGCCCCAAGCGCGGCTGCGATCCGGAATATTGGACTCTTGAAAAGGCAGATCGCGCGCGCGGTAGGCGTCGGCCATCACGCCGAGCTTCGTCTGGTAGCGGTTGGCGTTCTTGGTGAAGTTGATGCTGCTGGGATGGATTCGATACTGCAGCAGCGTGTCCGGCAGGTTGGCGAGACGGCCGACCCGGGCGAGCCGGAGGTAAATATCGAGATCCTCGACATACTGCGCCTCGCGGCGGTAACCGCCAATCGAATACACGGCCTCGCGACGAAACATGGCCGCCGGGTGGATAATCATGCCGCCATCGCCGCGGAGCAGGCCGGTCTCGATCTCCTCGTGCGTGAGCGGGCGTGGGCACGCCATGACGCGGGCGCCGTGTTCATCGATGAAATCGACGGCGCTGCCGAGCCCCACGCATTCGGGGTGCGCTTCGAGGTAGCGGAGTTGGTGTTCGAAGCGGCGTGACAGCGCGAAGTCGTCGGCGTCCATGCGCGCGACGAACGGAGCGCGGGCGGCGGCGAGGCCGTCGTTGAGCGCGCCGACGATGCCGGTGTTGGGCCGGCGAATGAGGCGGATGCGCAAGTCGCGTTCGGCGAAACGCTGGACGATCGCGGTGGATTGATCGGTGGAACCATCGTCGATCACGATGAGTTCGAAGTCGCCGAACGATTGCGCGAGGAGGCTGCGCATCGCCCCGGCGACGTAGCGCTCCGCGTTGAAGACGGGGAGCACGACGCTGAGTTGAACGGACGTTTTCATGGAAGGGCAGCCGTGGGCACCGGCGAGGAGGCGGCCTCGGCCCAGTCGAGGAATGCCTCGATGTTGCGGGAGGCGAGGAGTGGCTGGGCCTCGCGCAGGCGGGCGTCGGGCCACGCCCACCACGCGATTGCGAGGAGGCGGGAGACAATTTCTTCGGGAAAGCGGAAACGGATCACCTTGGCGGGCGTGCCGCCGACAATCGCGTAGGGCGGGACGTCGCGCGTGACGACGGCGCCGGCGGCAACGATCGCGCCGTCGCCGATCGAGAGACCGTCGCGCACGAAAACGCGGGCGCCGAGCCAGACGTCGTTTCCGATGACGGTCGGGCGGCGCTCCGGAAACAAATCGACGGTGGCGAAGCTATCGCCGCACTGACCGCGGGTTGAATAAAGGGCGGGCGAGGTGCTGCCCAGATCGCTCGGGTGATCGCCGAGCCCGGCGAGCACGGCGGGGCCGATGGACGAGAAGGCCCCGACCGTGACAAGATTCAGATAAGCGCGGCGCCCGACGTAGGTGAAACGATCGATTCGAACATCCGTCGCGGAGACCTCGCGCTGGAGTTGCACGTGATCGGCGAGCGTGGCGTTGAAGAGCTCCACTTCCGGCTCGAGGGTGCAGCGTTCCCCGAGGGTGCTGCGACCGAGCCGCGCGCGATGCCCGACGACGCAGTGATCGGCGAGCCGGGTGCCGGCGAGGACCTGCGCGTTGCGGAGAATGGCGCAGTGTCGACCGGTGATCGTGCCGCGAGCGATCGACACGCCGTCCTGGACGTAAGTGTCGGCGCCCAACGAAGCGCCGCGGAACCGCCAGCGGTTCGAGGCGCTGCGCAGGGCGGTGCGTGCCCCGGGAGGGATGCGACGGGAGAACGACATGAGGGATTTCAGAGCGCGAGCCGGCGGCGCAGCGGGAGCACGAGCCGGTTGTTGAGCCAGATGCGCGGGAAGGAGCGGTCGCCGCGACCGGAGCGATAGAATTCGTTGATGCGCCAGCGCACGGAAATGTTTTCGCGGAGCGGTATCCGTTGCACGGGGACGGAATCGGCGAGCGGGGTGTCGAAGCGGGCGTCGGCGTGGCAATGCACGCCGCTGCCGTCGTGGCCGATGTTGCGGACGAGGGAGTGGGTCGGGAAGAGCGAGAGTCCGTCCTGCGCGAGCCAGGACGCATACCAGCGCACGGCCCAGGAACGAATGCGGCCGGAGCGGTTATCGAGCAGCTGCCGGTGGAAGTCGGCATGGCCCTCGATGTTGAATTTTCGAACGCGGTGCGGTGTGTCGAGCCGGGCGAGGTGCGTTTCGATGTTGTCGTCGTAGTGTTTCCACGCCCGGGCCCAGGTCGCCCAGCCCCAGCAGGAGAGAATCCGGAGGAAGATGGTGCCGGGCGTGCGCAGACCGAGCGGATACATGTAGCCGGAGAGATGCATCACGCGCTGTTCCTCGGCGTAGAGGTCGAGGCCGCGGTTCATGAACTCGAGGAAGCCGGGCGAGGTGACGATGTCGTCTTCGAGCACGATGACCCGGTCGTGCCTGGCGAGCACGTGGCCGATGCCGTGAAGGATCGATGCGGCGAGACCGCGGTTTGCGTCGGCTTCGACGAGGCTGACGTTTCGCGTCCAGGGCACGCTGCAAACGAGCGCACGCGTGGATACGATGCGTTCCCGCTCGGCGGGGGTGGCGCCGGACTTGGCGCCGTCGGCGAAAACGTAGAGCGGCGTATCGGCGGCGAGGCGGTTGCGGGCGAGCGCCTCCAGGGTCCGACGCGTGTGGTCGGGCCGATTGTAGACGAACAGAGCGACGGGAGCGCAGGCTGCCACGACGAAAAAGGCTGGAAGGCTGGAAACGAAATCAGGCGAGCAGCTCGACGCCGGAGCGCACCTGCCATTCGAGGACAGGGCTCAGGTGGCCGGGACGACGGACGACGAGACACGGCGAATCGCTGAGGCCGCCGCGAATTTCGAAAGTGAGGGTCGGGCCCTTGACGCCCGGCTCGCAGATCCAGCGGCGGCGATAGAGGCTGAGATAAAGGCCGACGCGATATTCGCCCTCGTTGAGGAGGCGGGCGGGGATCTTGGAGGTGAGGCGGACGGAGCCGCGGTTGAGCTCGACCCAGTTGGCCTCGGGCTGGTCGAGGTTGGTGCTGAGATAGAGCAGATCCATGTCGTTCGTGAAGAGACCGTATCCGATTTGTAGATTCGAATCGGGCTTCAGGACCTCGCCCTCGATGTTGACGGTGACGGGCGAATCGTTGGGAACGGCGTGAGTGATCACCTCGCCGCGGCTGTCGGTCAGGTAGAACTTATCGACGCGGAAATGCTCGTTGTCGTAGGAGTTGTCGTCGTTCTGCCAGGACGGGCTCGTGGTCGCGATCTTGTGGTCGGTGATGTATTGGCGGACGATGTCGCGCACGTCGGTGCCCTGGCGAATGAGCTGGCCCTGGCGCAGCATGACGCCGCGGGTGCAGATGTTTTCGACGGCGTTCATGTTGTGGCTGACAAAGAGGACGGTGCGGCCCTGGCCGCGGGAAATTTCCCGGACCTTGCCGAGGCATTTCCGCTGGAAGGCGACGTCGCCGACGGCGAGCACCTCGTCGACGATGAGGATTTCGGGCTCGAGGTGGGCGGCGACCGCGAAGGCGAGGCGGACATACATGCCGCTCGAGTAGCGCTTCACCGGCGTGTCGATGAACTTTCCGATTTCGGAGAACTCGACGATCTCGTCGAACTTGCGGGCGATCTCGCCGCGGGACATGCCGAGCACGGCGCCGTTGAGGAAGATGTTTTCGCGTCCGCTGAGCTCCGGGTGGAATCCCGTGCCGACTTCGAGAAGGCTGGCGACACGACCGCGAATGCGAATCTCGCCCTTGGTCGGTTCGGTGATGCGGCTGAGGATTTTCAGCAGCGTGCTTTTGCCGGCGCCGTTGCGGCCGATCAGGCCGACGACCTCGCCTTGCGCCACGTCGAACGAGATATCGCGGAGCGCCCAGAATTCGGACCCGTTGACCGGGCGCTTCTTGTCGCCGAGCGCGAGTTCATTGCCGCGGAGCTTCGCCCAGCGGCGCTGCAACTCGTCGCGGAGCGTGGTCATGCCCACGAGGCCGAGGCGGTATTTTTTGGAGACGTTGCGGATCGAGATGGTGGGATGGGACATGGTGCTTCGGTGAGTCGAGGAGCGAGAGTGGCGTCAGACCGTATCGATGAACGTCCGGGCGGTGCGCTGGTAGTTCAGCACGCCGAAGAAGAACAGGGCGATGGCCACGCCGACGGAGAGCGCCACATAGGGTGTGGGCATCGGAGGGGAACCGAAGAAAAGGGCGCGGACATTCTCGACGATGGCCGCCATGGGATTGAGGGCGGCGATCCAGGAGGCGTTGGGGAACTTCTCGAGGATGCGGCTGAATGGGAAAATCACGGGCGTGGCATACATCCACAGCTGAACCATGAAGCCGGTGAGGTGTTGAAAATCCCGATACTTCGCAGTGATCGATGCGAGGGTGAGGCCGACGCCCACGGCGAGCATGGCGGTGTGGAGAATGATCAGCGGGAGGCAGGCCAGGGCGAACAGCACCTGCGAGACCGGGATCTGCAGGCGATCGGTCGCGATGTAATAGGTGAGGATCGCGAGGAAGGTGCAGAGCTGGATGGCAATCGCGATGCAGCTGGAGACCGACATCGCGAGGGGAACGATCAGCCGCGGAAAGTAAACCTTTCCAAACAGCGCGGCGTTGTGCAGGAGGGCGTGGCTGCTGGTCGTGAGAAGATTCGAGAAATACGACCACGCGAGCATGCCGGAGAGGTAGAAGAGCACCGGCGGAATGCCCCCCGTGGAGACGCCCAGCACCCGGCTGAACACGAGCGTAAACATCATCGAGGTGAGCACCGGGTTGATCATGAACCAGGCGGGCCCGAGGATCGTCTGCTTGTAGCGCGCGATGAAGTCGCGCCGGACCATCAGGAAGACGAGGTCCCTGTATTGGACAATGCCTCGCCAGTCGATGTGAAGCCATGACTGGTTAGGACGAATAACGATTTCGTCAGTGGGATTGAGCACACTCATGTGGTGAAAAGACAGAGTCAGCGAAAAAGACCGGGAGTTTCCCTGATGAGGGAACAGTCCATGCAACCGCAGCCAGCGCCAGGGCGTTGAACTGCACCGCGGGGATCTGCAGGGGAAAATCGATCAACGACTGCAGCAGCACCGCCCCGAGGGCTGCGGCGGCGCCCGCGCCGAGGTAATCCCGGGCGGGGGACAGGCGGAGGCGAAGTAACGCAAATGTCACGGCGCCTCCGAAAAGCAGCACCCAGCCGCTCCCGCCGATGATGCCCCATTCGACAAATGCCTGGAGGAAATCCTGGTGGGTGAATTGCACCGTGAGAAAAAACGTGCGCGTGAAGGGATCGATCGAGTTGGCCGCGGCCCCTGCGGTCCAGCCGCCGGGTCCCCAGCCGAACCAAGGACGATCGGCGACCGCGCTCAGGCCGGCGGCATAGGCCGCGCCCCGATCGCCCAGCGGATAAGCACGATGATCCGATGGGATGAAAAGGTCGTCTCGCATCAGGCGGCGCCACTCGCTCTCCGGCGGCGGGGCGACGGCAGGACGGCCGCCGACGAGATTTTCCCAGCTCAACAGGTTCCAGCGGGATTTTATTTCGTCGACGCGCGTCGCGCCCAAAGCGACCACCGCGAGCGTCAGGACGAGGGCGACTCCAGCGAGCGTGACGCGCAGCCCCCGAACATGACCGAAGACACGCCAGAGCCCGCACCACAGTGCAAACGCCACGAGGACGGTGACCGCGATGACCTGGGGCAGACGCGAGATGTGGCCGGAATGGGCCGCGAGCACGATGGCGGTGCAGGCAAGGGCGAGGCCGATGCCGAGTTTTCCCGCGGTGCGCCGCTCGACTCCGAGCAACGCGAGGGAAAGTCCGAGGGGCCAGACCGTGTTCAAGTAGGCCCCGGCGGACGTATGATGAAAGAACGGCCCGAAGAACGCGCCCGGCATGCGATGCGACGGCAACCAGTAGATGCCGCGCGCGCGGGTGGCGTTTTGAATAAGGCCGAGCACTGCAACCGCGGCGCCCGTGACGACCATCGTCCACACGATGGAGCGGCGCCACGCGGGATCGCGGGCGAAATCGCAAAGCGCGACGAAAGCGAGAACGCCGACGAAGGCCCACGTGAGCAGCAGCGGGAAGCTTTTCGGCACGACGCTGTGCGGCCAACGCGAGACGATGCGGGCGAAATGACCGCGGGTGAACGCCGGCAGTTCGGGCGGTGTGAGGACAAAGCACCACGCCGCGACCGAAACGAGAATCAGCGCGACCGCGACGATCGCGGGGAGCGGTGGCGCGGGCCACGTTGCTCCCGACGCGGCGCTCAAGACCCACGCGGCGCCCCCGGCGCCGGCGAGGGCGATCAGCGCCTGAAACGGAACGAGCCGCGTGGCACCGAAATACAGCGGCGCCAACGCGAGCGCGGTGAGCAGCGTGAGGCCCGCGCACGTTCGCAAAGCAACGGCCATCGAGCGGGAACGATCAGGTTCAAGCGGCGATCGCGGGAGGGGAACCGCGGTTCTCAGTGAGCAGCGCTCGTTTTCGCGTAGGCCTGGTAATACTCGCGGCCATACGCGCCGTAGCCTTGGTAGCCGCAGGCGCGGAACCGGGACTCCGGCATCTGATTGATGATGAGCCCGAGGACCTTGACGCCGGTTTCGTGAAGCTTGCCCAGCGTTTTGCGGACGTTGTTGAGCCGCACGGAGCCGAATTTGCAGACGTAGATCAGCTCCTTGCAGTAGCGGGCGAGCAGCAGGGCGTCGGGGAAGACCGCGACGGGCGGCGTGTCGAGGAGGACGAGATCGTAGCGCTCGAGCAGGCGTTTGAGCATGCCGGAGGTGACGAAGCGTTCGAGCGTTTCGGTCGGGTTCTTCGCGACGCCGCCGGAGGGCAGGAGGTCGAGATTGTCGGTGAACGCGATCGTGGGCGCCTCGGGCAGCTTGCCGTCGACGGCGTTGGCCGGATTGAGGCACTGTATCCAACCGTTGCTGACATCGACGCCGAAGTAGCGATGCAGCACCGGGCGGCGGAGGTCGCAATCGACGAGCAACGTGCGGCGCCCGTGCGCGGCGAAAACGGCTGCGAGATTGCTCGCGGTGAGGCTCTTGCCGTCGCCGGGCATGCTGCTCGTGCTGATGATGGCCTTCGGGAAAGCCTCGGTGGAATGAATATCGATCGCGCTGTAGATGCCACGATAGGCTTCGGTGAGACCGTCGTCCTTGTGCAGACGATACACGTGGGCGCGTTCGATCTCGCCGAGACCGTCGATGGATTTCACCGCGCCAAGCAGCACGGTGCCAAGCGAATCCTCGACATGGGAAACGGTCTTGATGCGGGTGTCGAAAAATCCGAAGACGACGGGAACGAAGAGAAAGAGGCCGACGCCGAGGAAGGACGCCTTCATCGCGATACCCACAACGCCGTCGCCGACCGCCGCGCCGGGGACGTAGGCCGGATCGAAGATCTTGATGTTCGTGTTTTCCATCTGGCTGGCGACGCTAGCCTCGTTGAGGCGATCGACGACGCGGGCGTAGGTGGCACGCTTGGTGACGGCGTCCTGCTCGAGGAAGCGATAATCGACGGAGGTTTTGTCGAGCTGGTGGGCCATGCCCTCGGCTTGCTCGAGTTCCTTGCGGAGCCGAACCTCGTGCTGCGCGGCGATGCGAAGACGGGTTTCGAGATTCGCGATGGCCATCGAGGTCGCCTCGTTGAGGAGGCGCTGCGTTTCGTTCATCTCCAGCTCGTTTTGGATCATGCGGGGATGAAGCCGCAGGTATTTCTCAGAGAGGAGCAGCCGCTGGGCGTTGAGTTCCGCGAAGCGGGTGCGGAGCGTGCTGACCTGACCGAAGCCACCGACCTGCGGGATCTCGTGGAGATCTTTGCCGTCGCGGCGGTATTCGTCGATCTTGTCGAGGACGGAGCGCATCTCGACCTGCTCCATCTGAGCTTGAACGAGCGCGGTGCCGACGGTGCCGACCTTCTGGAGGACGACGTTCTGGGTTTCGCCGAGGGCGGCGACATTATGTTTCGCGCGATATTCCTGAAGCGAGGCTTCGACGGCTTCGACCTGGGAGCGAAGTTCCTCGGCCTGGTTGCGCAGGAAGATGATGGCGGAGTTCGTGCCGCTGTTGGCGCGGTCGAGGTTGTAGTCGATATAGCGACGCGCGAAACGATTGGCGATCAGCGCGGCGGCCTCGGGATTCCGATTCGTGACGCCGATCGCGATGATGGTGGTGTTGCGCCGCGGATGGATGGTGAGGTTCGGGCGGATGATTTCCGCGAGGCTCGGGACGGGTTTGTCGGGATTCTCGGGATCGAGATAGGCGCGCTGAATGCGCTCGGTTTCCTCTTTGTTGAAAGAGGTGAGCACGTAATCGAAGAACGTCTGACTACGGAGCTGCTCGGTGTGAATGTTGAGCTCGTTGGCGTTGCGCACCCCGGTTTCGACGACCTCCTGGATGTTCAGGACGCGATCCTTGCGGGATTCGAAAAGGAGGCTGACCTCGCTGAAGTAAACGGGCTCCTTCGTGGGCTGGAGGGCGACGAACGCGATGGCGGCGGCCGCGCCGGCGAGGAGGCCGATCAGCCAGCGCTCCTGAAACATCTGCAGGACATCGCGAGCCGTGATACGAACGGCGGGCGCCGGAGCGGCGGCGGCTTTTTTCGAGGAGGAAGGCATGATAGTGTGTAGGCGGTTGAGTTGGAGCTTGGTCAGAAAAGTCGTTCGGGCACCCAGATGCGGTCGCCGGGGAACACGGCAAATTCGCGGCGACTGCTGTCTCCGCGTTTCCGCCCTGAAAGCATCCGTTCGACGTCGACCGTAGTGACCTCTTCCTTGCCGTCGGGTTTGCGGCGGATGACACTCACCGCGTCCGATTTGGCGGTCGGGGTAAATCCGCCGAGACGGGTGATCAAATCAACGATGTCCAAACTGGTCGTTTCCTTTGGAAACTGAAAGTTGCCCGGGGAGCGGACGGCGCCGAGGACGGAAACCTCGCGGATGGCGTAGGTGCTGACGGCGAGCGAGACGAGCGGGGCCTTTAGCAACTCGCGCGACCGGTAGAGGTTCTCGAGCTCCATTTCGGCCTCGCGCACCGTGAGTCCGCCGAGTTTGACCTCGCCGATCATGGGCAGCCGGAGAATGCCGCTGGAGTCGAGCCGCTGTGCGGCGGACATGTCCGGTTCGGCATAGACATTGACCGAGACGGAGTCACCGGGCACGAGCCGGTAAGACGGATCGGTGTTGTTCTCAGGCGGGGGCGGGGTGCCGATGTTGGACGGCACGCCCGCAGGCGGAACCTGCCCGAAGGCAAGCGACGCGAGCAGTGCGAAGGCGAGGAGGCGAAGGGTCATGTGGAGGAAGCTTGGAAGCCTAGAACATGTAGGTGGCGGAAACCCAAAAAACGTGGCGGTCGTAGTTCGCCATCGTGGAATTCGAGTCGGTGGCGCGCAGGCGGTAGTTCGCGGCGGCGGACCAGGACTTGGTGATGCGGTAGTTGGCGGCGGCGTGCGCGGTGAACGCTTCGTCCTGCCGCGAGAACGTGCGGTAGTCGCGCTCCTCGTAACCGACCGAGGCGACGAGCGAGGTGAAGTTGCCGACTTGTTGAGAAATTCCGATTTCGCCGGAGGTGGTTTCAATCGTCAGGTCGTCGACCGAAAGTTCCAGGGCGCGCCGGGCCTGGACGAAGAGTTGCGTGCGTTCGCGCACATGCCAGCCGAGACGAGCGGCGCCGAAGAAGCGGCTTCCACCGGTGTCGGCGATGCCGGGCGTTTCCGCTTCCTGGTATCCAAACGAGAGTGAGCTGTCGACTTTGGGGAAGCGGCTCGCGGGGAGGAAAGGGCCGTCGATGTTCACGGCGAAGATCGAACCGGCGGCGCGGTTGCTTTGACCGGCGATTTCCGCGCGGGAACGATGGAGCACGCGATAGCCGTAACTGATCGAGCCTCGGACCTCGTGATAGAGCGGGCGAGAGAGCGAGACGGAGTAGATGTCGCTCTTCTGGTCGAGCGGGATGCCGAGGAAATTCACGCCGGTCGACTCGACGTCGAGACGACGGTAGCGGGCTTCGAAAGTCGAACCGCCAAGAAAGTCCGTGTAGCGAAACGCCGCGGTGCCTTCCCAGATTTCGCGGTCGTTGAAATGATTGCGGTCCTCTTTCCGAAACGAGCCGCCGAGGGCTACGCTGGTTTTCAGGCCGGTGGGAAAGAGGGTGTTGAGGCGCGAGTGTAATGTCTTTTCGCGCATGCGGGCGTTGACGTCGTAGTTCACGTCCGTGCGTTCGTCGTAGCTGGTCTCAAACGCGCCCGAAGCCCTGGTGCCCGCTCCGGGAGGAAGGCTGAACCGGACCGACGAGAAGAAGTCTTCCGAGTCGAGTTCCTGAAACTCTTCGTAGCGGTTGAAGCGCACGCCTGCGTGGCTATCGAGCTTCAGCACGCCGGCTTCGCGGCGGTAGATGAGCCGCGGCTCCAGCGTGAAGATATAGTCGTCTGCCGGAGTGAGCCCGCCGAAGACCCGGGAATCATACATCGCCCGGCCGGTCGTGGAGAGCAGCACCTCGCCACGAGCGACTTCGGCGAAACCAAACAAGCTGGAGGTCAGCGCGGTGGCGGCCGACGTCAGCAGAACGATATGGGAGACTTTCATGCGTTGAGTTTTGAGTTGGGCGAAGCGAGCTGGACGCCCACCGAATCGCCTGGTCCTGACAAGCTGCCGCCCGAGCACGCCTCCGAGGAAACGCGCTGAACGAGCAATTTCTCCCGTTGGAGGGGAGTGTCACCTGCTGTTGGACCGATTATTGGGCAAGTGGTGCCGCAACGTTTTGCAGAGCGGCGGGACTCACCAACCGGGCGCCGCGCTCCTGGGGAAGCGCGACGAGTTGCTGCGCCATGACGCTGATTTGCACGTCACGACCTAGAAGACTGAGAAGCACGCGCACCCGCTCCGTGCGACTGTCGAAGGAGAGCACGCGGCCTTCGACGTCGCGAAAACATCCGCCTACGATCCGCACCCACGTGCCCTCGCCAAGAACGGGCTCGCCGCGCTCCTGCTCCGTAAGGCGAACCTGCGAGCGGAGGAAATCGATGATGCCATCGGCCACGGCCGGCGGTTGCGCTCCGAAACGGACGACGCCGGTGACTCCGCTCGTGCTCACGACGTAGCGCAATTGCTGGGGATAATCGAAGCGCGCGAAGAGATAGCCCGGGAACAGCGCTTCCGCGAGCGCGCTCACCAATCCGTTGCGCGTGCAGCGTCGCACCCGGATGCGCGGAGCGAACACTTCGACGCCGACGCGTTCGCGGAGATTCTGCGCGGCGACGAACTCGCGGCGCGGCTGCGTCCGGAGGCAATACCAGCCAGTTCGGGAGGTTGTCTCGGAAGCATTCATCGCGAAACGAACAGGCGGTGTTCGCGTGTTCTGGCGGAGGCTCGACGGAGGGCAATCGGAGGCAAGAGCGTTTCGGATTCCCTGACTCTGATCAGGGATTTCCTGATGGGCCTTAGGGAACGGAAGCCGAGGGGCGAAGCAGGCCCTGATACACTACGCCGTTTGCGAACCGACGCTATCATGGCGGTGTCGGATCGCGTCACAATATGAGAGGGAGAACTTATCCATGGTGAGGGACCGTCAGGAAGGTCTTCGCTGCCTGCACGGCGTTGCGATCGTGGTGACATCCGCGGTCTTCTACGTCGGCTGGGTCGCGCTCATCGAACAACTCGGCTGGGTGCGGTTCGCCCAGTCCGCAAATGTGTCGCTCTATCTCCTCGGAGTGATCGCGAGCACGCTGTGGATCACGTATGGCTTGAAGAGCCACGGGGCCCGGTTGGGCAACGTGGGCTGGATCGAGGCGTCGCGTCTGGCACGCCAGCAGCTCGTCCGGATCATCGCGGTGCTGTTCACGATCGCGTTCGTGACAAAAGACACGGATGTGTCGCGCATTTTTCTTTCGAGCTACATCGCCATCATGGCGTTCGTCCTGGTGATCGCGAACCGCTATTATCCGCGACTCATCATTCGGAATTTCTTTCATCAATCCGTGATGCGCACGGTGCTCGTCGCACCGCAGGGCGACATCGAGGATCTCGCCGAATGGATTCGTTCCCGCGAACATCTGGGCATTCAGGTGGTGGGCTGGGTGGGGCAGGGCGACGCGGGCGCGAGCACGCTGCCTCGTCTTGGCTCGTTGGCGGAACTGCGCCGGGTTCTCGTCGAACACGACATTTCGCAGGTCGTCGTCTCGCAATTCGCGCACACGCCGCAGCACGCTCGAGAGATTGCGCGCTGCGTGGAGGACGCGGGCTGCCGCGTGCGTTTCTATTCGAACAGCCGGCGTTATTTCGGCGGCATGCCGATCCGCGTCGAGCATGAGGGGGACTACACCTTCGTGATGTTGACGTCCGAGCCGCTGGAGAATCCGGCGAACCGGGCGTTGAAGCGTGCGCTGGACATCGCGGTCTCGCTCCCGGTGGTGCTCTTTGTGCTTCCTCCGCTCGTGGCGCTGGTCGCGCTCATGCAGCGCATTCAGTCACCCGGTCCGGTGTTTCACCGGCAGTTCCGTTCGGGTCTGAACCGCCGGAAATTCCTCATCTACAAATTCCGCACCATGCACGTGAAGGGCTCGACCGAGAGCGTCACGAAACAAGCGCAGCGCCATGACTCCCGGGTGTATCCGTTTGCCCGGTTCCTGCGCCGCAGCAGCCTCGACGAGGTGCCGCAATTCATCAACGTCCTGCTCGGCGACATGAGTGTGAGCGGACCGCGGCCGCATCTGCTGGAACACGACGAGCAGTTCGCGAAGGTGGTGAGTTCCTATTACACCCGCCATTTCGTTAAGCCGGGCATCACCGGGCTCGCGCAGAGCAAGGGCTTCCGCGGGGAGATTTCCGAGGTGTCGCTGCTGCACAGGCGAATCGGCTACGACATGTTTTATATCCGTCGGTGGACGCTGCTGCTGGACCTGCAGATCCTCTTCGCGACGGTGCGCCAGATTTTTCTTCCGCCTCGATCGGCTTACTGACGCTACTCTTCGTTTCACCCAATCTACACACGCACCCGCCGGAATCTCCGATTTCGCGAGGTGTCGTGTGTTTTTGTGCGAACAAGACGCAGGTAAACCGGTCCATGCGCGCGCTCCGGTCTCCTACGTCCCTTCAATCTCGTGAAACTAGCTACCAACTCCAGCGCCAAGAGCGCCAAGCCAGGTTCGGTCGTTCGGGTTTATTCCAACGGCCCTGTCGGTCAGGCTCCCGCCGCCGTCAAGTCTCGCATCTACGTCGTCGATGATCATCCGCTGATGCGCATGGGACTCCGCGCCATGATCAACGCGGAAGCAGATATGGAAGTGTGCGGCGAAGCCGCCGACGCCGCGACGGCGACCGCGGAAATCATGAAGATCCGCCCGGACGTCGTGATCGCCGACATCTCGCTGAAGGGAAACTCCGGCATCGAGCTGATCAAAAACATCAAGGCGTTCGACCCCGGCATCGATGTGGTCGTCGTCTCGATGTATGATGAATCCGTCTACGCACTACGGGTCCTGAAGGCCGGCGCTCGCGCCTACGTGATGAAGCAGGATGTCACGGGCCGCGTGCTCGATGCGATCCGCCGTGCGCGCAATGGCCAGCTTTTCGTCAGCGAACGCGTTGCGACGCAAATGCTGAATCGCTTCGTCGACGGCACGGACGACGGCAGCACCGATTCGCCGGTGAGCAGCCTGAGCGATCGCGAGCTCGAGATCGTCAATCTCATCGGCGACGGCCTGCCGACGCGCGAGATCGCCGCGAAATTGTTTCTCAGCATCAAAACCGTCGAGACCCACCGCGTGCACATCAAGCGCAAGCTCAACCTCGCGAATGCGACACAGCTCGTGCAGTTCTGCGTGCGCTGGGTCGAGGAAAACAAGGCGGCCAGCTCCGAAGCCCCGCTTGAGCGGGTTGGCTGATATCTTTCGTCCGAAGTGTTCGGGCTTTTGCATAGGGACCGGCTTTCGCCGGTCCCTTTTGCTTTCCCGACCGAATCGGAGATCCGAGCAGCCCGGGAGTTTCAAGACGCGTTATTTCGTTTTTGTCGCAGCCGAGAGGCAGACAGAGACGACGCGGTAAGGCGGCACTGCCTGCGAATGCTCGTTCGCTCGCCACGCGTTTGCGGACGGCTCGCTTTCGTCGAGTGCCACCGCCGCGGCGGACCAGCCAGGCGCGAGGCGCAGTGAAACCGCGCCGTGACGTCCGCATGTTTCCTGGAGCCGCAGAATCCATCGATCGGGCGCAACGGGTTTGGCCCAGCTCGCGACGACGGTCGGGGTGCATGCGATTCGTTCGACGCCCGACACGATTGGCTCCCCGCGATAAGCGAGGCACGGGGTGAAAAGCGTATCGGCGAGCGCTGCGGGATGCTCTTCCGGACGAGCGTCATTGCCCGGCAACCCGAGGGCGATCTCGATGGTGTGCGCCCCGAGATCGCTGTGACGCGGACGATCCGGCGTGTCGCGAATTTTTGGATGCAGGTCCGCCTCGGTGACGAGCGCGCTGCGCACCAGGCTCAACCCTGCGCTGCCGTCGCGCACCGTGAAGCCGTATTTCGCCTCCGTGATGATCGCGAGCCCTTCGCTCTGGGCGTCATCGCTCAAGATCATCCAGCGACTGGCAGGGACTTCCCATTGCGCTTCCTCGCGCGGATAGCCCGGCCATTGGCCGCGCAGCACGCTGCCGAATGGACATGCGAAACGGCCGTAGGAACCTTTGTAGCTCGTGCTGATCACCGCTTTCAGGAGCGTGTCGGGGTCATTCCAGGCAATATTGTAACGCACCCGCAGCACTGGCTCGCCGGCGCGAACTTCAAAACGGATGTGCCCGCTGTTGGTGCCCGGAATTGAAACCGGAAACGTGATCGCGCCGAACCCGGGCCCGTTTTCGACGGAAGGCTGGCCCGAGCATCGGGCACGTTCTCCGTTGGCCAGTGTGCCGCGATCGACATCCCAAGCAGGGGAGACTGCGGGGCGATCCGGATACGACCATAACGCGTGCCCATCGCCCGTCAGTGCGATGGCGCGGCCGTCGATCGAAAGACGAACGATTCCGCTTTCGCGCGAGAATTCCGCTTCGACCCGTTCGCTGCGAAGCACGAGGCCCTTCGCCTGCACCGGGGCGGCGGGCTGCGCCGCGGCGGCGGACTTGCCTTCGAGCGGACCGAGTTCGAGCAGCTTGCCGTCGAACAGCCAGTGCCGCCGGCAGGGCAGCGGGTTGAACCAAGCCGGCGCGCCTTCGCTTCCGAGGGCTTCGCCCGCCGCGACGAGAGCCGACTTGGCGAGATTTTCGAGCTCTGGAATGGCCTCGGCATAAACCTCCCAGATCGAGCTGCCGGGAATGTAATCGTGAAACTGCGCGAAGATCAGGCGATGCCACGCCTCCAGCGAAATCGGACCGAGGCGACGGGCGACGTGGACCGCCTCGCGCTGCTGCAGCGCGCGCTCCAATCCGCGAAACGCCGCTTTCAACCGGCCGTGCGTGGTGAAGACGCCGCGATGGATTTCAACGGCGAGCTCACCCGCCATGACGGGGAGGTCGGACGATACCTGCTGGAGACGGGAGAAAAACTCCTCGATGCGGCCCCATTGCGTGGGCGGCACGCCGGCGAGATTGGCGACGCGTCGAGCCCGCTCGCACATCGCCTCGGTCGGACCGCCACCGCCATCGCCGTAGCCCGTAGGCACGAGCACTTCGGGATGAACGGCGGACTGTTGATGCCCAAGGACGTCTTCGCGGAGGTTTCGAATCGAAACCGCTTCGTTGTAGTCGTGAAGCAACGAGACGTGCGAGACCACCTCGCTGCCGTCGAGTCCACGCCAGCGGAAGCTCGTGTGCGGAAACTTCGTGATGCTGCTCCACGAGAGCTTCGTCGTATAGAAACCCGTCACCCCGAGGCCGCGCAGGAGTTGCGGGATGCAGGCGTTGTAACCGAAAACATCCGGGAGCCAGAATACCGACGAACGCGAGCCGCGCAGCGCGCGAAATTCGTCCTGGCCGATCTGCAACGCTCGCAGCAGCGCTTCGCCGCAGGGCAGATGCGTGTCGCATTCGACATAGGCGGCGCCGACCGCGTCCCATTGGCCGCGCTCGATGAGCGCGCGCACGCGCTGGTGGAGACCAGGCGAACGCCGCTGAACCGCCCGATACGCCATCGGCTGCGAGAAGCCGAATCGCATTTCCGGATACGTATCGAGCATGCGCGTTGCGGTAGACCAGGTGTGAACGGTCTTGAACTCACCGACCCGCTCCGGCCAGAGCCAGACGAGGTCGATATGGGCGTGGCCGGTCAGAATCGCTTTCACCGCGCCGGGCTCCGCCGAGAAGTCCGCGTAGATTTGTTTCAACTGGGTGGCGAACGTCTCCAGCCCCTGGCGGTCGAGGAGGTCGAGCGCGCGTTCGAGCCGGTCGCACCAACGACGCACGAGCGGGGTCGCGCGCAGGTAAGCCGGGCTGAAACGCACCGGATCCGTGATCGCTTTCGCGCCGGGCTGCCAGTCGCGCATTTCGGCTTCGATCACGTCGAGCAGCACGCGCAGGTCGTGATAGACGGACCACGCGAGATCGTTGCGGCGCAGGAGCCGCGGCGGAGCGAAGTCGCTGCCGGACTCGCTCAGCGCCGGCGAGGAGCCGTCCAGCCACACACCGGTGCGGATGCAAACCGCTTCGATGTGCAGTTCGCGCGCGCCGGCGGGCAAGGGGCAGTGGCGGTGAGCGATATCGAGCCCGTAATACGGCACGCCATCGACGTAAGCGGTCGCCTCGGCCTGATCCTCCCAGACCAGGTAACGGACCGCGTCGTTGGTCGCGGGTGGGAGGGTGACGCGAAACCAGCGTTGCGCATACTTCGGTCCCCAGAAGAAACGCTCCTGGGGCACGGGGGTGAACGAAGCGCCGGCGATTTCCGCGAACGTGCGGTGTTCGCGGAAGCTTTCGGTTTGGGCGACCGTGCAGCGTTCGGGAAGCGGTTCCCAGATGAGCGCTTCGATGCGACGCACCGCCTCGGCGATGCGAGGCGGCGTGAGTTGGGTGAGGAAAGTTCGCGGTAGCATTGCAGAGAATTATTTTTTCGAACCAAGCGGGATGGCTTCGGAGCCGAGAGCTCCGGATGCAGGAACGGCCACCTCGTCGAGATTGCGATGCCCCTCGACCATGCCGTTATCGAGCGGGTTGGCCTGTGCAGCGCGAAGCCGGGCGAAGAACTCCCGCAAATCGTGCACCGCGCCCCACGTGAACCAAATGCCGGTGACGACCGCCACGACGATGGGCGCGCCCATCGCCGTGATGCGCCAGTAGCGCGACCACGCGGCGTCGGACCAGGGAGAGATGAGATTCCAGATCGTGCCAATGATCACCACGACCGCGAAACAGCAGGACCAGGCGAACACGCCGCCGGCGGCCCATTTGTCGCCGCGCGAAAAATTCCGGTCGAAGCCGATCAACCGCGCCCAGAGCGAAGGCTTTTCCTGGCGCATGGGCGCCGCGGCGTCATCGGCGCGCGCGTAGACCCCGCGATGTAGCATGCGCTCGAGGTTGAAGTCCGTCTGGCAGATGAGCAGCGACACCAGGATGTAGGCGCCGACGGCAATGACGGAGGCGAAGAAACCGATCTGCAGTCCGTTGAGCGGAAAGGCGTCGCCCCAGAACTGCCGGGCAACGATGCCACCGACCGAAAGGCTGGAGCCGAGAATCGTGGCAACCCACGCGCCGGCAGTCGTGCCTTTTTTCCAGTAGAGTCCGCCAATGATGGCCGAGCCTGCACCGCCAACAAACACGGCGGTGGTCACCTGCCACCACATGATGATGTATTCGGTTTGTCGGAACAGCGCTCCGAAGCCGAAGGCGAACACCGCGACACCCACCATGCTCCAACGCAGCCAGCGAATGTGCTGACGCGGCGTGAGAGGCTGCTTGCGCAGCGGCATGACGACGTCCTGCACGAAGATGCCGCCCCACGAATGCAGATGGTTCGAATCGCCGCCGAAAATCCCCATGAGCAGGATCGCGCACAGCAGGCCCTTGATGCCGATCGGCAGCATGTGCGAAAGGGCGACGGGCACGAACATCTGCGAACGCACCTGCTCGTTGTGAATCCCGTCGATGGCGGTGTGGGCCGGCGCTGCGACGGAAGCGAAGTCGGGATGCGCGAGAAACGTCGCTGCGCAGACGGCCAGCAGCGTGACGGTGACAAGGCGACCGATGTCACGCCAGCGGCCGAGCACGATTCCCATGCGCGATTCGTGGGCATTGATGGCGGCGGCGTAGTAGCCGCTCGAGTTTTGCCAGGCCATCGTGCCGTAGGCCCACACGAACATCGACATGAGGATATACCAAAGGTTGAAGTCCGCGATTTCGCCGGCATCGAAGGGATTCAACAGCGACTGTCCCGGCGGACGGTTGCCGAGCGCCTGCTCGATCTGCGACCAGCTGAACGTCGCGAGCAGGGCGGCGATGATCAGCAGATAAAAGAGCTGCGAGAGGATTCCCTCCACGCAGTCGGTGGTCATCATCGTGATGAATCCGCCCGTCAGGCACACCACCAAGGTGATCCCGAGGAAGAGGGTCATCATCACCCAGAACGTCGGTATCGTTAATCCGAAGAGCACGGACTCCGGCGGAAGCTGGAGAAAGTAGACGAAGAACCGCGCGCCGACGGCGGGGATGATGCCGAAGTTCAGGATGCCGGCGACAAAACCGAGCCCGCCGGCGAAGATCCGGAAACGACGCGAATAGCGGATCTCGAAGAACTGCGACAGCGTGAGCGCGCGCGTCTCGCGATAGCGATACACCACGAAACCGCTGATGCCGATGATGAGCGCGATCGGAAGATACAGCGCCTGCCACCACGCGGTGCTCGTGACGAAGCCGGACTTCGTCACCATCTCGAAGACGGAAACGAACATCACCGCGCCGGCGAACATCTCGCCGCGCGCGACGGTGAGAAGATAGCGGCCGGCGGCGCGGCCACCTGACATGAAGTCGGCGACACCTTTCACGAAACGCCGGGCGTATGCGCCCATGCTTACGACGACCGACATCGAGAAGAAAACGAGAAGCCAATCGATCCAGTGCATGGCTTAGGCGGCGTGGTGGCGTTTGGGCCTCATCGTGGGTCGGTCCTGTCTTCGAAGACCGGCGCCTCGTCTGGCAGCGCGCCTTCGGGCGTCGGGATCGTGAAGCTACCGGTCAGGCGGGTGTCGGTGGAAGACGCGCCCAGCATGACCGTGAAACGGCCCGGTTCGACGGTCCATCGATTGTTGCGGTCGTAAACGGCGAGATCCGTTGGTTGGAGCGTGAACGTCACCCGCTGCGATTCACCCGGGCGCAAGTGCAGGCGTTGAAAGCCGCGCAGCACTTTCTCGAACGTGATCACGCTGCTGTAGTCGTCGCGAAGATACAGTTGCACGACTTCGTCGCCTGCGCGCGAGCCCGAGTTGGTGACGGTGCACGCGATCTCGACGGGCGCCTGGGGGCCGGGGTGAGCGGGCGACACCTGCAAATCCTCGTAGCGAAACGTCGTATAACTCAGACCGTGGCCGAAGGGATAAAGCGGACGGGTGACCATGCCGGGATCGCGTCCCTGCGAACCCGGGTGCGCGGGAAAGTTGAGCGGGATTTGTCCCACGGACCGGGGGAATGTCACCGGCAGACGGCCGGCGGGGTTGTAGTCGCCGAAGAGCACGTCGGCGAGTGCGGTGCCGCCGTTTTCGCCGGGCATCCAGAGTTCCACGATGGCCGCGACGTGTTGCGCCGCCCAATTGATGCTGAGCGGACGGCCGTTTGAGAGGACGAGCACGAGGGGTTTGCCCGTGGCGTGCAGCGCGCGGAGAAGATCTTCCTGATGGCCGGGAAGGTCGAGGCTCGTGCGGCCGGCGGACTCGCGGCAGAGCGCGTCCGTTTCTCCGAGGACGGCGATGATAACATCGACGTCGCGCGCAGCTTCGACCGCGGCATCGATCCCGGCGCGTTCGGAAGCGTCGGGCGGCTCTTTCCACAGATCGCTTTCGGGAAAGCGCCGGTCAGCGGCTGTGACACCTTGCGCGTAGCGGACTTCGACAGCGGACCCGAGCTTCGCCCGAATGCCGGCGAGCGGCGTCACCACGGCGAGATCCTGAGGGCCATAACGCGACCACCACGCGCGCGGATCGTCGGCGAGCGGACCGGCGACGAGCACGCGTGTGAGCTCGCGACGCAAGGGGAGGGCGCCGTCGTCGTTTTTGAGGAGGACGATCGACTCGTGTGCCGCGCGCAGCGATGCGGCGAGATGTGCGGGCGCGCGCACGACCTGGTCCACGTCGCCTGGGGTCGCGCGATAGGGTCGGTCGAAGAGGCCGAGCCAGTATTTGACGCGGAGGATTTCGCGCACCCGGGCGTCGATGGTGTTCATCGACAGCTGGCCGGTGCGAACGAGTTCACGCAGCGGAAGCACGTAGTCGTCGGGCAGCGTGAAATGCGTGCGGACATTCAGTCCGGCCTCGACGGATTGCCTGATCGCGTCGGGGGGCGTGGTGGCGACCCGATGCTTCGTGTGCACCCATTCGACGGCGCCGCTGTCGGAAACGACGTAGCCGCGGAAGCCCCACTCTTGGCGCAGGATCTCGGTCAGGAATTTCGGGCTGCTTTCGATGGGAATGCCGTCGTAATCGTTGTAGGACGCCATGACTCCGAGGGCGCGAGCGTCGCGGATCGCGCGGCGAAACGGCTCCAGGAAGACCGTCTGCACCTCGCGCCAACTCGCCTGCGAATCGGTGCGCGCCTCGCCGTCGCGCGCGCCCTTGGGAATGCTGTAGACGGCGAAATGTTTGACGGTGGAGACGACGTTCTGCTCCTGAATTCCGCGCACCTGTTGTTCGCCGAGCGTCGCGGTGAGAAAAGGATCCTCGGAGTAGCATTCGACGATGCGGCCCCAGCGGGGATCGCGCGGGAGATCGAGAACCGGCGAATAGATGTTGGTGTAGCCCAGCGCGCGGGCTTCGCGTCCGGTGATGCGCCCGATTTCTCGGACGAGGGGCGCGCTCCAGGTGCTGCCGACACCGATGGCGGCGGGGAAGCTGGTGGCTTTCGTGTGCAGGAGGCCGCGAATCCCCTCGTTGGTGAAATCGACCGGCACACCGAGGCGCGTCTTTTCGACGAACCAGCGCTGGACCTCGTTGAGCGCCTGGACGTGTTTGGCCCATGGATACGCGTGGACGGGCACGGGAAGCGGTTCGGCGTGGCCCTGATTGCCGTTGAGATGTTCGTCGATGTTGCCGATGCCGTCCTTCCACAGCGCGGTGCTCCACGCGTCGGTCGGCAGTTCGTCCATCAGCACCCGCGGGAAACCATACAGCGTGGCCATCTGCGCGGTTTTCTCCTCGAGCGTCATCCGGGCGAGGAGGTCGTCGATCCGTGTTTCGACCGTCAGCGCGGGATCCTCGTAGGGATCGAGCCGCGCGTTCTTGTTCAAATCGATCCATCCCTCGCGATAAATCGGGGAGGGCGGGCCGGAACGGACGAAGATTTCGGACCCGGGCGTGGCGGCATGCAGGGCCTCGGCCGCAAGAAGCAGGGTGAGCAACAGGCGGCGGATACCGGTCGGGTTTGCGGGGAACTCCATGCGAAGACTCGACCGGCGGGTGCCCGGAAGGACGAAGCCCGGACGCGGCGGGGTGAGGCTCGGGATACTACCATTGCGCCGCCGCGGATTCTTGTTCGATTTTGAGCAACAGTTGTGTTTTTTTGGCTCCGCTGATGACCCACCGGACCCCAATCACGGCCCCGATCAACCAGATCGCAGCGCCCCGCATCCAGCTTACGGTTACAAGCCGCGCCGAGTCGTTCATCTGTCGACGGTGCGTGGATCGTGGATACCTGGCGTCCGAGGAGGCGTTCGACGCGCCCTACCATTTTCATCCCGAAATCGAGTTGTTGTTGATGGAGTCGAGCCACGGCACGCGCTACGTCGCGGACTCGATCGAGGCCTACGAACCGGGCGATCTCGTGCTGATCGGAGCGAACGTGCCGCATGTTTTCGTGCGCAGCGCCGCGACCGGCCCCGCCTCCAGCATCGTCGTGCAGTTCCGGTCTGATTTCATGGGCGAGCGGCTCTTCGAGAAACCGGAAATGCGCGACGTGCAGCAGCTGCTGGCGAATGCCAATCACGGGCTGCACTTTGCCGCGCCGACCGTGCGGTGGGTCGCGCCGCGGATGCGCAAGATGATCTCCCTGCAAGGCGCGCGCCGCGTCGCTCTGCTGCTGGATCTGCTCGGGCGCCTCGCGCACGCGCCTTCACGACCGCTCGCCACGAGTGCGTTTCGCCAGAAGATCCGCCAGGAGGATTTCGCGCGGCTCGACCGGGTGCTGGCGTATGCGGAAGCGCACTACCAGGACGAGGTCGCGATGGAGGACGCGGCGCGGGTCGCCTCGCTGAGCCCGACGTCGTTCAGCCGCTGGTTCTCGCGTGCGACGGGGAAGCCCTTCGTGCAGTTCCTGACCGACATCCGGATGGCTCATGCCTATCACGCCTTGACGGAGACGGGGAAATCCGTGACGGAAATCGCGTTCGAGTGCGGCTTCAATTCCGTGTCGCATTTCATTCATCGCTTCCACGCGATCCGCGGTGTCTCGCCGCGGGAATTCCGCCGCCGGCTCGCGAGCCGCTCGAACGACAGCGCCGCCTTGAGCGGCCTGGCGGATACGAATCACGCCGCGTAACGCGCCCGAACCGCCCGCGGTGGCGCGAGCCGGTTGTCATATTTTCGAGTCGTTTTTCCCATGGCATGCGACGGACGGGGGGCGCGTGTGGGGATAAAAAAACACAATCATTGCCCAAAATCGGACAAGATAAATCCCGACGGCTTGAAGTAACGTGAGGGTGACTCGAGGGGGCCTGTCCCCGTGAGTCTGCCCCCAATGCGACCCCCAGAATCAGCGACGCGGCTTGGATCGTTTCCTTGTCGGTGATCGTCCTTCCACGTCTGACCCCGCTGGGAGAAACCCTGGCCTCGCCGCTCCGCCTAACACCTCAGCATCCAGTCCATATATGAAAGTTGAACCGCTCCCCATCGTCTCGCGCAGCGCCGCCCTGCTTCTGGCGGCCCTGCTTCCCGCCGCGTTGGCTCAACCCGCGCCGACGCCCAGCCCCAACCTCGCCGACGATGACGAAGTCGTCATGCTCTCGCCGTTCATCGTGTCCACCTCCGAGGCGGAGGATGGCTACATGGCCCGTTACACCACTTCGGCGAACCGGACGAAAACGGACCTCAGGGACGTCGGCGCATCGATCGATGTGTTGACGGATTCCTTTCTCAATGACGTCGGCGCGCTGAACATGAACGACGCGCTGAGATACGTCGCGAACATGAGTGTCTATGAAGGGGCGGACACCGACCTCACCAACAGTTCGCAGTGGTTCGACGCTCCCTATAACTCCCGCGGTTTCCGCTCGGCGACGACCCTCGTCGATTTCTTCCCGCAGGCGGTCATCCCGATCGATCGCTACAACACCGAGAGTCTCACCATGCTCAAGGGCTCCAACGCGATCCTGTTCGGCATCGGCAGCCCCGGTGGGAGCATCAACACGAGCTTCAAGCGACCGCACTTGAACCGAAACAACTTCACGATAGCGCATACCACGGACACGAACGACAGCCAGCGTGGCGAATTCGATGTGAACCGCGTGTTGATCCGGAACAAGCTCGCCATCCGCATCGCCGGCCTCTCGCAGGAGTGGCACACCTTCAAGGAGCCTTCTCTCGATCGCCGACGCGGTCTCTACGGCGCCGTCACTTACCGCCCGTTCGAGAAGACTCTCATCACTGTCACGCTGGACGACGGGAAACGGAACCGATTCCTGGAGCTCAACAACATCGTGCTCGACTCCTATACGCCCTGGGTCGCCGCAGGCAAACCGACCATCAACTGGCAGACTCGCGGCAACCCCGCCAACACCGGCGCGCCCGAAGCCAACGACGCCGTCGGCGTTGCCGGCATCGATCGCCTCACCACCGCTCCTTTGCTTGTCTACGTCGAGGGGCAGGGGACGATGAACTGGCGCTACATGGGCGAATCGAGAAAGCAGTCCAATGGCGCCGAGCGCATCGCGTTTACGCCGCAAAACAACATCCTCTATTCGCCGGACGGGAAGGAATGGCGCCTCGATCTCACCACCAACGTGTGGGGCAATATGAATTACCACACGACCGTCCACCGTTCGAAATCGATTTTCATCAATCAGAACATCCTTGAGGGCCTCGATATCGAACTCGCCGCGAATCAGTTCGACGTCGAATACGATTCCGACGCCGCCGGCTGGGCGAACCGCCCCGAGATCCAGGCCGATCCGAACGAACTGCTGCCGGACGGCACTCCGAATCCAAACGTCGGCAAGCCCTACATCGAGGCCGATCGCCATCGCAACGACACCGAACGCCGCGAGTTCGACAACATGCGCGCCACGGTCGCCTACGACTTCAGCCTCGATGACATCAAGATCTTCCGGAACATCGGCCTCGGCCGCTACAAGCTCCTCGGCCTCTGGGAAAATCAAGAACTCGATGTCTACGTCGCGACCGGCGAACAGATCAACATGACGCCCCTCCCGGGCTTTTCCGCCGCGCTCAACAACAGCCAAAACCAGATCCGCCGCCGCTACTATTTCGAGCCGAACGAAACCGTTTACGGCTACGACGGCCCACTCGTCGGCCGCAATATCGGCGCCGGCATTACGCCCGGCTGGGGCATCACCGGCACGGTCCGTCGCTCGCGCCAGGAAACCGAAAGCCTTGTCGGCTCGATCCAAGGCCAGTGGTGGCAGGCCGAGAGCGGCTTCTACCGCATCATCGGTCTCTACGGCGAACGCCACGAAAAGTTCACCCAGCAGGCGAAGACGTTCACCCGTGACGCGAACGGACTTTTCCCCGGCGATTTCCGCAATTGGAACGACGCCACGGGCGGCGGCACCTGGAGCCCGTCCTCCACCCGCAAGCCCCAAACCAAAACCTACAGCCTCGTCGTGCGCCCGCTGGAGAACGTTTCGGTGTTCTATAATTTCTCCGACATCTTCAACACGGCCGACGTCAACTTCCGCGACGTCTACAATCAACCTCTCCGCCCAGTCTTCGGCGACACCACGGATTACGGCGTAAGGGTCGACCTCTTCAACCAGCGCATGTCGGTAAGCCTCGCGAAATTTGAAACGCGGCAGGTCGACCAGAATTCCCAGGTCAACGGCAACATCTGGACGTGGTCGAACGAGATCTGGACCGCGCTCGACATGCTCGATCGCTTTCGCGACACGACCTTCCGCACGTATCGCGACGACGTGACCGATGGCTACGAGCTCACGCTCACCGGCCGCATCACCGACAATTGGGATGTTCGCATCAGCGCGGGAAAGCGTAACACGATCATCGGATCGTTTTACGAGGACGTGCAATCGTGGGTCGACGAGAACTGGGCCCTTTGGCAGCAGAACGCGGCGGTCGAGACCGGCAACACGTCCCGTCCGACGGTGGGCGTGGCCGCCTCCGAGATCGCCCGCGTGCTTTCCGACCTCCGCGCCCAGGTCGGTCTTCGCCAGACCGGCCAGCGCGAATACAATATTCGTTTCAATAGCTCCTACCGTTTCCTCGACGGATTCCTGAAGGGCTTCACCGCCGGCGGCGGCTTCGTCTGGGACTCCGAGAACATCCTCGGTTTCGAACGTCTGCCGAATGGTGTGCTCAACACCCAGAAGCCCTACGTGGGGCAGGAGATGTTCAGCGTCGACGCTAACTTCGGCTATACCCGGAAGCTATTCAACGACAGGGTCACCTGGGATATCCGCCTCAACATCTACAATCTGCTCGACGAGGGTGGGCCGCTGCACCGCTATGCGATCGACTCCGGCATCGACAACAATCGTCTCGTCACCGAGCGTTACATGATCGCGCCGCGGACGTTCCAGCTCCGAAACACGTTCAGCTTCTAAACCGGTAGATCAGGGCTGTTCACGATCCGGCGTCCCCACGCCGGATCTTTTTTTTGGGCGTGATACGCGAATATGCGCGACGCGGATCGGCCCGGGTTTCCTGCTCACCGTGGCGCTTTCCGGCGGCGCCTTGTATTCATACAAAACTACAGCTCGCCTGCAGGCGGTCGCGGCCAACGGTGGGATTCAGGATGAAGCGGCAGCGCCAACCCGCAGGTTTATCACCCACCGCTGGATCCTCTGGCGTTAACAGCTAATCCGCTATCAGCGGAACACGCTGGAATCCTAATCACGTCAGGTCGGAACGGACGGGCAGGGTGAGATAAAAAAACACAAGTGTTGCCCAAAATCGAACAAGAAAAACCTGGCGCTCCTAAGTTAAGGTGAGGCCGTGAAACGCAAAGCGGAGCCCCGTTGCGGCTCACTACCCCAGAATGCAACCCCGGACGAGTCACGATGGGTCGGCCCAGCAGCGTGGCGCCTGCTCGGCCCATTCGATTCGGCTCGATCGTGATCAGCGACCGGGTGCGCACAGCCAAGTCGTCAGAACCTTAACACCACGAAGTCATGATATATGAATTGAGAACCAAGCTAGTTTCCAGCGTTTGCCTTGCCGCCGTCGCGTGCGGCTCATCTCTCTTCGGGCAAGCCGCGGCGGAATCCTCCGCGGCGAGCGCGACGGACGACGAAATCGTCATGCTGTCGCCCTTCGTCGTCTCCAGTCAGACCGAGCGCGGCTACCAAGCCACCGAGACTCTCGCCGGGATGCGCATCAAGACGAATCTGAAGGACACGGCCGCCGCGATCGATGTGCTTACGGACTCGTTCCTGAACGACGTCGGCGCGACGGACATGGTCGATGCGCTGAAGTATGTGGCGAACATGGAGTATGCGTCCTACCAGGGCTCCGACCAAAGCAACGCCTCGCAGTGGTTCTCCACGCCGTATCTTTCGCGCGGCATCTCCGGCAGCACCATCTTGCTCGACTTTTTCCCGACCGGCTCCGTGCCGATCGATCGCTACAATACCGAGAATCTCACGCTGATGCGCGGGGCGAACGCCATCCTCTTCGGCATCGGCAATCCCTCCGGCATCGTCGGCGCGAGCACGAAGCGCGCCTCGCTCAGCCGGAATATTCACACGCTTCGCTTCCTCACCGACACCCACGAGTCGATGCGCACCGAGTTCGACGTCAGCCGTGTGCTGATCCAAAACAAACTTGCCGTCCGCGTTGCTGGCGTCTTCTCCGACAAGCACACCGATCAGGAGCCTTCCCTGGATCGGCGCAACGCCCTCTACGGCACGGTGAGCTACAAGCCATGGTCGAAGACCACGATCACCGCGAACTTCGAGGACGGCATCCGCAACCGCATCCACGTGCAGAATCATATCCCGATCGACGCCTATACGCCGTGGGTGCTGGCGGGCAAGCCGATGGTGACGACCCGCGCCGGCACGAATGCGACCAACCACACGACGCTCTACCCCTATTTCCCTAACGAGGGGCCGAGGTATAGCACCGCAGTCGGCAGCGGTCTGCAGACCACGAGCGGCGGCTCCTATCTCGTCAAGATCGAGAACGATCCCAACCTCCCGATCATGGACTGGCGCGGCATGGCGCGCGGCTCGCAGTGGAGCAATATGTATAGCGGCACTGCGACCTATACGCCGGGCTCGATGTTGGACAGCGACCGCAACCTCCTGGACAATGTCAGCTTTTATCCCTCCACGGCCATCGTGCCGCTCAATCTGAACGTCTTCGGCGACAGCAACCGCAACGACCAGAAATACGACCGTGCGACGGTGGTCCTCGAACAGCAGTTGCTGCCCGACCTGGATCTCGAACTCGCGTGGAATCAGTTCACCTCGGACTACCTGTTCAAGATCCACGCGTATTCGAACAACGCCAAGATCTTCGTCGATCCCAACGTCTACCTGCCGGATGGCCGACCCAATCCCTACGCCGGTATGCCCTTTATCGATACGGGCAATAGCGGCAACGGCATGCGCAACACCGGCTCCCTGGAGAAATATATCACCAAGCGCGCGACGCTGTCGTATCAGCTCGACCTGGACGACAAAAAGATCTTCCGCAACTTCGGGCTGGGAAACTACCGCTTCGGCGGCCTCGCGCAGGACGCCAACTACACGCAGAAGCTGCTGGCCACGCGCATCACCAACGTCACGCCGATTCACGGCAATCCTGCGGCCAACCCGCTCAACCAGAATGCGAATCGCGTGAGCCATCGCTACTACCTCACACCGGGTGCCGGTAACACGTTCGAGCTCTTGTCGCCGCCGACGCAGTCGCAGTCCACGGTCGCGGGCCTGCCGGTCAACCTTCTGAACCAGCCCAATTCCGCCAATCCCACCGGCGCAATCAAGCTCGAGGAGCGCATGTCCGACGAGTCGCCGCGTAACAATCGCCAGGATACCGAGAGTTTCGTCGCCGCCCTTCAGGGCTCCTGGTGGGAATCGAGCGACGGCAGCTATCATCACGTCACCGGGATGTATGGATGGCGTGAGGACACCCAGCGCAATCATTCGCAGAGCTTCGCTCGCAATGCCCAGGGCGAATACACGGTCCCCGTCACCCCGCACCGCGCCTATCATCTCATTGAGGAAAACGGCACCTGGGGCACTCCCACTGAAGTCACTGCCCAGACGAAGAGCTACAACGTCATGCTCCGACCGATCCGGCAGGTTCGGCTCTTCTACAATTACTCGGACATCTTCCGCGCCGCCGCCGCCAACTTCTTTGACGTCTGGGGCACTCCGCTCCGCCCGGCTTATGGCGAAACCGAGGACTACGGCATAAAAGTAGACCTGTTCAACGAGCGCGTCTTCGTCTCCGCGACGAAATACGAAACCGCTCAACGCGACTCGAGCGTCGACAACACCGGCGGAATGCGCGAGCCCATCAACCAGCTCCTCGCCGGCATCGTCCGCAACGCCGGTTTGCCGGCGGAAGAGCAGGTCGGACCGGTCGCGTCGACCGCGGAGCTTCAACAGGTGGCCACGCTTCAGGAAAACCTCGAACGCCCGTTCGCCTACCGCGACGATACCACCGAAGGTTACGAATTCGCGGTCACCGCGAGCGTCACGCCAAGCTGGAACGTCCGATTCACGTATGGCATTCAAGAGACCATCGTCTCGTCAGCTGGCGACGAGTGGGTGCCGTTTCACGAGGAATATCTGCCGTTCTGGCAAAAATTCGCGGCCAACGGCCTCGTCACCCAGACGGATGCGAGCTACAACACCGTCGGCCATGCCATCGCCCGCGCCCAACAGCGCCTGATCGATTATCGCTCGGTCATCGGTCAGCAACCGGCCAGCCAGCGGACTCGCAACTCGACCCTCGCGACGTCCTACCGATTCAATTCGGGCTGGTTGAAAAATTTCCGGGTGGGCGGCGGTTATCGCTGGTCGTCCGAAAACGTCCTCGGTTACGCCCGCGACGCCAACGGCAACCTCGACCGCGAACGCCCCTTCCGCGGGAAGGCGCAGTTGGCGACCGACCTGAGCTTCGGCTACAGCCGCAAGTTCGGCCGCGACAAATACACGTGGGACGTCCAGCTCAACATTTATAATGTGTTCGATGACACCCGTATTCGCGCCTACCAGGCGGTCGACGACGGCAATGGGAATCCGCTCATCACCCGCACGTTCCTGCCCGAGCCGCGCACGTTCCAGCTGACGAACACGATCAGCTTCTAAATCAGAGGGTCCAGCCTCGACGGCCACAGCGGCGCCGCCAACGCAGCGCGCGCTTTTCCCCTCCAGTTGTCCTCCGCCCCGGGCGCGCTTAACCGCGCGCCCGATGGCGGGCCGTTGGAGCCGTGAATGCTCCCGCTGTGAACCCCACGCTGACCCCCATGATTCCCCCAAGTCTGAAGACGCTCCTCGCCGGCGTCGCCTCCCTCGCCCTCGGGTCTGTCGCCGCCATCGCGCAGACCGTGACGCTCAATCCCACCGCCGACGCCCATGTGCGTTCCGGCACGCACCAGAATTCCAACTACGGCAGCGCGACGACCCTTGAGATTAAGAAAAGCGCGAGCCCGGCCGACGACTTCAATCGCGAGATCTACCTGAAATTCGACCTCGCGAATGTCACGAGCGTGCAGACCGCGAAGCTCCGGCTCTACGGCTCGGCCGGTTCGCCCGAAGTCGTCAGCACCGATCTATATTCTGCGTCGAACACCTCCTGGTCGGAAACCGGGATCACCTGGTCGAACAAGCCCGCGACCGGTCCCGTGATGTGGGACACGCGTGCGCTGCAAAATTCGCCCGCGTGGCACGAGTGGGACATTTCGCAGTTCCTCCAGGGCGAGAAAACGCTTGGCCGCAATGTCGTCACGCTCGTGTTGAAGAACTCCGTCGCGTCGACGACGGGCACGATCGCATTCAACTCCCGCCAGCATTCGAGCAACAAGCCGGAGCTCGTGATTGTGCAGGCGTTTCCCTGGACCTACTACGAGGCCGAGGCCGGCACCAAGCACGCGAACGCGACGCTCAACACCGGCACCACCTGGGGTCAGATCGCGTTCGAGGCTCGCGGCAAGAAGACCGTGACGCTCGACGCCCAAAACGAGTATGTGCAGTGGACGACCACGGCCGCCGCGACGCACGCGACCGTGCGCTACAGTATCGCCGACGGTGCCACCGGCACACTCGCGCTCTACGTCAACGGCGCCAAGAAGGTCGATCTGCCGCTCACCTCGGTCAAGATGCGCGAAACCAAGTCCGGCGTCGCGCCGGCCGATGGCATCGTGCGCTATTTCGACGACGTCACGGTGGCGGTGCCCGGCGGCATTCCGTCGGGCGCGACCGTAAAACTCCAGAAGGACGTCGGCGGCTCGACGGCATATGTGATCGATTTCCTCGAGCTCGAGAGCGCTCCGGTCGCCGGCACAAAGCCGGATTCGTCGTGGATCGACATCACCTCCGCTCCTTACAACGCGATCAGCGGCGACGGCGTCGACGACCGCGCGGCGATCGTCGCCGCGATTGCGGCGGCGAACGTCGGCAACAAGAAGGTGTGGATTCCCGCCGGCACGTTCGACGTGATGACCAATGGTGGCGCCACGCCCAGCAACGGCATCGTCGTGCCGGCGGGGATACGGATTCGCGGCGCGGGCATGTGGCACACGACGATTCGCAAGAACTACAGCGGGGCGAACGCGCGTCTGTTCACCTTCAACGGAAACAGCATCACGGCGCAGGACTTCAAAGTCATCGGCTCCCTCGATACTCTCACGGGAAACGGCCAGAACGTCGTTTTCCGCGCGGACTCGTCGACCGGCCATCTCGTGGAACGCATCTGGTCGGAATACACTTCGCTCTTCCTGGGGTTCCACGCCTCCAACACCACGGTGCGCGGCAATCGCATCCGCAACACCTACAAGGACGCGATTCACTTCGCGCGCGATTCGACGAACAATCTCGTCGAGAAAAACACCATCCGGAACGCCGGCGACGACAACGTCGCATTCGTCTCCTACCAGAACACCGGGATGGCCAGCAACACCGCCCAATACAACGTCGGCGAGTGCGGCTGGTGGGGCCGCGGTTTCACCAACATCGGAGGCACCGGCAACATCATCCGCTACAATCTCGCGGTCGACTGCGCGAAAGCAGGCGTGGCCGTTATGATCGAGACCTTCAGCGGGCAGGATACGCCGTTCTGCACCAACTGGGTCGTCGGGAAAAACGTGTTGGTGGGCTGCGGCAACCAGGTCAGCAATCCGATCACCGGCTCGCTCGCGATCTATGCCGCGCTCGACAAGCCGATGTCCGGCCGGATGGAGACAAATCTCGTCCTTCGTCCGCCTTACCATGGTTCGCGGCTGCAGGGCCACATCGGCGACTCCGGCACGAGCAACGTCGTATATTTCCGCTACAACGCCATCGAGGCGCCGGTCGCCGGCGGCTCTTTCTCCCGGAAGGTCGTGAGCCTGCAGGCGAACACCAACCTGGTTCACACCCCCAACACCGATCTGTAAGCCCGCGCTTCCGCACCGGCTCACTCGCCCCCAAAACATGAAAGCATTCTCTCTTCTTCGCGGCCTCGCTTGCGTTGCCGCCTTGTCTGCCGCCCCGCTGTGGGCCCAGACCGTGACACTGAATCCCGTCGCCGACGCGCACGTGCTCTCCGGCCCCGGCCTCGAAAACCTCAACGTTGGAAAACTTCCCGTGCTGGAGGTGAATCACAGCTCGATTCCGCTGCCGTGGTTCGAGCGCGTGATTTACCTGAAGTTCGATCTCTCGAATGTCACCAGCGTGCGCACGGCAAAGCTGCGTCTCTACGGTGCGTCGCACGGCCCCGCCATCGTCACGACCGACCTGCTGTCGTCGCCGGACGATTCTTGGACGGAGACCGGCATCAAGTGGAGCAACCAGCCGGCTGTCGGGCCCGTCCTGTGGGACACCGTTGCACTCCAGGAAACCAACGCCTGGCACGAATGGGATATCAGCCAATATCTCATGGGCGAAAAGGCGATGGGTCGCGAGGTGGTCACACTCGTGTTGCGCAACGCCGAACCCACCGGACTCGGGATAAATCTCTTCCATTCGCGCGAGCACCCGAACAACAAACCGGAGCTCGTCATCGAGCAGGCGTTTCCGTGGACCTACTACGAAGCCGAAACAGGCACGGCGAGCGCCGGCACCACACTCGACACCGGCACGATCTGGGGCGACATCGCATTCGAGGCGCGCGGCAAGCAGACCGTCACGCTCAACGCCGCCGGCGAATACGTCGAGTGGACCAACGTGAAGTCCGCGACGCACGCGACCGTGCGCTACAGCATCGCCGACGGCGCCACGGGCACACTCGCTCTTTACGTCAACGGCGCGAAACAAGCCGACCTCGCGCTCACCTCCGAGCGCATGCGCGAATCCAAGCCGACGGGTGTTGTGCCCGAAGGAAACATCGTCCGCTTCTTCGACGACGTGATGGTCGAAGTGCCCGGTGGAATTCCCGCCGGCGCGACGGTTCGCCTGCAGAAAGATGTCGCCGACGCGGTGGACTACGTCGTCGACTTCCTCGAGGTCGAAACCGCGACACCCGCGGACGTGAAACCCGACGACACCTGGGTGGAAGTGGAGCAGGGGACGGGCAGCGACCGCATGGCATTCGTCAACGCGATTGCGACCGCCGCCGCCGGCAGCAAGAAGGTATGGATCCCCGCCGGCGATTACGTGATCAACCCGCCGCAGACGGGCGAACCGAACCGCACCGGCTACGGCATCGAGGTGCCCGAAGGCATCACGATTCGCGGAGCCGGCATCTGGCACACGCGGATCACCAAGAACTACGGCGGCAGCAACCGCCGCGTCTTCAGCCTGATCGGCGACAACGTCACCATCGCGAACTTCAAGTTCATCGATACGATCACGACCCTCTCCAACAACGGCCAGAACGTGCTCGTGCGTGGCGACACCTTCAGCGGCCATGTCGTCGAAAACATCTGGGCCGAGTATGGCACGATCTTCCTCGGCTTCCACACGGTGAACGCGACCATTCGCGACAACCGCGCGCGTAACGCCTACAAGGATACGATCCACTTCGCGCGCAACGCCGTCGGCAACGTCGTCGAGCGCAATGTCGTCCGCAATGCCGGCGACGACAACGTCGCGTTCATCGCCTACGAAAACACGGGCATGGCGAACAACCTCGCCCAATACAACGTGGCCGAGTGCGGCTATTGGGGTCGCGGCCTCACCAACAGCGGCGGCGACGGCAACATCCTCCGCTACAATCTCGCCAACAACTGCGTCCGCGCCGGTATTTTCAACCAGACCGAGGTCTACAGCGGCCAGATCAGCCAGTTCTCCACGAACTGGGTGATCGAGCGCAACGTGATCGTCCGCTGCGGCAATCAGCGCACGCATGGTTCCTCCGGCGCGCTTTCGTTCTACGCGTCCGTCGACTGCCCGGTTTCCGGCCGCATCGAGCATAATCTCGTGCTCGCGCCGCCGTATCACGGCGCACGTCTGCAGGGCTACATTGGCGACGCGGGCACCGATTACATCGTGTATTTCCGCTACAACATGATCGAGGACTCCCTCGCTGGTGGAAACTACGTGCGCAAATCCGTCGTGTTGCAGCCCAACACGAACCTGATCCACGAGCCCAACACCGACCTGTAACCCCCTTCACGAGCCGGACCAGGTCGGTCCGGCTCGTTCATCCCAACCCCAACTCCGCCCAATCATGCACGCTTCACGCCTGCTTCTCTTCGCCTCCGTTTTCGCGGTGGCTTTCGTCGCGCCTTCTCTGGCGCAGACGGTCACGTTGAACCCCGTCGCCGACGCTCACGTGCTCTCCGGTCCCGGCCTTGAAAAAATCAACGTCGGCAAACTCCCGCTGCTCGAAGTCAACCACAGCTCGATCCCGCTGCCGTGGTTCGAGCGTGAGATCTATCTCAAGTTCGACCTGTCTCAAGTAACGAGCGTCCGCACCGCGAAGCTGCGTCTCTACGGCGCGTCGCACGGACCGCAAATCGTCACGACCGACCTGCTTTCGTCGCCCGACGTGTCGTGGACCGAGACCGGCATCAAGTGGACCAACAAGCCCGCCCCCGGGCCGGTCCTCTGGGATACGATCGCGCTCCAGGATCAGAAAGCGTGGCACGAGTGGGACATCTCCCAATATCTCATGGGCGAGAAAGCCATGGGCCGCGACGTCGTCACGCTCGTGTTGCGAAACGCCGATCCAACCGGACTCGGGCTGAACATCTTTCACTCCCGCGAACACCCCTTCAACAAACCCGAGCTCGTCGTCGAGCAGGCGTTTCCGTGGACCTACTACGAAGCGGAGCAGGGGGCCGCGAGCGCCGGCGCGACGCTCGAAACGGGTTTACTGTGGGGCGACATCGGCTTCGAAGCGCGCGGCAAGCAAGCCGTCACGCTCGATGCCGTGGGCGAATACCTCGAGTGGACCAACGTGAAGGCGGCGACGCACGCGATCGTTCGCTACAGCATTCCCGATCAGGCGTCGGGCACGCTTGCCCTCTACGTCAACGGTATGAAGGCCGCCGATTTCCCGCTATCGTCCGTGATGATGCGCGAAACGAAAACCGGCGTCGCTCCGCCCAACGGTGGCATCGTCAAACTCTACGACGACGTGCTCGCCGCCATTCCCGGTGGCATTCCCGCCGGCGCGACGGTGCGCGTGCAAAAGGACATCGAGGACGGTGTGCCGGTGACGATCGACTTCCTTGAAGTCGAAACCGCGCCCCCACCGCTGGTGAAGCCCGACGAAACCTGGGTCGAGGTCGGGCCGAGCACTGGCAACGACCGCGCGGCCTTCAACGCCGCCATCGCCGCCGCGAATGCCGGCAGCAAGAAAGTGTGGATACCCGCCGGAAACTACGTGATCAACACCGGCGGCGCAGAAGGCGGTATTGCGGTTCCCGCTGGTCTCACGATCCGTGGCGCCGGCATGTGGCACACGACGATCGTGAAGAACTACGCCGGCGCCAACCGCCGCGTGTTTACGTTCGCCGGCGACGGCATCACGGCCTCCGATTTCAAGGTGATCGGCACCCTGACGACACTGTCGGGCAACGGACAGAATGTCGTGTTCCGGATGGATGACTTTTCCGGCCACGTCATCGAACGGGTGTGGGCCGAATACGTTTCGCTGAGCCTGAGCTTCCGAGGCAAGAACTGCATCGTGCGCGACAACCGCGTGCGCAACACGTTCAAGGATGCGATCCACTTCGCGCGCCAATCGGCCAACAATCTGGTCGAACGTAACGCGATTCGTAACGTCGGCGACGACAACGTGGCGTTGGTCTCCTACCAGCACTCCGATGGGATGGCGAACAATGTCATCCAATATAACGTCGCCGAGTGCGGCTGGTGGGGTCGTGGCTTCACCAACATCGGTGGCGACGGCAACATCATCCGCTACAACCTCGCGAACAATTGCAGCCGCGCCGGAATCGCGAGCATGATCGAGAGCTTCGGCGGCCAGCAGACGCAGTTCAACACGAACTGGGTCGTCGAGCGCAACGTGATCGTCCGCTGCGGCTCTCAGATCAGCAATCCGGTCACATCGTCTCTGACGATTTATGCGGCGCAGGATTACCCGATGTCCGGCCGGATGGAGCACAACCTCGTGCTCGCACCGCCGTTCCACGCCGCCCGTCTCACGGGCTACGTCGGCGATCCCGACACGGACTACGTGGTCTATTATCGCTACAACATGGTCGAGGCGCCGACGGGCGGACCGGCCTATGTGCGAAAAGGCACCGGACAGTTGAACGCGAACTCGAACGTGATCCACGAGCCGAACATCGACTTGTGAGCGTCGCGAGAAACTCGCCGTAACGTGGAGCCCGGCGTCCCCGCCGGGCTCTTTTGTTTGTTGCCCGAGACCTCCGTTCATCTCCATCCGTTCCGATCGCCCTCGCTTGGAGGCTGCGCGGACAACCCTACGCTTTGATTCGAAAACCGTCATCGCAAATGACCTCATTCCCCTTCACGCATCCACGCGTTTCACGCCGCGTCGCGGCCGTTCTCGCCTCGATTTTCGCGTTGCTTCTCCTCCGCGCCGCGGACCTGCACGGCGCGTCACCGGCATGGCCGGGGCCGGTGAGCACGCTTTACCGTCTTCGCGTGGATGGCCGGGAGGTTCCGGTTCACGACGAAAGCCGGTTCGGTTTTCATACGGCGGCTTTCACGATTTCGAAACCGGCCACCGTGGAAATCGCGTTGCCCGCCGGTGCGAGCGAACCCGTCGTGCGGCCTTTGCGGCACAGCCTGAAACCCGTCGTCGGCGACGGAAAGGCGAGTTTCACACTGTCCGCGCCGCTCAACCTCGTCATCCAGATCGCCGGGCAACCGCCATTGGCGCTGTTCGCCACACCGGTCGAAACCGAGGTTCCGCGTCCCGACGATCCCACCGTGCTATATTTCGGTCCCGGGTTGCACGAACCGGGTGTGATCCGCCCGCGCGACGGACAAACGATTTACCTCGCCGAAGGCGCGCTGGTCAAAGGCCGCATCGAGGCGAAGGACGTGAACGGCGTGCGCGTGCTCGGACGGGGCGTGCTCGACGCCGGCGCGTATTCGATTCGCGAGGACAAGACGCCCGGCATTCTTTTCGAGAAGTGCCGCGATATCCGCGTCGAAGGAATCGGCCTGCGGGGCGGAAGCTGGTGGCAGGTGCTGTTCCTGCTCACGGATGACGCGGAAGTTGCACACATGAACCTCCTCGGCGTGTCCGTGAACACCGACGGTATCGACATCGACGGCGTGCGAAGCTTCGTCGCGCGAAACTGCTTCATCCGCTGCGAGGACGACGGCTTCGGCTGGCATGCCGTGGACGCGCGTCGAAACGGCGAACCGCCCACCGAAAACTGCCTGGCCGAAGATTGCGTCATCTGGAACACGCGCTGGGGAAATGGCCTGAGGATTGGCGCGTCGATGGAGACCCAGCTCTTCCGCAACATCACTTTCCGCAACATCGACGTGCTCGAGCACGCCGGCGCCGCGATCCGCAGCGATCACTCCGACTGGGCGCTCTGCGAAAACCTCCGTTTCGAAAACTTCGTCGACGAAGCGCCCGGGCGCGTGATCGAGGTCGTCATCGCGCGCACCCGCTACAGCAACGACAACGGTTACAAGGACGAGCGGGGCCGCATTCAGGGCCTTCACTTCAAGAACGTGAGTTCCGTGGGTGGTGACATCGTCCTGAAGGGACACGACGCCACGCACGGCATCGACGACGTCACGTTCGAGAATTGCACGATCGCCGGGCGGCCCGTTCGCGGTCCGGAGGACATCGTTACGAATGAATTCGTGACGAATCTCTCGTTCGTGCGTCCGTGATAGAAGCGGCCCGCCTCCACGCGGACGCCAACGTGGTAAAAAAACACAAGTGTTGCCCAAATTCCTGCAAGACCTGCAGCGGCGCTATGCGGTATCTTTCGGTTGGTCTGTCGCCCCACCCATGCGTCTTTCACGCCCGCAGAACCTCGCCCGTCGCCGCCGCGTCAACGTTGGCTCGCTTTCGCTCGGCGCGCTGGCGTTTGCCTTCGTCGCCAGCCTTGCATCCGGCGCGAACGAGACTCGCGTCGCCCGATTCGCCGACGCGTTTGGGGGAAACGCCGGCGCGTGGACGGTCTCCGGATCGTGGAGACAAGAAGACGGCCGAGCGGTCGCCGAGCCCGGCAGCGGAGGGCCGTCGGTGGCATCGTTCACCGTTCCGGCCGGCGCTTCCGGATTTTATGCGATCGAGGACAGTTCACTGCGGCGGGATGAAACCCTGCCCGGTCGCATCGATCTCGAGGTCTCCGTGCGCCGCGCTCATGAGACGGACGGGCGGCAACCGGTGCCGGCGGTGGCGACGAGTCTCGAAGCCGGCGAGTTGTTCGATTTCGATGCGTTTCTGGGATACCTCGACGAAGGCGATGTCGTTCGCGTGGCGATCGGTGCGGCGGGCGATCCCGCCGGCGACCGCACTTCGATCGATTTCAAGATCGCGCCGGCGCCGGCGATCCCGGTCACGGTGTTTCCCGAGGATTTGTCGAACGAAGACCTGCTCGATGCGCCGGGGCGTTGGTTTGCTGCCCGGAGCGTCAGAGCAAGTTCGGCTGTAGCGCGCCGGCTAGCGTGGGGACGCGATGCCGGCGCGCCTTCGGTCGTCGACAACACTGCGCGCCTGCTCCTCGAATCCGCCGACGGCGGCGATGCACTCGTGGCATTTCGCGTTCCGCACAGCGGTTATTACGCGCTGCACGAGACGTGGTTTGCAGGGGAGGGGAGCGCGGTGAAAGCACAGGTTTTCATCGGCGACGAAACGGAGCCGCGCCGCGTCGGTCGCGCCGGCGCTGCCTCGAATCGGGAATCTCTCAACGCCGATCTCGGCTACATCGCGAAGGGCGACGTGATCTGGCTCGCGTTCGCGAACGCCGGCGACGCGCGAACTAACGCGCAGTTCGGCGGGACGATTGTCGAATGGGCGCCTCGTCGTCCGCCTTTGCGGGTGCGCCGCGGCCAGGATGGATTGCTCGACGTGTTCGAGCCTGAAGCGCCGCGACGCGCGATCGATATTCCGCCGGAGCACTGGAACGAAGTCGCCGCGCCAAAGGGCGATGCGACCGAAGCGCTGCGGGCGGCCTTCGCCGATGCGCGCAAGCGGCAGCGTGGCGACGCCTATGTGGGCATCCGTCTCGAAAAGGGAAAGACCTATACGGTCGCGTCGGAGCAGGTCGGCGGACCGGTGTTTCCGTTGCGCGACACGCAGCGGCTCGTGTTCGACGGAAACGGCGCGATCATTCGCGTCGCGTCACCCGAACTCACGCGCAAGGAAGTCGATCTCTTCTCGCTCGCGCACAGCCGCAATATCGTGTTCGCCGATTTCGCGGTCGAAGCGACATCCATTCCGTTCACGACCGGCGAGATTCTCGAGGTGAGCCCGCGCGGCGAAAGCACGCAGACCGTCACGTTTCGCGTGGACGAGGGGGAGCTCGATCCGCTGAAAGACATCAGCCGCGACGGTCGCAACAACGCCTACGCCTACGATCCGAAGATTCCGGGGCGGCTCGCACTCGGCACGTGGACGCATTATCCCGGCGACGGCACGCCGTCTATCCGCGCGACGGATACGCCCGGGGTTTTCACGCATCGCGTGCGCCGCACGAACGATTCGATCGAGCCCGGCAACAAATGGCTCATCAAGAACAAGCGCGGAGGCGTGGTTTACCTGACAACGCGGCTCGGCACGGAAAACATCACACTTTCCGGCATCGACGGCCGCGCGGCGGGGGGCGGGCAACTGCGTTTCTGGCAGACATCCGGCGTCAATCTCCTTGACTGTCGCTTCGAACCCGACGGCGACAACTGGATCAGTTCGAGCGCCGACGGCGTGCACGGCCGCGGACGCGAGGGCGTGTGGATCGAGAACACGCTGATTCGCGGCATCTGCGAGGACATCATGAACACCTACGGGCAGAACATGATCGTCGTCGCGGACGACGCACCCGACGACGCAGTGATGTCGATTCGCATGTTCACGCGCAGCAGCGAGTCGTTCGACGACGGCGCCGCGCGGCTGCCGAGCGAGGAAAGCCTCACGGCCGGTGACCAGTTGGTGTTCTTCAATCCCGCCACCGGCCGTGTGCTCGGCTACGCGGGGGTCGTTTCGATCGCGAACGGCCGTTACACGCTGACGAATCCCGTCCCCGGCATCGACCCTTGGGAGGAACGCGACGGGAAGAATGCGACGATGGTCTACAACACGCGCATCGCCGGCCGGTTCTTCGTTCGCGACACGCGCATGATGGATAGCATGCGCTTCGGCATCTACATCAAGGCGCGCGGCGGCGTGGTGTTCGGCAGCCAATTCGAGGGACTTTCCGCTCCGCCGATCTTTGCGGTAAACGAGCCCGAGTGGCCGGAAGGTCCGCCGGCCACGCACCTGTGGGTGCAGGGCTGCACCTTCAGCCAGAACAATTACGGCTACATGCCCCGCCACCGGGACTTCATGGTCGTCGATCCGGCCGACATCAGCGTCTACACGCGCCGGTTTCGCCAGCCGCACGAGCCCGACGATTACCGTGCGAATCTGACGCGCGACCAATACGCGAACAGTCATATGAAACTGATCGGAAATGTATTTCACGACTGGCGCGGCATGGGCATCTCGGTCCGAAACTCCCGCAACGCCCGGATCGAGAACAATCGTTTCCTCGCGCCGGTGAACGACGACGTGATGCGTCGCACGCTGGCCGACGATCCGGCGCTCGGAAACGAGGGCCGTGGCACTTACGCGGCGATCTTCCTCGATAGCGTCGGCGGCGTGCGCGTATCCGGAAATCGGTTTCACGAACTGCCCACGGCGGATGGCGACGTGGTGAGCGCGCAGGACGTCGCAGGACTCGTCGCCGTCGACAATCGGCGGCTGGAGGGCGAGGGCCTGCGGACCGTCGCCGCGCTGTCGTTCGACGAATGGTTTGGCGAGAGCAGCGAAGTGAAGAACGGTGACGGCGACACCATCGGAAACATCACGCTGGGCAGCGGCATGCATCGGGCGGGCAAACTCGGAGGAGGAGTTCATTTTAGCGGTGGCGCGCCGGCGGTGTGGGACGCGGAATTTTCGGCCGCAAACGGGCTGTCGTTTTGGGTGTGTCCGGAGGAGGGGAGCGACGGCACGGTGCTCCGTCTCGGCGACGAGGTCGTCGTGGAGCTCGTTGCGGGTCGCTGGCAGGTGCGGTTCAATCAGGGCAATAAGGCGGCCCCACTCGACCTCGGTGCGGCCACGCCCGGGTTGTGGCAGCATGTGGCGGTGGTGTTCGCTGACGGCGTGCGCGCTTACGTCGACAGGTTGCAGCTCGCGCAGCACGATGGACCGGGCGCAACGATTTCGACCCCGGTGCGAATCACCCTCGGCGGGGGCGCATTTCGCGGCGGAATCGACGAAGTTCGGCTGACTCTCGGATCGCCCGGGACGGAGAGTGTGGCGGCGTGGGCGTTGCGTGAAGGAGGAGTTGGTCGATGAAGGCGCGGTGGTTCGCGGCGTTGGGAGTTTTCCTGATCGCTCTCTCGGCTTCGGCGGCGGCTGTCACCCCGTATCCGCGCGTGCCCGGCGACGAGCCGAGTCGGGACTACGTTTCCGTGCGCGTGAACGACATCGAAGTGCCGACCGTCGGCACGACGATGAACGTCGGCTACGCGCATTTCGCGTTCAGCGGAACGGTGCGCGTCGAGATCGTCGTGCGCGAGCCGATCGAGACCTTCGACCTCAGTCCGCACCGGCTGGGCATCGCAGCCACGGCGAAAGGCAACGTCCTGACGTTCGAGCTTTCGGAGCCGCGCAAACTGCATCTTCGCATCAACCAGCTGAACCGGTTTTTCGTTTTCGCGGAGGCGCCGGAGCGGGACGCGCCGCAACCCGGCCAGCCGGGCGTGATCGACCTTTCGACGTTCGGCGTGACGAGCGATCCCCATCGTCCGCAGACCGCGCAACTTCAGGCCGCCATCGATGCCGTCTCCGCCCAGCGGGGCACGTTGTATGTGCCGCCGGGGATTTATCGCAGCGGCCGGCTGCTGCTGCGGAGCAACGTCTCGCTCTATCTTGCGCCCGGCGCGGTCGTCAAAGGCACGGGCCGGCTGGAAGACTATCCGCGCACTGCGGGCAACACCCAGCAGCTTCATGTCGGTCAGGCGGAGAACGTGAGGATTTTCGGTCGCGGCGTGATCGACGGACACGGGCTGACCCTGCGTCGCGACGCCGGCAATACGTCGCAGAGCCGCGGCAGGCTTATCACCACGTTTCAAAGCCGCCACTTTTCCATCGACGACGTGATTCTTCGTGAATCGCCCGTGTGGTGCGTGCACCTGATCGAATCGAGCGACATGCGTTTCTCGAACGTGAAGATCGTTTCGCAGACGCGCGCCGAGTTCGACGGCGACACGACCCGGGCTTGGATCGGTTCGAACACCGATGGTTTCGATCCCGACAACTCGTCCCGCATCACGATCGAGAACTGCTTTCTCAGTTGCGACGACGACGCGATCGCCGTGAAGCTGCGCAACGGCACCCGGCGGGACATGAGTGACATCGTTTTTCGCGGCAACGTGGTGTGGACGATGTGTTCCGCGTTGAAGATCGGCACCGAAATCCACGACAAGACGGTGAACAATGTGCTTTTCGAAAACAACGACGTGGTGAACGCCGACGTCGGCATCGCGGTCTGGTGCTGGCGCGGCGGCACCGTCGACGGCGCGACATGGCGCAACAATCATTTCGAGGCCATCGGACGCGTGCCGAAGGAGAGCCCGCACAAGAAGGAAACCAATATCCGGCTTACGATTCGCAACGTGAACAACGACGGTCGCGGCCACGTGAGAAATCTGCTGATCAAGGACAACACCTTCGAGCGGTTCAGCCCGAACGACGCGATGATGCAGGGTTTCGACGACGAGCACCTGATCGAAAACGTGGTGTTCGAGAATCTGGTGATCGCGGGCCGCAAGCGGCTGAGCGACGAGGACGCACGCATGACCGTGAGCCGCTTCACGCGGAACGTGGTGTTCAAATGATCCACGCGCGACTTTCAGCCCCGAACCGAGCCACCGACTGACAAATCCATGACCACGCTTCACACGTATGATCTCATCACTGTCGGCGCCTACCTGCTGGTGACGCTCGGGCTGGGGTTCTGGCTCCGGCAGCGGGCGACCCAGAATCTCGAACACTACTACCTCGGTGGACGGCGGCTGCCGTGGCCGCTGCTTGGGCTTTCGGGGATGACCAACTGGTTCGATCTCACGGGCACGATGGTGATCGTTTCGTTCCTCTATCTGCTCGGGCCACGCGGGTTGTTCATCGAGTTTCGCGGCGGCGCGGTGCTCGTCCTCGTGTTCATGGTGTTGTGGACGGCGAAGTGGTATCGACGTTCCGGATGCATGACCGGGCCGGAGTGGGTCGAGTTTCGTTTCGGCAAGACTCGCGCCGCGGGCGTGCTGCGCAGCATCAGCGCGCTGTTCGGAATCGTTTTCACGATCGGAATGATGGCGTATCTCGTGCGCGGCACGTCGCTGTTTCTCGGATTCTTTTTCCCGGATCACGCGCTCACGGCGACGATTGTCATCGTCGGGATTTCGGCGCTCTACACGATTTTGTCCGGGTTCTACGGCGTCGTGGTGAACGACCTCGTGCAGGGCGTCATCATCGTGGTCGCCTGCGTGATGGTGGCGGTGTTCGCCTTCAATCTCGTGCCGGACGCCGCGACGCTTGCGACGGTCGCCGAGCGGGTGACGGGCAATGCGGCCTGGATGAGCTCGGCGCCATCCATCGATGCCGCGATGCCGCCGGGTTACGAGATGTATAACGCACTGCTGCTTTTCGCCGGCTTCTACCTGCTGCGCACGATGCTCGACGGATCGTGCGCCGGCGACGATGCGCGCTACTTCGCGGCGAAGGACGAGCGCGATTGCGGCAAACTCTCCCTGCTGCAGATGGCGACGATCGCGTTTCGCTGGCCGATGATGATCGGCTTCGCGGTCGTCGGGCTCTTTCTCACGAACGAACTTCTGCCGGAGCGCGGCCGCGTGGAGCAGGCGACGCTTGCGATCAAGGCGGCGCATCCCGAAGTGGCCGAGGCGGATTGGCACGCGTTGACCAATCGAATTGCGCATCGGCCGGAGTCCGAACCGGAACTCATCGCCACGCTCGAGGGCGTCCTCGGTGAACGCTGGCGCGAGTCGCTTCCACTCGTGGGCTGGCATGGCAGCGTGAACCCCGAGCAGGTGCTTCCAGCGGTGATGAAGCACAGTCTGCCCAACGGGGTGCGCGGCATCGTGCTCGTGGCGATGCTCGCGGCGTTGATGTCGACGCTCGCGGGATCGGTGAACGGCGTCGGCTCGGCATGGTTCACGCGCGACATTTACCAACGTTTCCTGCGGCCGCGCGCGGGAAACCGGGAGCTGATCGCGGCGGCCTATCTCGCAACGGCGACGATTGTCGGAATCGGATTCTACATGGGAATCACCGCGCGAAACATCAATCACCTCTGGGGCTGGATCATGATGGGGCTTGCCGCGGGCGCGCTGATGCCGCGATTTCTCCGGCTCTATTGGTGGCGCTGCACGGCGTGGGGCTGTGCGGCGGGAATCGCGACCGGCGGGATAACGGCCGTCGTGCAGCGGCTATGGTGGCCGGATTTGCTCGAGTGGCAGCAGTTTCTTTGTTCGACGGGTTCGAGCCTGGTCGCGGTCGTGGTAGGTTCGCTGCTGACGTCGCCGCCGGCGAGGGACGACCTGCGACGTTTTTATCGGACCACGCGTCCGTTCGGTTTCTGGAAACCAATGCGCGACGAACTCGGCGCCGCCGAGCGCGCGAGCATCGATGCGGAGAATCGCGGCGACGTGTCGGCGCTGCCGTTTACGCTTCTGATGCAAATCACGCTCTTCCTGCTCCCGATGCAGCTTGTGATTCACGCGTTCGATTCTTTCCTGCTGACGCTGCCGCTGTTTCTCCTGGGCGTCGCCGGCCTGTATTGGTTCTGGGGGCGTCGGCAGCGGTCGGCCAGCGCGACCGCGACCGCCGTTCCGGTATCGTTGGACGCGTTGCCGGCCCGCGAGCCATGACGGCGTTGAAAAACGATTTCGCCCTGCTCGACGAGCGATTGGGGCGCGATTACCCGCAGATGCTGCGCGAGCCCGGCGGGGCGATGATGCATCCGTTCCTGACGCCCGGCAGCGCGCAATACGCGGATGTGTTGTGGGACTGGGATTCGTGGCTGAGCAATGTCGCGCTGCGTCAGATTCTCGCGAAGAACGGCGATCCGGCGGCACTCGAAAAAGTGCGTCCCTACGAGCGCGGGTGCGTGTTGAACTTTCTCGATTGCGGCGGCACGGACGGGTGGCTGCCCATCTGGTTCGGGCGCGGCGGGCCGAAGAAGCCGGCCAACATCTACGAGCACAATCTGCACAAACCCTGTCTCGCGCAGCACGCGGCGTTTCTGGTCGAGGCGGATGGGGGCGACGCGGAGTGGCTGCGGCCGCGGTTTTATTTTCTGCAGACCTTTCTGAACAACTACCGGAATCATCACCGGCACGCGTGCGGGTTGTATCTCTGGCAGGATGACGAGTGCATCGGCACCGACAACGATCCGTGCACCTACTACCGTCCGCCACGGAGTTCGGGCGCGTTTTATCTGAACGCGCTCATGTTGAAAGAGCTCGAGGCGATGACGTATCTGTGCGGCCGGCTTGCGCTCGACGAAGTGGGCGCGCATTTCGCGAAGGATGCGGCGGATTTGCGCGCGGCGATCCAGGAACACTGCTGGGACGAGCGCGATGGGTTCTTCTACAGCGTGGATTTGAATCTGCGGGCGCCCGAGCGGCCGGCGGCGTTTGGGTTGCACCAGGGCGCGCCGCGGAGCTGGCCGTGCCTGATTCAGCGCATCGGCACGTGGTCGGGCTTTCTCGCGCTGTGGTGCGGGGTCGCGACGCCGGGGCAGGCCGAGCGGATCGTCACGGAGCACGTTCGCAATCCGAAGACCTTCAACGCGCCGTTCGGCGTGCGCACGCTCTCGCGGCTCGAAAAGATGTATGATGTGCGCGCGAGCGGAAATCCGTCGTCGTGGCTCGGCCCGGTGTGGGGGATTTCCAACTACATGACCTGGCGCGGACTCGTGAACTATGGTTTTCGCGCCGATGCGGCGGAGCTGGCGGAGAAGACCGTGCGGCTGTTCGGCCGCGACCTGGAGCGTTTCGATGCGCTGCACGAGTATTATCAGCCGGAGAACGGCGAGCCGATCCTCAATCCCGGTTTTCAGAACTGGAATTACCTCGTCCTGAACATGGCCGAGTGGTTGCGCGGCCGGGAACCGATCGCGGAGTGGGGGATGAAAACGGTAGCGTCAGCATGAATGCACCTCGGATTTTACTGATGCTGCTCGCGGCGACCGCGGCGAACGGCGCCGCCCCCAACGAGCTCGCGCCCGAGGAGGCGCGCGCCGGCTGGCGCCTGCTTTGGGACGGTCGCACGACCGAAGGCTGGCGCGGAGCGAAAGCGGATGCGTTTCCGGCGGACGTGTGGACGCTCGAACAAGGCGAGCTGTCCGTCGTGAAAGGCGATCCGGACGCCGGCTGGCGGGGCGCCGACATCGTGACGCGGGAGCGTTTTTCCGACTTCGAACTCTCGCTCGAGTTCAAGCTTTCGCCCGGCGCGAACAGCGGAATCAAATATTTCGTCGAGGCCGGGCCGGGGGAGGGAGGGGCGTCGTCATTGGGACTCGAATACCAGCTCGTCGACGACGAGCGGCATCCGGACGCGAAGCAGGGCCACGATGGAAATCGGAAGCTCGCGGCGCTCTACGATCTCTTTCCCGCCAGCGATGCGAAACCGGCGAACCCGCCGGGCGAGTGGAATGTTGCGCGGATCGTTGCACGCGACGGCCACGTTGAACACTGGCTCAATGGCGAGAAGGTGCTCGAATACGATCGTTTCTCGGACGAGTTTCGGCGCGCGGTGGAAACGAGCAAGTATCGCACGAATCCTGGATTTGGCTCGTGGCGCGAAGGCCACATTCTCCTGCAGGACCACGGGGACGTGGTGTCGTTTCGCAACCTGAAGATCCGGCGGTTCGACACCCCTCAATCCCCCTGAGCGCAGCAGGCTCCATATTATGAATAGTTCAATCGATCGTCGCACCTTTGTCCGCCAGGCGGCCACGGCTGGCGCGGGCCTTTTGCTCACCTCGAAACTCGCCACGCTCGGCCGCGCGTCGACCGCGACATCGCCGCCATCCGCCAATGGCCGGCTGCGCGTCGCCGTTGCCGGCACAAATGCGCGCGGCCTTGCGCACGTGCAATGTTTCGCCGGGGTGCCGAATGTGGAAATCGCGTATATCTGCGACGTCGACGACCGCGCGATCGCGAAGGGCCTCGCCGAAGTGGCCAAAGTGCAGGCGACGGCGGCGCAGGGCGTGCGGGATTTTCGGCGTGCGCTCGAAGACAAGACCGTGGACGCGCTGGCGATCGCCGCACCGGATCACTGGCACGCGCCGATGGCGATTCTCGCGCTGGCCGCCGGCAAGCATGTGTTTGTCGAAAAACCGTGCAGTCACAATCCGCGCGAAGGCGAGCTGCTGATCGAAGCGGCGCGAAAGAGCGGCCGCGTGGTGCAGATGGGAAATCAGCGGCGGTCCTTCGTCGCGATGCAGGAGGCGATCGCGCAGATTCGCGAGGGCGCGATCGGACGGCCGTATTTCGGGCGTGGTTGGTATGCGAATACGCGAAAGCCGATCGGGCGCGGGCAGCCGACGGCGGTGCCGGAGTGGCTCGACTTCGAGTTGTGGCAGGGGCCGGCGCCGCGGCGGGCGTTCGTCGACAATCTCGTTCACTACAACTGGCACTGGCATTGGCATTGGGGGACGGGCGAGGCGCTGAACAACGGCACGCACGAGATGGATGTCTGCCGCTGGGCGCTCGGCGTGGATTACCCGACCAAGGTGAGTTCGTCCGGCGGACGGTTTCACTTCGAGGACGACTGGGAGACGCCGGACACGCAAACGATCGGGTGGGAGTTCCCCAACGGGGTGAGCATGACGTGGGAAGGTCGGAGCTGTAATGGCTATCCGATCGAGGGCCGTCAGCGCGGTGCGATGATTCACGGCACGGAAGGAACGGCGCTGCTCGATGGCGAGGAGTATGCGTTTTACGACTTGAAGGGAAATCTCGTGCGCGAAGTGAAGTCGCAGCGCGTCGTCGATCCGACGAACACCATGAGCAGCACGGGGCTCGATGCCGAGGTGCCGCATTTCCGAAATTTCGTGGAGGCGATCCGTGACGGAGCGAAACTGACCGCGCCGATCGACGATGCGAACGCGAGCGTGACGATGCTGCATCTCGGCAACATCGCTCAGCGGGTGGGGCGCACGCTGCGTTGCGATCCGGCGAATGGCCGAATCCAGAACGACGCGGAGGCGATGAAACTGTGGGGCCGTGAGTATGCACCGGGTTGGGCGCCGAAAGTCTGACCAGATCGCGCGCGAACTCGACCCCAGCTGTGAACATCTCGACGGCCTTCCGCAGGATTGAGCGGATCTTCTCCATGACTCTCGCACTGTTCGCAACGGTTGCGGGAGGGGCGGCCATGGGAAGCGAAAGGCACGTGGTGTCTGTTGCTGGAGATCAAATCCTGTTCGACGGGACGCCGGTGAAGTTGATCGGATTGCGGATGTCGAACGCGCTGATGTCCGATGCGACCGCGCAGGAGTTGATCGATCACCTGGATGCGTTCCGCGAGTATGGCGTGAATACGTTTTCGGTTTACGTGATGGGGTCGCGTTTCGGCGACGTGAAAGGCTATCGGCCGGACGCGACGCTCGATCCAATTTATGCGGCGCGGCTCGCGCGGATTCTCACGGCGGCGGACCACCGCGGGATGATCGTGCTCGTGGGCTGCCTGTATTGGTCCGACTCCGAAGCGAAGGTGGAGCTCGGCCATTGGACGCAGGCCGAGGCGGATCGAGCCGTGGCGAACACGGTGAGCTGGTTGAAGCGGCAGGGATTTCGCAACGTGATCGTCGATCCCGACAACGAGGGCATGGCGCGAAAAGCGAACGGCTGGAGCGTCACGCAGATGATCGACGCCGGGCATCGCGAGAACCCGGAATGCGTGATCGCCTACAACTATCGCGAGCCGGCGCCGGAAACCGCGGACCTCACGATCCACCATGCACCGCGCGTCCCCGGGAAACCGTATGTCGAAACCGAGGGCACGCCGAATGTCGTTCCTTACTGGCACGAGTATAGCCGGCGCGACGGGCTGCGGAACTACCTCAACATTGGGATCTACACCGAGGCCATGAAGGAGGAGCAGCGGGCCGACACGGATGAAGGCATCGCGAACGCGAACGGTTACCTGCTCGCATCGACATGGCTCCAGTGTCCGCCGCCGGACGGACCGAACATGCGACCGGAAGGCGACGGTTCGCCGGAGAATCCCGGAATCCTCTGGTGGCTGGAGCATGTGAAAGCGCGAAACGGAGCCGCGCTTTCGTCGCTTTCGCCGTATTCACGGAAGTAATCGGGGACGGTCTTGTTCACGAATTGCCGGGCAGGCAAAACACCGCTTCGAGCGGCTCTTGCGAAGTGGGGACGAGACGGCACTCGCTCGACCCCGCGGGGATCAACAGCCGGGCTCCGGGATTGAGCGGTTGAGTTGCCGCACCGCATTCCAGCGTTCCGGAGCCTGACGTGATCAACATGAGGCGGAAGCGGCCGGCGTTGGGGATCGCCGCGGGGGCGGTTGCCCGGAAACGGCGAATCACAAACCGGTCCGTCTGCGCTCCACCGACCAATTCGTCTTCCGTGGCATTCGAGCTGTCGGTTATTCGGCGGGGAGCGAGGCGGCACGTCGCGCGAATCTCGTCAGGTCGGTAGGAGCGGTAATCGAAAATCTGCAGGCAGAAATCGAGATCGCGGCCCATGTAGCGGCCTTCGGGCGGAACGACGATGCCCTCACGAACGAACTCGCAACGGACGACCCAGTCGGAGGGCTCCATGACTTCGAGCATGAGCACGCCTTCGCCGATCGCGTGCGGGAGGCCGCCGGGCACGAGCCACACTTCTCCTGCGCGGAGCGGCACGCGATTCAACCGTGCGTGCATGGCGGGCAAATCCTGTTCCGCGATGATTCGTCGCCATTCGTCGGGCGAGGGCGCGTCGCTGAATCCAAGAAATGCATACGGTTCGACGCCGGGCCGCGCTCCGAGAATCACGTAGGTCTCGAGTTTGCCGTAGGGCGAATCGAGGTGTGCGCGGGAGAAGGCGGCGGTCGGGTGCGCCTGAACGTGGAGACGGATCGAGGAGTCGAGGAGTTTGGCGAGGAAGCCGATCTCCGTTCCGACCGCGGCCAGATGATCGGCGCCGAGCAGATGCAGGGGATGGCGCGCGATCTCGGTGCGAAGGTCGCTTTCGGCGCCGTCGGGTGATTGCACGCGGGTGATGCCTTCATCGCGGCGGGCGGGAAGGCCGGGATTTTTTGCAAGGGTCGTGGAGGCGATCCAGTCCTCCGGCATGTCGCCGTCGGCACCGTTGCCCGAGCCGGTCCAGCGCTCGAGCATCGCGCCTCCGGTGTAGTTGCGGCGGACGCGCGTGGGCAGGACGACGAAGTAGGGCGGCAGTCGGTCGGCGGAAGCGCTCATGCTGAGCGCCAAGGATAGTTTTTCGGGAGCGGCGAAAGCAAAGGACAACTTCGACCGATCGAAAAACTCGCGCTCAGCGCTCGGGTAAAGCGGGACTGGGCTCGGTCGAAAGCGACTGCCACTCCGCGGCGGTTTTGGCCGACTGGTCCTCCGCCAGAATCTGGCGGATCGTGGCGAGATTTTGGCGTGCGCTGGTCTGGGGCTCGCGCCCGGTTTCAATGGAAATCAGAAGATCGGCCATGGGACCGCAAAAGCTGTCGAGGAAGCCTGAAGGCGCGCACTCGACGGTCACTGGATCGGCGCCGAGGCGGTCGGAGCGAAGCGTGAGAGACGTGCCCCAGACCGGAAACGTGAGAGTCCCGCGATCGCCTTCGATGCGGACGTTGTTGGTGTTCAGTCCGCCGCGATGAAGTTCGTTATGAAGAATGAGACCGGTGCCGTCGGCACCGAAGTCGATCATACTGGCGAGCAGATTGTCGGCGGCGAAGGCCTGTCCCGGCATGCGGCTCGTGCGCGCGAGCACGCGTTGCGGGTCGCGATCCATGAAACCGCGCACGAGGTCGGCGAGGTGACTGTTCCACTGCAGCGTGATGAAGTCGCGACAGCGGCTGTAGAACGGATGCTCGGCGAGATCGCGGTCCTGCGTGCCATGCAGTTCGATGGACGTGAAATACGGCCGGCCGATCCAGCCGGCGGCAATCAGCCCACGTGCGGCGAAGGGTGCGGGCAGCCAGCGGTAGTTTTGATTTACGGCAAAGGGAATCCCGGCGGCATCGGCAGCGTGGATCATGCGTTCACAAGCGGCGAGATCGAGCGCGAGCGGTTTTTCGGTGAGCAGTGGTTTGCCGGCCGCGGCGCAGTCGGCGACGATTTCCTCGCGAACGTTTGGCTGCGTCAGAAGGGAAATAACTTCGACCCGCGGATCGTCGATGACGCGGCGATAGTCTTCGTAAAGCGCGGGAATGCCGAAGTCGTCACCGGCCGAGCGGCGGCGAGCGGGATCGAGATCGGATGCGGCGACAACGTTCCAGGCGGCGGCTCGATAGGCGGGCAGGTGAGCGCGGGAAATCCCGCCGAGGCCGATCACGCCGATGCGCCAGTCCTTGCGCTCCGGCAAAGGCAGGTTTGCCGGGAGATTCAATTCGGAGAGAAAGGCCGTTTTCATGACGACGCCGGTCGCAGGAGTTTGGGGTCGAGATGGCCTTCGCGTTTGAGTCCACGCAGCGGACCTTCCGCCCAGAAGTAGACGGTGTCTTCGAGGATCTCGACGACCTCGTGAACGTCGCCCATGCGGGTGACGAGCACGTCTTTCGGCTCGAGGATATAGTCGAGGCCCTCGGAGCGCATATGCATGCGGCCCTCGATCATGAAGACGTATTCGTCGCAGTCATGGAAGTGCGGCTCGGTGATGTGGCGCCCGCCTTGCTTGAATTTGGCGAGTCCCCAATACGTGAAATCGTTGGCGGGGACGTTGGCGTTTTTGCCTTGGATGATGGGCATGGGTTCGGGGAATGCAGGATGGAGTTTTGCGTCGCGTTTGATCGACCGGCAACCAACATGCCATGGACTAAACCGGCATTCGTATGGAGAAAAACGTCAGCACGGTCGAAGGCCTGATTGCATGGATCGAACGGCAGCGACGGGTGCCGTTGGTGTTCGCCGAGGCGGCGCAGACGGAATTGCTGCAAACGGAACCCCGTCCGCTGCTGGAACTGGTGCTTGTGCTGCGAGGAGGTTTCACGCTGCAGGTGGGGCATTGCGAGAAGGAGCTGGAGACGGGCGACGTCGCCTGGATCAACGCGCATCATGGCAACCGGGCGGAGCTGGCCGGGACGAATGTGCGCTACGGGTGCCTTTCGCTCGACGTGGGAGGGCATGCGGAATTCCGGAATTTCGGGCGCGCACCGGTCCTGGAGTTGATGCAAGGACCGAGTCTGGAATGGAGCACGGCGGCTTTTGCGGAAGTGGTCCGATGGCATCGTGCGAGCGCGGATCCGCTCCGGGAAACGATGCTGCGATCTGCGCTGATTCGTTTGTTGGGAAATCTGTCACTCGCCGGCGAAGAGCCCGAAGGTGCCACGCGTCCGGCGCGGCTGCTGCGTGCGCTGGCGATCATCGATGCGCGGTCGGCGGATGCCGCACTCTCGATCGATGCGATCGCGCGGGAGGCTGGGATGTCGAACTCCACGCTCAGGCGGATGTTCGTCGAGCATTTGAAAATGACGCCGATCGAATACCTGCAGAATCTGCGCCTGGCGCGGGCGCGGGACTTTCTCGCAAAGACAAACCTGGGCGTGAAGCAGATCGCCGCCCGCGTGGGCTACGCGGACCCGCTGTATTTTTCGAAGGCGTTTCGACGGAAATTTGGGCGACCGCCGAGCGAGCGGGTTTAGCAGCGCGCTAGATCAGCCGCGCGGCGGCGGCGATCGCGTCTTTGGTGAGCAACTCGAGACTGCCCGCGGCGAAGGGGCTTTGCCAGACGGAGTATTGATCGCGCTTGTAGTGCGCGCGGGGCGGAAGGTAGCCGGCGTAGCCATTGGTGACGTTCAACACGACCACGGGGCGCGGAGCGAAACGACGGCGAAGCGCCTGCTGGAAACCGGAGTAGGCCTCGTTGGGCTGGGCGACGAGGAGCGCTTCGCCGATGCGCCAGCTCCAGAGCGGCATGTCGGCGTGCGTGCCGTCGCCCACGATCCGGCGGACGGCGCGTTTTCGCCACAAGCGTTCGCGCAAGGCTCGGTCGGTGCAGGTAGCAAGTGCTGACTCGATGGCGCCGAGCGAATCGAGCGGCTTCAGCGGCAGCGAAACGTTGTCCAGCCGGGCGACGAGCGTGGTGGATCCGGTCGGCGAAACGGGATGCGCGATACCGAGCGGCGCGCCGGATTCGACGATACGATCGACGACGTGGAGCGCATCGGGCCAGCTTTCGAGCACGCTCAACACGGCGTGGCCGAGGCGACGACCGAGGCGGTCGGCCGCGGCGGTATCCGAACCATGCTGGGCGGCGGGACCGAGATCGCCGGAGGCGCCCTGGAGGAAGAGGCACGGCGCGCCTGTCGTCGTCTCGACGAGTTCGCGTAGTGCGCCGGGAAAATCAGGCGAAAGCAGACGGTTTTCCGCGGCGAGCGTCGTGGGATGACAGGCGTAGTTGACGACGGTCGCGAGCGGCTGGCCGGTGTGTGCGTGTTCGACTCGACCCACCAACAAGGTGTCGTCGGCCGGCTCATTCGGATTCCATCCAACGATGAAGCGCGACTCGGCCGGATGCGGGAGATCGCGATTTTGCGCGAGATCGCAACAACCATAACGCCACGAAAGTCGCGCGGGGGCGCGGTTGGCGAGAGCGTCGCGCGCGGCAGTCGTCAGGCGTTCGCGGAGTGACGCGAGATAAGGTGCGATGTGTTCACCGCCCGGTTTGGCGCGATCTTCGCGGTAAAGGTTGGGGCCGGCGTGGGTGTGCGACAGCGACAGCAGCACGCAGGCGGGATCGATTCCGAGTGCGTCGACGATCGCGGTGCGAACAAACCACTCGTCGTCGCGGCTTTTCCACCAGCCCAGATCCGCAGCGACGAGAAGAAGAGGAGAGTCTCCGGCAGCGGAGGACAACGCGAGTGCGGTCGCGGTGAGCGGACGGTGCAGACCTTCGGCGACGTCGCGCGTGGCGGCGCCCCAGTTGCGGGCGTTGATTGCCAGCGGCGGCGTGATGTCGATCCGCGCGACGCCGATCTCGCCGACGAACGTGGCTGTGAGCAGCGGAGGTGGTCCGAGCATGGCGAGCGATCACACGGCGCGCACCAGCGAAAGCCCGCCGTCGAGCAGCAGCACCGCGCCCGTCATCTGGCGGTTGTCCGGGCGGCACAAATACGCGACGCCGTCGGCGACATCGTCGGGGTCGAGCAGGCTGCGCAGCGGCACGCCGCTGCGGGCGCGTTCGCGAAAACCGGGGGTTTCGTCGAAGAGGCGTTTGCTCAGGCCGGCGTCGACGCGGCCGGGTGCGACCTCGTTGACCAGGATCCCGTGCGGGGCGAGTTCGAGCGCGAGGCATTGCATGGCCATGCGCAGGCCGGCTTTCGCGGCGCAATAGGCGACGAGATTCGGATGGGGCGCGTGCGCGGCCCAACTGCCGATGAAGACGATGCGGCCGCGCTGGCGGGCAGCGACGAGACGTTTCGCGGCGAGTTGCGCGAGCAGGAAGGCGCCGGTGAGATTGACGTCGACCGTGCGTTGCCAGGCGGGCGAGGTGGTTTTGAGGGAACTGCCGAGTTCAACGATCGCGGCGTTGGGAACGACGAGGCTCGGCGGCGCGAGGTCGTGGCTCACGCGGCCGAGCCAGGCGTCAACGGCCGCGGCGTCGGAGACATCGACCTGGGTGTAGTGAAAACCGGCGACGCGGGAGCGGACTTTCGCCCGGGGCAGCACGTCGCCAAGGGCCACGCGCGCGCCGTGGGCACGGAATCGACGCGCGATGGCACGACCGATGTCGCCCGCTCCGCCGCTGACGACGGCGACCTGACCTGCGAGCGTGCGGTCGCGTTTCATCGGGGCAAAGGCGGGCGAACGAAGACGTCGGCCGGAAGACCGCGCACGCCGGGTTGAACGGAAAACAGACTGCCGGCGAGCGGCTGCCCGGCGCGTTCCGCGGAAGAGAAACCTTGATGGGCGGTCGTGATATAGAGCGTGGAAAGGTCCGGCCCGCCGAACGTGCAGGAGGTGACGCGCTGCGCGGGCAGCGAAATCGTGGCGAGCGTCGTGCCGGTGACGCCGTGAATGCGGCGCACACAACCGCCGTCCCAAAACGCGACCCAGAGATGCCCCTCGGCGTCGATGCACATGCCGTCGGGCAGGCTTGGGTCTTCGCCGAACGAAGCGAGCACCGAGCGTTCATCGATTTGTCCGCTGAAAGGATCCCAGCGAAAACGATCGATGCGGCGGGTCAGAGAATCGATGAAGGTGAACTCGCGACGAGCGACGTTCCACGCCAGGCCGTTGCTGCAGCCGACGTCGCGCAGCACGCGTTGCGGCGAGCCGCCGGGTTGAAGCGAAAACAACGTGCCGAGAGGTTTTCCGTCCCCACCGGTTGGCATCGTGCCGGCCCAGAGACGTCCGGTGGGATCGCATTTACCGTCATTGCAGCGGAGTGGTGTTTCCGCGGGTTCGAGGGGCGCGAAAACGTCGAGTCTTCCGGACGCAATTTCAACGTAGGCGAGAGACGCGCCGACGCCGGCGACGAGGATGCCGGGGTCGTCCGTCAACGCGACGAAACCGAGCGGCGGGGGAAGTTCGAGCGTGTTGCGCTTTTTGGCGTCGCGATCGAGCCAGTGGAGATTTCCACGGACGATATCGACCCAATACAGGCGTTCCCGGCGGGTGTCCCACACGGGACCTTCGCCGAGTTCGGAAAGTGCGGAGAGGGGCAGGGCGAGCGGTTCGGGTTCGTGGGGCACGGCGGCGAGGGTAGGGAGGGTTGAACAACGGATTCGCTCAAGGAGTGGGGGAATCATCCCGATGAGCGAGCACGACGAACGCAGGGTGGGGGGCGGGTCATCGGGATGAGTGGGCTCGCGGTTGAGGGCAGCTTGTGGCACGGTTGGTTAGCGCCGACGCCGTTCGCCACACACCCCTGTTACGGCGTCGAAAACACCGCATGAGTGCTTCTGTTCCCTTTCCGAACCCCATGTCCGGCCAGCGCCCCATCCGGGTGGGGCTCGTGGGCGCCGCGGGCCGCGGCGGGAATTTTCGCACGGCGTTCGAGGCGAGCGGCGCGCGGATCACGGCGATTTGCGATTTGCGAACCGAAGCGCTGAACGAATGGCCGGATGCGACGGTCCACCGCTACACGGACTACGAGCGGATGCTGCAGCAGGCGGAGCTCGACGCGGTGGTGGTCGGCACGCCGCAACATCTCCACGCGCGGCAGTCGATCCTGGCATTGCAACGGCATCTGCACGTGATGAGCGAAGTGCCGGCGGCGGTCGGCGTCGAAGAAGCGCGTGAGTTGGTGCTCGCGGCGGCGGCGAGTCGCGGGATCTACATGCTCGCGGAGAACTACTGCTACTGGCGGGAAAACCGCTTGATCGCCGAACTCGCGCGGCAGGGAAAGTTCGGGGAGTTGTATTACGCGTATTGCTCCTACCTGCACGATGTGCGGCACATGATTCCGGAGACGCCGTGGCGCCGGCACTGGCAAATGGGGATCGACGGCAACACGTATCCCACGCACAGCCTCGGGCCGGTGCTGAAATGTCTCATCGGGCAGCGCATCGTGCGCGTCGCATGCGCGGGCAGCGGGAAACACCACCGCGACGACGCGGGAAACCCGTTTCACGAAGACACGACCGTGACACTCTGCAAAACCGATCGCGAGGCGTTGATCGACCTGCGGCTCGCGCTGGTGTCGCCGCGTCCGTATGAGACCCACTACGAACTGCAGGGCACGGCGGGGGCGTATCACAATGGAAAGCTCTGGCTGCCGGAATTGAGCGAGGAGCCGAAGTGGTTTTCGGTGGACGAACTGCTCGCGCGTCCGGAGTTCGCGGAAAGCTATTTGCCGGAGGAGTGGAGAAATCCGCCGGAAGAGGCGTTGAGCGCGGGACACGGCGGCGGCGACTTCTTCGAGGTGCGGGATTTCATTCGCGCGGTGCGGGGCGAGATTCCGACGCCGATCGATATTCACGCGGGAATGGACATGACGCTGCCGGGGCTGATCTCGCAGCAATCGATTTTGCACGGCGGCGTCTGGATGGACGTGCCGGATTCGCGCGGGTGGCTGACGCCCTCGCGGCCGCAGCTCGAGATGATCTGGCCGGACGCGAGACTCGAGGCGCCGCCAACGGTGGCGTTGGGTGGCGACTATGAGCTGCGGGTTTTGGAGCCGCTTGATTATCCGGCGTTGAGCCGGTTGATGGAGGCGACGGGGTTTGGCGAATGGCCGGCGGAGCGGATCGAGGCGCATCGCCGCGGCGTGTTGCCGGGCGGTTTTTTCGTGATCGAGCACCGGCCGACGGGCGCGATCGTGGCAACGGCCAACGCGAATCATGCGCCGAACGAACGGCATCCCGAAGGCGGGGAGCTGTCGTTCGTGGCGGCATTGCCGGAGCATGCCGGGCAGGGGCTCGGACGGGCGGCGACGGCGGCGGTGGTGCGGCGATTTCTGGCGGCGGGATATCGGCGCGTGTATTTGAAAACCGACGACCACCGGCTGCCGGCGATCAAGGTTTACCTGCAGCTCGGCTTCGAACCGTTCCTTTTCAACGAGCAGATGGCGGGACGCTGGGCGGTCGTCAAAAAGGAGCTCAGGTGGACGGCATGACGAAGCGACTGCGAGTTGTTCAGGTCGGCTGCGGCAGCATCGCGGCGGTGTGGTTGCAGTCGGCGGCGCAGGTGTCGGAGTTGGAGTTGGTGGCGTGCGTCGATGTGAACGCGGATGCCGCGCGCGCGAGGCGGGACGAGTTTGCACCGGGCGCGAAGGTTGGGACCGATGCGGGGGCGGCGATCGCGGAGCTGGATCCGGACATTGTGTTCAACTGCACGCTGCCGGAGGCGCATCATGCGGTCACGCGTGCGGCGCTGCGAGCGGGGGTTCACGTGCTGACGGAGAAGCCGCTCGCGGCGACGCTCGCGCAAGGGCGGGACCTGGTGGACGAAGCGGCGAAGGCGCAGCGGCTGCTCGCGGTGGCACAGAACTACCGTTATCGCGCGGCGCCGCGCACGGTGCGCGAGGTGCTGGCGTCGGGATTGATCGGGCATGTCACGACGATGACGTGCGATTATTTCGATGCGCTGCACTTCGGGAATTTCCGCGACACGATGGAGCATCCATTGCTGCTGGAGATGGCGATTCATCATTTCGACCTGGCCCGGTTTTTCGGCGCCGACGAGCCGGCGCGCGTGGATTGCTGCGAGTGGAATCCGGCGGGCTCGTGGTATCGTCATGGTGCGAATGCGTTCGCGACGTTCCAGTTCGCGAGCGACCTGATCTTCAGTTATCGCGGCAGCTGGTGTGCGGAAGGCCAGGCGACGACGGGAAACGGACTCTGGCGGTTCTGCGGAACGAAGGGCACGCTGGTGTGGGACGGCGCGGAAAGGATCACGGCGGAGATCGTGTCGCGCGCGGGAGATTTCCGCAGCGAAGTGGAGATGAAGACGTTTCCGGTGCACGCGGTGCCCGGCCGGGACGAGTCGCACCTTAGCGTGATCAAGGAATTCGTGGATTGCGTGCGCGGCGGGCAGCTGCCGGAGACCTCGGCGCAGGACAATGTGCGCAGCCTGGCGATGGTGTGTGCGGCGATTGCGGACGTGAAGGCGCGGCGAGGCCCGCGAAGGATTCACGGGCAGGCGGTCTCGAGCCTTGGCTGAGTCTCATCGCGCTCTCATCATGAATGCACCCGGTCATCCCACGCAGGCGCGCACGGCGGACATCGCGATCATCGGCGGCGGCATCATTGGGATGAGTTGCGCTTACGAGCTGGCGCGAGAGGGCGCGCAAAACGTCGTGGTGTTCGACAAGCAATTGCCCGCGTCAGGCACCACCGGCGGTTCGGCGGGCGTGATTTGTCTGCATGACATGGGCGAGATCTACGCGTATCTGACGCTCCTTGGGTTTGCGCGCGTGCAGGCGCTGCGTCGCGAACACGACTTTGGGTTTCAACCGTGGGGAACGCTGCTCGTGCTTTACGGAGAAAAAAGGTTTCCGCCCGAACCGGATGCGTATGCGCGCCGGTTTGGCGGACAGCCGAACGGCATCTACGAGCAGGAGTTCCTTTCTTCAGCGGAACTTGTGCGGCGGTTTCCATGGATCGTGAAGCAGAACGTGCGCGGCGGGATATATTATCCGAACCAAGGCTACATCGACCCGACGGCGTTGACGGCGGTTTATGAAAAGCTCGCGGTGGAGACCGGACGTGTGACGGTGATGCGCAACACGCCGGTGCTGCAGATGCGCGGGACCTCCGAGCGGATCGATACGTTGGTGACGCGGCGCGGCGCGTGGAGCGTTGGCACGGTGCTCAACGCCGGCGGGCCGTGGGGCGCCAAGATCGCGGCGCTGGCGGGCAGCGAGCTGGCGCTGACGCCGCAGCGAATCCAGGTGTGCGTGGCGACGGCGTTTGACGACGGCGCGGAGCGTGCGCCGCTCACGCCGCTCCCGCAGGAAGTGAACGGCGAGGGCGTTTGGTGCCGCGGCGAGATGGGGGACACGATGCTGTTTGGACAGCATCATCACACGACGAAACCGGGTTTCACGGTCGATCCGGATTTCGTGAACAAGGTGAACGACGCGGACTTTCCGGGCGCGGTCGAGCAGGTGGCGCGGCGTTTCTGGCGCTTGCCAAAAACGACATTCCTGAACGGCTGGTGCTGCGTGTATGGGACGACCGAGGACGGATTTCCGATCGTTTCGCGGGACGGGCGAAAGCAGAATCTTTTTCACGCGGTCGGGCTCAACGGCCACGGCATCACGTGCCATGCGGGCATCGCGCAGATGGTGGCGGAGCTGGTGTTGCGCGGCGGCACGTCGCTGGACGTGAGTGCGGTGGCGGGAGGACCTGCGGCGCGACTCGATTTTTCCAAACTGGATGCGGGACGGTTTGCGCGGCGCGAACTTCTGACGTTCGAGCTGAAGGAATGAAGAAGATCGAAACACATCACGCGCGGGTGCCGTGGAGCTGGGTCGCGTGGATGATTTTCCCGTGGGCGTCGCTGACATATTTCGGCAACTGCGGCGGTGCGCCGCTGGCGTTCACGATTCGCAAGCTCGTCGAGAGTCCCGCGCTCGTGGCGCTGTTGAGCAGCATCAATTTCGCGATGGTGTTTCTCGTGAGCGCGTGGGCGTCCTACATGAGCGATCGGATGTGGACGCGGTGGGGCCGGCGGCGACCGCTGTTGATTGCGGGATGGACGGGCGGCGCGATCGCCATGTTCTTCGTGCCGCTCGCGGACAACGTGTGGACTCTCGCGGCGCTCATCATCATTTTCCAGTTTTGCTCCGACGTGGGCTCGCCCTACGAGCCGCTCTACAACGAAGTCATCCCGCCGTCGCAGCGGGGACGCGCATCGACGATGCGCAGCATCATGCAGAACATGACGGGGCTGTTCTTCAACGGCGTGATGCTCGCGCAATTCGACCGCGACTACGACCTCGGCCGCCTGAACCGGTGGCTGCACCTCGACGGCGAACGCGCGATCTACTGGGTCGGAAGCGCGGCGGTGCTGGCGGCATCGTTGTTCCTGGCGTTGAAGGTCCGCGAGACGCCGCCGCCCGAGAGCATCCGGCGCGAGCGGTTTTCGGTGCGGGGATTCTTTCGCGACGTGTTCGGCAACCGCCAGCAATGGATGGTGTATCTGCTCTACGTGAGCCCGTATCTGGTGATCGCGGGAATCGGCTCGTTCATGGCGTCGTCGTTTGGCGCGTTTGTGACGCTTTTCACGACGGAGCAGCTGGGATTTTCGCGGCAGCAGATCGGCTGGTCCGCGGCGGCGATCGGGGTGGTCAACATGGCGCTCTTTGTGCCGGTCTGGGGGTATCTGGCGGACCGGTTACCGCGCTTGAAGCTGTTCCACTTCGCACTCGTCGTGCCGGTGGTGGTGAATCTCGTGCTTTGGGTCGTGGTGCGTTTCGGAACGGATTATACGCTCTCGTTTCCAGCGCTGCTGGCGTTCGCGATTTTGAGCGAAGGCACGATGTCGCTGATCATGGTGCTGTGGGGACCGCTGGTTTACGACTACCTGCCGAGCAGCAGCTATGGGACGGCGGGGGCGGGGTTCTCGTTTGTGGGCGGGCTGGCGAATTTTCTTTTGATCAACGGAGCGGGCCTTTGGGTGCAGGGATTCACGCACGTGTTCGGCACGGCGGGCAAAAGCGCGTATGATTATTCGAGCGCGTTTCTTTGGCAGGGGGGCGCGGCAGCGGTGGCGTTTGTGCTCGTGGCGTATTTTGCGCGCGAGGTGAAGCGCGGGCGGGTGATCGCGCACGCGCGATTGGAATTTGGCGATGCGAAGGCGAAGACGTGAGGGGACGGCTCCCCCTACCGGTCGGTCACTCGCTTTCAGAAGCTTGCGGTGAGGAACCGCAGCATCTTCTCGCCCGAGTGCGTGTAGTAAGCGCCGGGGTCGTGCTCGACGTCGGCGAGAAGCTCGAACTCGAACGGGAACTTCGCTTCGAGCAGGTTCGCCAGGAAGGGCGTGTGCGAGGGAAGCGTGAGGTCATTCGTGCCGACGATCAGCAGCAGGCGAACATGCGACGCGAGTGGCGCGAGCGCGGCGACGGCATAGTCGGCGGGCAACGTGTTCTCGGGTCGGCTGCGGTAGGTGAAGGCGCCGGCCCACGCGCCGGCGGCGGAGAAGTGATCGGGATATTTCAGCGCAAACCGAACGGCGCCGCCGGCACCCATGGAAAATCCGACGATCGTGCGGGCCTTGCGCTCCGCGCGTGTGCGATAGGTGCGGTCGATGAGCGGAACGAGTTCGTGCACGATCATCGTTTCGACCATCGATTTCGTTTCGGGTCGATCGCGATAACCGCTCCGCGGTCCGCCGTTCGGAAAGACACAGATAACCGGAGAAATCGTGCCCTGCTCGATGAACTTCGCGACCAAGCCAGCGAAGCCGGCCGCATCGGAGTTCTCGTTTCCACCGGAGCCGTGGAGGAAGTAGATGACCGGGTAACGGATGTCGCTTTCGGCGTAACCGGAAGGCAAATACACGTTGTAACCGATTTCCGCGCCGATCGCGTTGCTGCGGAAACTTCCGTGGACGAGACCGGGGAACGGGTCGCGCTCGGGGGTGTTCCAGACGACGGGCGGGTCGGCCGAATCGGCGGCGGAGGCGGAGGATGACATCGCGAGAAGAAGGAAGGGAAGGAGGAGTTTCATGGATTGCGGCACGAAATTTTGCCGGGAGCCGGATGGGAGAACGGAACGTCAAGCCCGATGCGGACGCCGGGCTTCACTTTCGGCTTCTTTGTGAACTCAGAATTCGACCCGAGCGGAGAGGCGCCAGATACGCGCCGGCGCAAGGCCGAAGGAGCCGGTGATATACTTTCGATCGAAGAGGTTGCTCACGTTGAGCTGAAACGTCGTGCGGCGACTGAACACCTCGGTTTGGTAGGCGAGCATCGCGTCGAACTTCCAAAAGTTGCCCGCGACCCAGCCACGGTTGCGCGATTGATCGCCGGGGGACTCGCTCTCGTAGTTGCCGCCAAAGCCAACGCTCAAGCCATCGAGTCGGCCGTCGGCGAGCGTGTATTTGCCCCAGAAGCTGAAGAGATGCTCCGGCACCTGGGCGAGCGTGTGCCAGTTGAAATCGCGGCCGTCGTTGTATTGCGGGTCGTAGAGGCCGCCGTTGACGACGTTGATCACGGTCGGATCGTCGGTGAGGACATCGCGCGTCCAGAAATTGGAGTAGCCGGCGAGGAGTTGGAGATTCGGCGTGGGCGTCCAGATGAGATCGAACTCGGCGCCTTCGACGCGGTGCAGGCCGGAGTTGCGACTGAGATTGTAGTCGGCGACGGAGCCGGTTTGGGAATCGACCCACTGCGCGGTGCCCGCGAGCGTCTCATCCTCGAGCTGGCGGTTCGTGAGAGCATCGCTTAACACGACGCCGCTGCGATCGAGCCGGAAGATCGACACGGTGCCGGTGAGGCGTTGATCGAGCGCCTGCACTTTGACGCCGAACTCCATGCCTTCGCCTTCCTCGTTGTCGAGCTTGTCGCCGCCGACGGTGTCGCCATTGAAAACATTCACGAAGGTGGGATTGCGCGTCGTGATCGCCTTGAAGCTTTTGCTGTAGCTTGCGTAGACGATCGTCGAAGGCGTGACGTAGAAATTGGCGCCGACGGTGGGGGTGGTGGCGGAGGATTTTGTCCAGCCGGGGCTGGCGAGTTGGCGGCCGTCGTTGTCGAGCGGGACGGTGGCGAACTCGGTATAACGCGCGCCGCCCAGGACCCGCAGTCGACCGTCGAGATACGAGCCCTGGTAGCTACCGCTGACGGCTTTCTCATTGGACTCGCTGGAGCTGCCGACGTTCACGAGGTCGCTGCGCCCGGTGATGAACGAGCGGAAGTTCGGCGGGACGAAATTCGGATCGGTGACGTCGCGATACATCGTGCCGAACGCGCCGGGGAAGAACGCCCAGTTCGGAATGCCGGGATCGTCGAATGTGCCGACGATGCCACCGGCGGCGACAAAGGCGGCCTCGTTCAGTTCGAAACCATATTGGCGGTGCTCGTCATTCACGTATTCGCCGGAGACGACGAACGTGTGTTTCGCGCCCAGCGCGTCGAAGCTGTAGGTGAGGTCGGCCTGGATGGAATCGACCTTGTTTACGTCGGCCTGCGAGCCGGGCACGACAAAGCCCTGGTCGGTGCGCCACGCCGGTGCGACGAGAAAGCCGTAGTTGACGTAGGTCGGCGTGGGAGCGGCGTTGTTGAAGTTGTTGGGGCTTTGGTGCGGGTCCTGGTTGATGAACCAGGACGTCTCGTAGTCCGACTGCTGCCGACTGTAGGCGACGCGGAAGTCGAGACGATCGACGATCGTCCAGAGCATTTGCAAGTCGAGCACACGGGACTTGCCGTTCTCGAACGACCCGCGGCCGTTGCGGTTCCAGTTGTAGCCGCGGGGGAACCAGTAGCCGGTGTATTCACTTGGGAACAGGCCGGTCTCGGCAAATTGCCGCGGCTGCCATTCCTCGTAATACAGTTCGGGGAGGCCGGGCATGAGTTGCGAGGGCTGGAGGCGGCCGGCCTCCCAATCGGCGAGGTAATCCAGATTTGCGACGAGCGCCGGCACGGGTCCGCCGTCGCGTTGCTGGTCGGCGTATTCGTAGCTCACGTTGAACGTGAGCCGGTGGGTGGGCCGGAAGGAGACGCCGCCCTGAAAGAACGTTTCGTCCCAATGCGTGTATTGGAGCCAGTCGTCGCTGTCGCGCTTCGACGCGACGACGCGGTATCCAAGCTTTTGATTCGCGACGACTCCCTGGTGATCGATCAGGCCCTTGTAGTAGGCGTCGCCCCCGCCGGTGACCTGAAGCAAGGTCGCGGACGTGAACTGCGGCTTCTTGCTCGTGTAGTTGATGATGCCGCCGGGTTCGGCGCGGCCGAAGAAGAGGGACGCGGGGCCTTTCACGACTTCGACGCGGTCGACGCCGTCGAGGTGGGTGTTGGCGTATTTGCGAAAACCGTCGCGGTAGATCACGTCGGTGGGCATGCCGCGAATGCGGACGTTGCCGGTGTTGAAGATGCTGAAGTCGTAGCTCGACTTCACACCGGCGGAGTAGTCGAAGGCGGCGTTGAGGCTGTCGATCGCGAGGTCGTCGAGAAACTCGCGCGAGATCACCTGAATGTTGAGGGGTGTTTCGGCGATGCTGACGCCGACCCGCGTGGCGGTGGCGGTGCTGAATTTCCGGTAGCCCGCGTCGCGGTCGGCTTCGACGAGAAAGGGGGAAAGTTCCACGATCGTGTCGTCCGCTGGCGGAGCCGGGCGTCGCGAGGTGGATTGCGCGGGGGCGGTCAACGTGAGCACGGTCGAAGCCAGGAGCAGGCTGGAGACGCGGGAGGGGGGAGCCAGGAATGTCATGATGATTTCTGCTTCCTTACGGTTAGGGTGGGGGCGAGCGACAGCGGTCGCGGGGGCGCGATGCTGCGCCTGTCGCGTTCGGAGAAACGCCCGGGCTGAATGAACGTCAAAGAGCGTGCCGATCATCTCGATGACCCGGAGCGGGCGCTCATCCAGATGACCGAGCGCGGGTCAGCTTACATTTGCGCCGGCCGACGCGCCGCGCATAGTGCGCACGCATCTATGTCGGAGGCGGTTCGGATCACTCACAAGGACATCGCGCTTCGCTTCGGTTGCGACAAGTCGACGGTGTCGCTGGCGCTTCGCGGCAATCCGCGCATCCCCGAAGAGACGCGACGACAGATTTGCAGCCTCGCGGAAAGCATGGGTTACCGGCCGGATCCGGCGCTCGCGATGCTGGCGAAACATCGGTGGGCGCGCTACGAGGCGGACACGGGCGCGACGCTGGCCTACCTCGTGGAGCGCAGCAATGCCGACGCCTACGACCAGCAAAGGAGCCAGCTGGCGGCGGCCTGCGAACGCGCGGAGCAGCGCGGGTATCGATTGATGGAGTTCGATCTCGCCGAATATCGCAGCATGCAGCGGGCGAGCGACGTGCTCTACAATCGCGGCATCCAAGGCGTGATCCTGCCCTACATGCCGCAGGGGGCTGACGCCCGGCTCAACGGCGCGGAGTGGAATCGTTTCACGGTCGTCTGCTGTTCGTTCGGCTGGGCGCGGGCGCCGTTTCACGTAGTGGCGCCGGATATCTTCGAAGGCACGCGGCGGGTCTGGCAGCAGGTGGTGGCGCGCGGTTACACGCGGATCGGCGCGGCGATGTTTCGACACACGCCCGTGGCGCTCGACGATCACAGCCGGCTGGGCGCGTGCATGGTCGAGCAGAGCGAACTGGTGCCGGTGGCGCGGCACATCCCGATCCTGCAAAGCGATCCCAACGACAAGGCGGCGTTCCTGCGGTGGGTGAAACAACACCGGCCCAATGTGATCATCGGATTCATCAATCGTGTTTATCACTGGTTGATCGAGGCAGGCTATCGCGTGCCGGAGGACATCGCCTTCGCCTGCCTGAATGTCTGGCCGAGCGAACCGTTCACGGGGATGAGCGTGCAACATCCGCAAGTCGCGCGTTCGGCGGTGGATTTTCTGATCAGCCAGATGCATGAGAACCAATTCGGCGTGCCCCCGGTGCAGCATTGCCTGCTGCTGGAGCCGAACTGGGTCGAAGGCAGCACGTTGCCCGATCGCGTGGGCACGATGGCGGGCGCGCACGTTTAGGTCATGGAATGGCGGATACGCGGCGCTCACCGGAATGACCGCCGCGCCGTTTGCCCGGAGGGCATGCCGTATGGCAAACGTGGCGCGTGCCTCCGCCGCGGATGACTCGCGCGAGCGGCGGACTTGTTGCCATGCCTTCACCCGGATTTCCCGAGCCCGTCTCCATCTACATCAACTGGGCCGCCTACGACCTGCTTTCGGACGCCGTGCCGCTGACCGAGGAGCTCGCGTTTGGACAGCTCGATCACCTGCTGCGGCTGAAGCGGCACGGCGTGCGAATGGATTATTATTTGATGGATGCATTCTGGTTCGATCCGGATGGCGGCTATCGGACCTGGGATCGCCGTTACTGGAGCGTCGCGGGCGGCGAGCGGTGGATCCGGGCGTGTCACGACAACGCGGTGTTGCCCGGCCTGTGGGTGGCGACGAACGCACTGGCGACCCCGATCTTCCGGCATCTCAATCCCGTGCCGGCATGGCGCGACTCGCTGACTCCGTCGGGGGAGAGTGCGTGCATGTTTCACGGCGGATTCATGCCGGACTTCATGACGGCGCTGCAGGCGTGGGTGGACCGCGGTATTGGCCTGTTCAAATTCGACTTCGCCGATCTCGACGCCGCGCCGCCGGAGATCCAACGCACCTGCCTTCCGAGTGAGATCCGCCGGCGCAACGCGGAAGCGCTGCGGACGGCGTTGCAGTTGTTTCGCGAGCGGAACCCCGACGTGAAGCTGCTCGCCTACAACGGGCTGATCGAAGCGGGGGCGACACCGCCGATGGCGGGCACGAGCGGGCCGATCCGCCGTTCGATCGACACGCGGTGGCTCGATGTTTTTGACGCGGTGTATTGTGGGGACCCGCGGCCGGCGGATGTGCCGTGCGCGAATTTCTGGCGGTCGAAGGACATTTATTCGGACCACATGGTCCGCTACTTCGAAGCCAACGGCTATCCGCTGTCGCGCATCGATAACTCCGGTTTCATGATCGGGACGACCGGCACCTGCTACGGTCGCCGCAAACAGGCCTGGCGCGGCATGCTCGTGTTGTCGCTCGCGCGCGGGGGCTGGGCGAACACCTACTACGGCAATCTCGATCTGCTCGCAGATACGGACGCGCGGTGGTTCGCGAAAGCGCAACGGTTCTTTTTCGAACTGCAGCACCTGGCGCGCTGGACGACGTTTGGCGCGGTCCCCGGAGAAGGGGAGCCGTATGGTTTTTGGGCGCACCGGGATGACGGTGACGTGTTCACCGTGGTGAATCCCGCACCGACGGCGCGCACGATCGCGCTACCTGCGGCCAGCGAACGGCTGTTGTTCAGCGACGCAGGTTTTGAGCCGGAACTCGCGGGGAAGGAACTCACCCTGGGCCCCGAGCAACTGGCGATGGTGGCGAGCGGAAAGTATGCGACGGAAGCGTTCACGCTCGGCAAGGAGCAGGACGTCTCCATCCCCCAATCGATCGAGCGGATCGCGGCGGCCTTCGAAGCGGCGGGCGGCAACAAAGTCGTGGCCAATATCGAGCGGCCGCCGGAGGGAATGGGGCTCCGCGTCATCGTGCGGCAAACACGCGGCGGCGGAGCGTTGCGCAGTTCAGGCGGACCGCCGCCCGACGGCGTGACGCTGGCAAAAATCCTTCGGATCGAGGTGCGGCAGAATGCGCGGACCATCCCGGTGCGCGTGAACTACGACCTGGCAATCTGGAGCGGGTTGTCGTGGGCCGTGGGCGAAATCGCGGCGGGCGAAATCGCGCCGACGGGTTTGTTGAGCATCGCGTGCTCCACGACCGAGTCTGCGCCGGTGCAACTCGCCGCCGAGGCGTATTCGATTTCCTGACATGCGCGCTGCCTTTCGGCCGACGGAACTCCGGACGGAGTATCGTGTGAATCCCTTGGGCGTGGACACGCCGGCCCCCCGGCTCAGCTGGGAGCTGGTATCGCTCTCGCCGTCAGCACGCGGACTGCGCCAGGCGGCGTATCAGGTGCTCGTCGCGAGCGACGCGACGCGTCTTAATGTCGATGCCGCCGACCTGTGGAATTCAGGCGAGGTGGGCTCGGACGAGACGGCGCACATCACGTATGCCGGCGCGCGGCTGAAATCGCGCGCGCGCTGCTGGTGGTGCGTCCGCTGTCGCACTGGCTCCGGCGACTGGTCGGAGTGGAGCGAGCCGGCGTGTTGGACAATGGGTCTGCTCGCGACGAACGAATGGAGAGGGCAATGGATCGGCACTGGCGAGTCATTGGAAAAAGGGAACCCCGCGGAACCCGTGCCGAACACCCTGCCGGATGCGTGGCTGAGACGGTCGTTTCACATCGAAGGGCAGCCGACGCGCGGCACGGCGTTCGTTGCGTCGATCGGTTTTCACGAACTCTATGTGAACGGAAGGAGGGCGAGCGACGCGGTGCTGGTGCCCAATGTGACCGACAATACAAAGCGCGCGCGCTATGTCGCCTATGAGATCGGGCCGTTGCTGCGAGCGGGGACGAACGTGATCGGGATCTGGCTCGGCACGGGCTGGTCGATTTTTTCGAAGTTCGTCACACCGGAAAAGCCGCGGGCTCCGCTCGTGCTCGGGCAGTTCGATATCGATGTCGAAACGGGCCAGGCGTGCTGTGTCGTCACCGATCGCCATTGGCGAACGCATCCGAGTCCGAGCACGCTGCTCGGGTCGTGGGATTTCAAGGATTTCGGCGGCGAGTGTTACGATGCGAACCGGGAGATTCCCAACTGGGCCGACGACACGCTCGACGACGGCAGCTGGCGCGCGGCGGCGGAGTTCACGCCAAGAATCGCCGTTTCTTCGGACCGGGCGGAACCGAATACGTGCGTCACGGAACTGCGGCCCGTGGCAGTGCAGCGCGTCGGCGACGCGTTTCGATTCGATTTGGGACGCAATGTTTCCGGCTGGATCGAGCTGAAAATTCGCGGCACGCCCGGCGACCGCATCGAGATTCAGTATTCGGAAAGGCCTGACCGGCCGATGACGCACGGCTTGCACAGCGCCTACATCGTGGGGCCGGCGGGCGAAGGCGTGTTTCGCAATCGCTTCAATTATGGTGTGGGCCGCTGGGTGACCGTGAGCGGACTGCGCGAAATTCCGCGGCTCGACGACCTGCGTGGCTGGCTGGTGCGGCCGGCCTATGCGCGCGCGGCGGAGTTTTCGTGTTCTTCGACGTTATTGAACGATATCTACGAGACGGCGTTGTGGACCTTCGAGAATCTCACCCTGGGCGGCTACGTGGTGGATTGTCCGCATCGCGAGCGGATGGGTTATGGCGGCGATGCGTATGCGACGACGTTGACGGGACTGAGCGCGTATCGGCTGGGGGCGTTCTACACGAAGTGGTCGGAGGACTGGCGGGATGTGCAAGGGCGCCGGCCGACGTGGGGCATGGGCATTCCGGCGGGGCAGGCGGGCGCGGACGGAGCCGAGGAAGGGAACTTGCCCTACACCGCACCGACCTACTGGGGTGGAGGCGGCCCGGCGTGGAGCGGGTTCTGCGTTTACCTGCCGTGGGAGGTGTATCGACGTTATGGCGACGAGCGAATCCTGCGGGACAATTTCGCGACCATCGAGCGTTGGCTGGCTTTCCTGGAAACGAAGTCCGAAGGGCGGCTGCTCGAGCGCTACGGCGGACTGTGGGATTTTTTGGGCGACTGGATGTGGCCCGATGCGCAGGACGTGAACGGGGACACGCGTGAGACGCTTTTTTTCAACAACTGCACCTGGATCTACAACCTGCAGGTGGCAGCGGAGATCGCGGGAATCGTCGGAAGGCCCGATCTCCGCCACGCGTGGACGGCGCGAGCGGACGACGTCCGGCAGGCGGTGCACGCGGAATTCTTCAATCCCTCGGACGCGAGCTACGTGAACGGGTTTCAGGCGTATCTGGCGATGGCATTGAAAGTGGGTCTGCCTCCGGCGGAGTTGCGGGCGGCGGTGTGGAAGCGTTTGGAGCACGAGATTCTCGTGGTGCGGGGCGGGCATATCCACGCGGGCATCACCGGCGGATCGATGTTATTCCAGCTGCTGATGGAGGAGGGCCGCGACGACTTGATCCACGCGATGGTGAACCGCGTGGATCCGCCGGGCTGGGGCGCGATGCTGCGGAGCGGCGCAACGACATTTTGGGAAGCCTGGGGCACGAGCGCCGACTCGTTGCTGCACAGCTCGTTTCTTTTCGTTGGCGCGTGGTTCTTGCACGGTGTTCTGGGCGTGCGGCCGGATGAGCGCGGGGTTGGTTTCAAGCGGTTCACGGTGCGGCCAGGACTGCTGGATCGCCCCGGGCTCGATTCCGCAAAAGGTCACTTCGAAAGCGTTCACGGGCGGATCGAGGTCGCATGGCGGCGCGCGGGACAGCGATTCGAATTGAACGTGGCGGTGCCGCCAAACACGCACGCCGTCATCTGCCTGCCCACCGCTGAAGAAAGCGCGATTCGTGAAAGTGGACGCGAGCTGACGCAGGTGGACGGAGTCGAATCGACGACGAGCGATGAACAATCGACGTCGATCGAAGTGAGCTCCGGGTATTACCGCTTCACGTGCCCGCTGCACCGTTCCTCGACGGAAGCAGCGATCGAGCACCGAGCGGAACTTTCGCGGTAGTCGCACAAAGGCTCGCTCACCGGGATGAGTGACAGCGGCCATTGCCGCGCGCCGCCATGGAAGCTCGATACGCGCGGTCGCATCGTGGCTCTCCGCGACGATGCGCCGAAACCCGGCAGCAACGAACCTCAACCCCCAACCCGTCCCAAAATGGCCACCGATTCGAGCCCGGCACATAAACAAAGTGTATTAGCCCGATGGGCCGCGCGGAGTGCGCGGCTTTGTCGTCTCCCGCAATTGCTCCTGAGCTGCGTGCCTGTCGTTGCGACGGCGGCGGTAACGGTCGACCCTTACGGCTGGACGGTGATCACGCCCAGCCAGGATTCGCGCGTGGTGTATGTCAGCAGTTCGGAAGGAAGCGACGCCAACGATGGTCTCTCGCCGGAGACACCGAAAGCGACGATTGCCGGAGGTGACGTGCTGATCCGCGACGGCTTTCCGGATCATCTGCTGCTGCAGCGCGGGGATACATTCGCGGCGGACGGGAGCACGCTTTACCGCTGGAAGAATGGCCGCAGCGCGAGCGAGCCGGTTGTGTTGGCGGCGTATGGGGCAGGCGCCCGGCCGGTGATCGAGGTGCCGGACCGCTTCATCGATCACAATGGGCAGACCCGAAACTACCAGGCGTTCATCGGACTGGATTTCTACAAATCGAACAGCGATCCGGCCTCGCCCGACTTCGAAAATGTGAGCGCAACCGAAGGCATGCGCTTCGTGGGCGGCGGCGCAAACCTGCTGATCGAGGACTGCCGGTTTCGGTTTCTCGGCATCGTGGTGCAGAGCTACGACGCGGGTCTCTACACGGACGTGCGGCTTCGGCGAAACATTATTCTGGATACGTGGGTGCACGGTTCGTTCACGAACGGAGGCGCGCGGATCCAGGGGCTCTTCATGAGCGAGGTGGCCGGGTATTTGATCGAGGAGAATTTCTTCGACCACAACGGGTGGAGCGAGACCGTGCCCGGGGCAGGAGCGAACATGTTCAATCACAACGCCTATATCCAATATGACAACCGCGCGGGCGGAGTGATGCGCGGGAATATCTTTGCGCGCGGAGCGGCCCACGGATTGCAGGCGCGGTCGGGTGGGGTGGTGGAGCGAAATCTGTTCGTCCTCAATGCCGTGTCAGTGAACGTTGGCGGAGTCGCAGCGCCCACCTACCCGGAAGTGCAGGAGTTCCCTAATGCCGCATTGGAGAACGTCATTCTCAACGGTCGCACGATGCATCCGTCGGATCTGGACTATCCGCGGACGGCGGCGGTCTGGGGAATTTCGGTGCCGGGGTTCATCACTGACGTGTGGGTGGATGACAACATCGTCGCGAACCGGGTGAGCGACGGTTCGAACGCGGCGTTCGAGGGCTACGAGAACATGAATTTCGGGGACAACATTTCCTACGAATGGGATCCTGCCTTCGACAGCTTCGATCCCGCCGCATGGCCTCATCCCGACGCCGACTTGGGTGACTACTACGCGTCCGTGGACGGGAGCGACTCGACGACCGCTTATCTCACTTGGCTGCGCGAGCGACCGCCGCACGTGCTCTCGTGGGACATGACGGCGTATGCAGCCATCAACTACATCCGCGCGGGATTCAACCGTCCGGCCGTCGCGGGCTATTATGGTTACGAGGGAAGTCCAATCCCGGTGATCACAATCGCGGCGACCGACGCCGTAGCGGGTGAGCCGGGGAATCCGGGGGCGTTTACCGTGACGGCGTTGCCGGCACCGGAGTCGCCGATCACCGTCAATCTCGCGATCGCCGGCCTCGCTTCCAACGGGAGCGACTACACGGCGATTCCGCCAACCGTGACGATCGGAGCGGGCGGAACCGGCACGATCGCGGTCGAAGTAATCAACGATTCGATTCCCGAAGTGCCGGAAAGCGTCGTCGTGACGTTGATGGGCGGAGAAGGCTACTCTGTCGGGGGCTCCGCGACGGCGACAGTGATGATCGCCGACGACGACTCGGCGGGGATGTCGATCATCCGCATCGTAGCAAGCGACGCGGCCGCAGGCGAACCGGATGATGATGGCGAATTCACCGTCACAGCGACGCCGGCGCCGAGTCACCCGATTCAAGTCGAAATCGACGTGTCGGGAACCGCGGAAAACGGGACGGACTACCACAAGCTAAAGAAAAAGGTGAAGATCGACCGCAGCGGTGAAACGACAATTGGAATCCGCATCAAGGAAGACGCGTTGATCGAGGCGACGGAGTCGGTCGTCGTCGAGCTGTCGCCGGGGAAGAAATACCTCGTCGATCCGCAAGCTGCCTCGGCCGTGGTTTCGATAGCTGACGACACGCCGCAGCTCACGATTGTCGCGAGTGATGCCGCGGCAGGAGAGGGTGGCGATGGCGGCCAGTTTGCGCTCATCGCCGATCCAGCGCCGCGCAGCCCGCTCGCCGTGAAGCTCACGATTGGCGGCACGGCTGTGAGTGGAACGGACTACGCCAACATTCCCACCAGCATCAATGTCGGCACCACCGGCACCGCAACGATCGACATCATCCCCACGGACGATGATGTGCTCGAGGGAAACGAAACCGTGACAATTGCGCTCGCACCGGGCGCGCTTTATACGATCGGAGAGCCGGGTTCCGCCGAAGTGACGATCGACGACAACGAAGACGACCTGCCTGCCGCGTGGCAGAGCGACGACGTGGGCAACGTTCCGTTCGCCGGCTCCGTGAGTTATCAGGCGGGCACGTTCACGGTGGAAGGATCGGGCGCCGATATCTGGGGCGGAACGGACCAGTTCCACTTTGTGCATCAAAGCGCGACCGGCGATTGCGAGATCGTTGCGCGGGTGGTGAGCATCGAACCGACGAGCACGGATGCGAAGGCCGGAGTGATGATCCGCGCGAACCTCGAGGCGAACTCGACGCACGCACTAATGGAGATCATCCCGAACAACGCCGCGGAATTCATCTATCGTGCGGCCAGTCCGGGCAACAGCGGCTATGCGCCAGGTGGCGCGGCGACGGCTCCGCTGTGGGTGCGTCTGGTGCGCAGCGGCAATACGTTCACGGCGTATCGGTCGAGCGATGGCAGCAACTGGACGCAGGTGGGCTCGACCACGATCGCAATGCCGGCGGACGTGCGTATCGGGCTTGCCGTGACGAGCAATACCAGCAGCGAACTCTGCACCGCGGTCTTCGACAACGTGAACGTCAGCCCATAGCGAAGGGAAGAATGTCGCAGGGCAGGGGACGGCGCCGATCGAAAGACCGGCGCCTGTTTCGTGTATGGGGCGTGACGTGCAGCAGGATCCTGCAGGGGTTCACCGAGATGACTCACATCCTTCGTTGCGTGGGGAAAAGCGCCTCGCACGGGTGTTGGGACATTGCAGCTGGCTCTCGTTTAAGAGGGCGGCGGGTGTCTTTCCCCAACCCAACAGAAATCGGTAGCACATGAATTCGCTGCTCTGGGCCTCGCGCATGGGCCTCAAATCGTGCGCAGTTCTCGCCGGGCTTTTGGCCTCGGCTTTGTCCGCCTCGGCGGGCGTCACCCGGGACACCAACGGATGGACTCAAATCACTCCGAGCGCGGATTCGCGTCTCGTCTACGTCAGCAATGCCGGGAGCGACGCGAACAACGGCCTTTCGCCTTCGACGCCAAAGGCGACGATCGCCGCCGCCAACAGCCTGATTCGCGACGGCTACCCGGATCATTTGCTGCTTCGCCGCGGCGATACGTTCACGTTGAGCAGCGGGCTCGGCGCGTGGAAAAGCGGCCGCAACGCGAACGAACCGATCGTGTTCTCCTATTACGGGACTTCCGGCGCGCGGCCGGTGGTAAAGATCACGAATCAGTTCATCGATCACGGCGGCACCGTCCGGAATTTCCAGGTGTTCAAAGGCGTCGAGATCTACAAGTCGAACAGCGACCCCGCCTCGTCGGATTTCACGGGCGCGTCCTCCACGACTGCCATGCGGTTTGTCGGCGGCGGCGCGAATCTTCGGATCGAAGACTGTCGCATTCGCTTCCTCGAGATCGTGATTCAGAGCTATGGCAGCGGCACGTATACCGACGTCGAAGTGCGGCGTAATATCGTGCTCGATGCGTGGGTGCAGAACTCGTTCAACGCCGACGCCAAGATGATGGGCATGTATGTGTCGGGCGTGAACGGCTACCTGATCGAGGAGAATTTCTTCGATCACAACGGCTGGAGCGAAGTCGTCGCGAATGCCGGCGCCAACCAGTATAACCACAACATCTACGTCCAATACGACAATGCGCAGGGCGGCATCATGCGCGGCAACATTCTCACGCGCGGCGCCGCGCATGGACTCCAGGCGCGCTCCGGCGGCGAGATCGATCGAAATCTTTTCGCGCTGAATGCGATCGGTTTCAACATTGGCGGCGTGGGGGAGCCGACCGATCCAGACGTCGAGACCTGGCCGAATTTCGCGCATGACAACGTCGTGTTGAACGGCCGGCTGATGAGCACCGTGAATTCGAACTGGCCGCGCACGAACGCAGTGTGGGGCATCTGGGAGGACTCGTTCATCCAGGGCGCATCGGTCGACGGCAACATTGTCGCCAACCGGATCAACAACGGGAACAACGCCTCCTACAACGGAATCGAGAACATGGATTTCGGCTCGAACATCTCCTACAACTGGGATCCCTCGCTCGACATGACGAATCCCGCTTGGCCGCACCCGGGCGACGATCTGGGCGATTACAACGCGTCGATCGGCGGCTCGAACTCGACGACGGCCTACCTCGACACGCTGCGCAATCGCGCGCTCGGCACGCTGCCGTGGGATCTTACCGCGTATGCAGCGATCAACTACATCCGTGCAGGTTTTCTCCAGCCGGCCATCACCGGTGTCTACGCGTATCCGGGCGGCGGCGCGACCCCGGTGGTGACGATTGCCGCCACCGATCCGTCGGCGGGTGAGCCTTCGAACGGCGGTCATTTTACCCTGACGGCGAGCCCCGCACCGTCGTCGCCTATCACGGTCAACCTCACGCGCACCGGCACTGCGTCCAACGCGGTCGATTACCAATCGCTTCCTGCCACCGTGACGATCGGCACCGGCGGCACGGCCGTCGTGAGCGTGACAGTCATCGACGATGCGCTGGTCGAGCCGACCGAGACCGTGATCCTCACGGTGGCCACAGGATCCGGCTATACGCCCGGCTCTCCGAATTCCGCCACCGTGAGCATCACAAGCAACGATGGTGGCGCGGGGAATCTGCTTTCGTATGGTTCTTTCGAACCGAACCAGGCCACGGTGCTGTTCGATATGTCGAACCCCTACACGCTCGGCGGCGGGACGATGAACAAATGGTTCGGGCGCGTCGGCTCCGTGAGTTCGCAGAATACGACCTACCAGACGTCGGGCTCGAGCCACTACGTCACCGTCGGCGGATCAGCGAACACCAACGGCTGCCTGCAGGCGATCGCGTGGCCCGGTTCCGGCACGCGGCAGGTGAGCTTCAAATACCGCGGCGGCGCGTCGAGCGTGCGCATCTATGGCGGCAACAGCGGCAACACGATCAACAAGTTCGACGGCAACAATACGCTCACCCTGTTGCATACGATCGCGAACACCAGCGCGGCGTCGTGGACCACCAAGTCCGTGAACGTGGCGCTGAACGGCAGCTACGGTTATCTCGTGATCGCGCTGCGCGGAGGCGATTTCGATGACGTGAGCATCGCTCCGTAGGCAACGCGCGCTTTTCAGCACCACGGCGCTTGGCCGGATCGGACGCACGTCCGGTCCGGCTTTTTTGCACGCGAAACGGGCGGCGTTTTCGCGACTCACGCGAATGCCAACGATCACCGGGATGACCGTTCCATCGATTGCGAGATCGGCCGCAGCAGATTCCCAACGAGATGCCGGACGACGTCCGGACCCCAAAGGTTAGTCCTGCAAACCGGAATACCTCCCCCTATGAAACACCTGACCTCCCGCAGGCTCGCGTGGCTGCTGTGTGCAGCTGCCGGGCTCTCGTTCACCACGGCGCGCGCTCAACTCGCGGCCGATTCCGCCACCGCCACCGGCGAAGCCGACGACGAAACCATCGTGCTGTCGCCTTTCGAAGTTCGCTCGGAAGCGGACCGCGGCTATGTCGCCACGAACACGCTCGCGGGCAGCCGCATCAACACGTCGCTGGTCGACACGCCGGCATCCATCTCGGTGATGACGAGCGAATTTCTGAGCGACATCGGCGCGCTCGATCTGAGAGGTGCTATGGAATACGCGGTCGGCGCCGGCAACCATGCGGGCGACGTCACGGGCAACGGACTCATTCAAAATGCATTTAACATCCAGATCCGCGGCTATCGCGATACGACGATCACGCGAAATTATTTCACGACCGACATCCCGGGCGACACGTTCAACATGGACCGCATCGACGTGGCGCGCGGTCCAAACTCGATCCTTTTCGGCATCGGCGGTCCCGGCGGCGTGGTGAACATCACCTCGAAACAAGCGCGCACCGATCGGATGTTTGGCGCGGTCAATCTGGTCGTCGGCGACTGGGGCATGAGACGCGCCGGCGTGGATTTCAACCAACCGCTCCTCGACAACAAGGTGGGCGTTCGCGTCAACCTCATGTCGCAACGCGCGGACGGCTATTACGAGTTCGAGGAGGACGATCAGGACCGCGCGGCATTTGACGCGGTGTGGCGCGCGACCCGCAACACCACGGTGCGCTTGAACGGCGAGTTCGGCGATCTTCACCAGAATCGCGCGCGGCCGTTCCTGCCTTACGACGCGACGCTCAGTTGGAAAGTCTGGGGCCGCCACCACGTGGCTTACGGCACTCCGCAGGCTCCCGGCAGCGTGCCCGACGACGATTACTATTCCCAGTTCAACGGTGCGCCGCCCGACCCGGTCACCGGCTGGCCGCAGAACCGCACCGCGGGTCACATCATCGGCAACAAACACCAGGATGGCTGGCTCGCGATCATGGACGGTCCACTCGCCGGCAAAGTGATCTATGCGGGCACCGGCGGCGAAGGCACGCGGTGGTATCGCACCTCGGGCAGCGAAAACCAGACTGGGTTCAACACACCGCCTCAGTTCGACGACGAGCGTGTTTTTCCGCGTTGGGGAAATATCGCTGGTCCCGGTCAGTTTACCGACACGCGCTATTCCACGATGGGACTCACCGTCGAGCAGCGCATTGGCGAGGACCTCAACATCGAATTTGCGGCGAACCGCGCGAAGACCTCCGGCTATCGCCAGCAGGTGCAGGGTTACGGACAGAATTATATTTTCTTCGATGTGGTCACCACGCTGCCGACGTTCGACACGGCCGGGCTTTATCAAGGCACGATCGGCAGTGATGCCGGCGCCGCGCTGGCGGAAAAGATGGGCATTCCCTACGTGCCGACGGAGCAGGGGCGCAACGCCCTCAATCTGGCGAGTCCCATCGCGAATCCGAATGTCGGCAAACTCATGGCCTACGCGGACCCGTCCTACAACGATTGGGAATCGGAGAGCGAAGACCTGCGTTTGAGCGCGAGCTATCACCTCGATCTCGGTCGGTTTGGCGACCACATGCTGCTCGCGGTGCTGAGCCGCAACGAGAGCGAGTGGGAAAACGAGAACTTCGCTTTCGGCAACATCCACCCGGACCGCGTGAACCCCTATCATTTTCGCGGCGTGCTCCCGCTCGTTTATCACATCGATCCGTTTTCACCGAACGAAGCGGAGCGCGGCATTCGCAACCCATTCGGCCGCGACAACCCCATCTTCACTCCGCAAACGGTCACGGGTCTTCCCAGCGGTTCTCCCTTCGGCGGAGCGTTTCAAGGCGGGTTCGTGCGGGACGACTGGAACTGGGGCCGCAGCATCAATGAGAGCGGCACGCTCGCCACGCAGAGTCGTTTCTTCGACAATAGCATCGTGCTCACCGGCGGTTTGCGTCGGGACAATATTCGCTCCTGGGCCGGGGACGATCTGCTCACGACCGATGAGGAAACCGGCGCGGTCACGGGCGTGACCCGAAACTCCAGGCCGACGCTGGATGTGAGCGAGAACACTTACACGCTCGGCACGGTGCTGCGCTGGCCGGGAGTCGAATGGGTCAGCGTCTTCGGCAATCTTTCCACCAACTTCCGGGGCCAGGGTGACGTTGAACTGTTCGAAGACGAGGCGCTGCGTCCCACGCGCAAACTCGGTCCGCTGACCGGTCGCGGCCGCGACTTCGGCCTGAAGTTCAATCTCCTGGAAAATCGCGTGAACGCCACGATCACGCGTTTCGAGGTGTCGCAGGACGGCGCCAACGCCGGCAGCCTCGATGGCAACGTTTCCAACTACATCAACGCGATCTGGACGACGCTGCTCAACGGAGGTCCCGACACCGTGGTCACCGATGAAGACGATCCCAACGGTCATCACTTTGGCGGCGTGGATACGCGGTCGCAGAAATCGGAGGGCTACGAATTCGAGCTCACCGCCAACCCGACGCCGAACTGGCGCGTCAGTTTTAACATCAGCAAGACCGAGAACACGGTTTCCAATGTCGGTGGAGCGCTCTCGACCTATGTCGAAAAACATCGTTCGACGTGGGCCGCGCAGTCCGGGCTGGCCTACGATGCCAGTCGCTCGCCGGGCAATCTCAGCAACGCCGGTGGCACGAACAATATTGGCGCGCTCATCACCGGCCTCGAGGAAATCCTCGGCTACGCGCAGTCGGAGGAAGGGCAGATCGAAGTAAACAACCGTCCGTGGAACGCGAACGCCTACACCGCTTACGATTTCACGACGGGCCCGCTCAACGGGCTCACGATCGGCGCCGGCATGAACTATCGCGGCGATGCGATCCTGGGCGTCAAACCGGCCGCCAGTCCGAACGAGAAATCGCAAATGTTCAAAGGCGGGGATTATTACCTGTTCAACGCGATGATCGGTTATGAGTTCAAGCTCCGCAGCCGATACACGGTCCGGCTCCAGCTCAATGTCGACAACCTGCTCGACAACGACGACCGCCAGATTCTCGCGTCCGCGTGGAACCCAAATGCCAACGACCTCGAAACCCAATACTACTACTTCCGCCCCCGAAACTATCGGCTGACCGCGACCCTTAAATTCTAGTCGCTGCGGCCAATCGGTGCCTGGCGTCCGCGCCGCGTTTCGGCTCGGTGCGGACGCTTTGTCCGACCACAGAACAAAGTCCGTCGAACACGCCGGGCTCCAACTCGGGGCCAAGGTGTCGTAAACTCGTCTCCCATGAACACGCCCTTCAACGGCCTCGGTCTTCATCTCGGAAATCTCGCGCGCCTCTCGAATGCGCGGACGCGCTCGATCAGCGCGGAGAATCTCCGCGGTGAAAAAGGAGCGGGCGGCATGGCGACGGACGGCATCAGCGCGAACTACGCGGAAGGGCTCGGACGCGGCTGGAAGATTTCTCCGGCCGTGAAAATCAAAGCGGGGGAGACGTTCACCGTTGCCGACATCAAAGAGAGCGGGGCGATTCAACAGATCTGGATGACGCCGACGGGAAACTGGCGCTTCAGCATCCTGCGTTTCTATTGGGATGACCAACAGCAGCCGTCGGTCGAATGCCCGTTGGGCGATTTTTTCGGCGCGACGTGGTGTCAGTATGCGCCGCTCGTTTCGTTGCCCGTGTGCGTGAATCCCGGAAGCGCGTTCAACTGCTACTGGGAAATGCCGTTTCGAAAACGCTGCCGCATCACGGTGACAAATCTCGCCGACGAAGAGATGACGCTGTTCTACCAGGTGAACTACACGCTCACGGATGTGCCGGAGGACGCGGCGTATTTTCACGCGCAGTTTCGGCGGTTGAATCCGTTACCCTACAAGCAGGTTTACCCGATCCTCGAAGGCGTCCGCGGCAAGGGCCACTACGTCGGCACGGTGATGGCGTGGGGCACAAACAACGGCGGCTGGTGGGGCGAAGGCGAAATCAAGTTCTACCTCGATGGCGACGGCGCGTGGCCGACGATCTGCGGCACGGGGACCGAGGATTATTTCGGCGGCTCCTATTGCTTCATCAATCCGTTCACGAAGAAATATGAAACTTACTGCACGCCCTACGCGGGCCTGCATCAGATCGCGAAAGCGCAGGGAGCGTATCCGGAGTCGTTCCCGTGTCCGAATCGCTTCGGGCTTTATCGCTGGCACATCATGGATCCGGTGCGGTTCGAGCAGGATCTGCGGGTGACGATGCAAGCGCTCGGCTGGCGTTCGGATCCGAAGAATCCGCGCTATCTGCCGCTGCAGGACGACATCGCGTCGGTGGCGTATTGGTATCAGACGCTGCCCACCGCGCCGTTTCCAACGCTGCCGGACCGCGATTATCTGGAGATCGTTTAGGCAAGTGCTGGCGACGGCGCGCGTCAGCGAGTGACCGCCCGTCGAACGGTTCGCGCTCGGGGCTGCGGATTCAGGGCGTCCGGTTCGCGAGCAGTTCTTCGACCGTTTTCGCGAGTGCGGCGGCGCGGAGTTCGACGATGGCACGGCCTTTGTCGAAATCGATTTCGCCGACGTTTTCGCTGAGCAGGCCGGTTTTGCGATCGCGCTCCAGCACGCCGAAGGCGTCCCGCTCGACGAGAGTGGGGTCGATGCCGCCGACCAGGCTCGCCTCTGCGATGTTCGCGTGCGAGGCGCCTTCGACTTTCTTGAATCGGAGGTGAGCCGGCAACTCCTCCGACCAGCCGCGCCACATCAGCACTTTCATGTCGCCGTAGTCGCGGCCGCAGACCTCTTCCATGATGTCCACATGTTCCGCGCCGCCGTGGCCGCTGGTGACAACACACAGTTTGAAGCCTTCGCGCCGAAGCGCCTGCAAATAATCGACCAACACGAGTTCGAGCGTGATGGGGCGCACGTAAAGCGAACCGGGATTGTGCTCACGCGAGATGAGTTCCATGCCCCAGCGGGAAATAAGGCCCTTCTCGGTGTCCCATTCCTTGTATTCGGTTTCGGAGCCGATGTAGAGCGTGGGGATGAGGACGCCGCCGGTCTTTTCCCATGCGCCTTCGAGGATCGCACGACCGACGAGCGGATCGGCGTTGAAGGCAATGGCTTCGCCGTGCCACTCGAGGGGACTGAGCATCAGCCACGCGATTGGCCGCGTGCGCAGCGCTTCCGCGAGTTGGGGCGGTCGCATCGATTCGAAACGCCAGCGCGGCGGACCGCCGGCAGCGGAGGCCAAAAGTGGAATGGCGAGCGCAAGAAGCAGCGCGGACAGCGCGAACGACGGGAGAGAACGGAAGACGAATCGTTTCATGATGGGGTAGGGTGTCGCGTAACGTCGGATGCGGCGGAGATCACTCAACGATCCATTCGCTCATCTGGATGACGATGGCGGCGACTGCGCCGCTCTCGTGTATGCGGCAGAAATCCGTCGTCGCTCGAACAACATGGACCCAAAACTTTCCCGCCGCGACGCCGTGGCTTCACTGGCCGGCCTCGCCACGTTGGCGGCAGCCTCCCGTCTCGGGGCTTCGCCGGAAGAAAACGAGACCGCGGCCGCCCCCGATCCTCGCTTCGCGGACGCGCTGTTTGTCATGCCGCCCGCCACCGTGCAAACGCGCTGGGCGACTCCCGAAAATCCCGCCGCTGAACCCGGGAAGGGCGGACAGGAAAAAGGCGGTCGAAAGGGGCGGCCTTGCATCACGGTTCGCGCGGGCGAAGCGGTCACGCTCGCGTCTGCCGAAAACACGAGCGGGATGATTCGCCGAATCTGGGCGACGTGCGACGATCGCAAACCCGACATGCTGCGCGGCGTGAAAATCGAGTTTTTCTGGGATGGCGCTGTGCGACCGGCGATCTCCGCGCCGCTCGGCGATTTTTTCGGCACGGGCCTGGGCCGGCAGGTGGCATTCCAATCGGCGTATTTCTCCAATCCCGAGGGACGAAGCTTCAACTGTTCGCTACCGATGCCGTTTCAGCGCGGCATGAAGGTGGTGCTGACCAACGAAACCGAGCGCGAGATCGAGTCGTTGTATTACGAAATCAACTTCACCGTCGGCGATGCATTGCCGCACGGCGCGCTTTATCTGCACGCGCACTGGCGGCGCGAGAATCCGACGCAGCTTCAACACGATTATGAGATCCTGCCGCGCGTGAAGGGGCGCGGGCGCTTCGTCGGCTGCAACATCGGCGTGATCGCGGACAAAAAGCGCTACGGCGTGGCGTGGTGGGGCGAGGGCGAGGTGAAAATTTACGTCGATGGCGATCGGGAGTGGCCGACGCTTTGCGGCACGGGCACCGAGGATTACATCGGCACCGCATGGGGGCAGGGCCGTTACGATCATCTTTTTCAAGGCTGTCACGTCGCGGACCGCGAAGCCATGCGGTATTGCTTTTATCGTTACCACGGGCCGGATCCGGTTTGGTTTCGGCAGGAGGTGCGCGTGACGATCCACCAGATCGGCTGCTGGGCGCCGGACTGCGTCTGGGATCTGTCGCGCAGCGTCGAACCGATTCGTCACGCGGCGCCGGGAATGCCCGTGGTGGATTGGACGAACAACGAGAAAGCCTACGGCCTGTTCGAACGCTCGGACGACTGGTCGAGCTGCAGCTACTTTTATCTTGGTGCGACCGAGAACGAACTCCCGGCCATCGCCCCAGTCGGGGAGCGGATCGCAGCGCTCGGCCCCTGACCGCCGCGCCGTGCACACCGAATGGTCAGCCCCGTCTCTTGGGAGAGTGCCAGCAATCTTTACTTAACATAACCGGCATTGTGGTGGCTAGCCATCGCTCCGGCGCGGCCTGCCCGGAGATCTCATTACTTCGCCGGGCCCCAGCGGCGCGTAAACGGATAATAGATCATCAGCGGGCGGCCGATGACGTCCTTCTCCGGGACGAAGCCCCACACGCGACCGTCTTCGCTATTCGGCGAGTTGTCGCCCAGCGCAAAAAATTCGTTCGGACCAACCGTCACGGTCTCCTCGGGCGCGAGCAGGCCCGTTGCTTCGTAACCGGGATAGCGCCCCAGCCGCTCCGCGTTCGCTTTGAAGGCCTCCGAGCCTTCGATCGGCTCGCCGTTCCGCAGCAAGGTCGAACCTTCGATCTTCAGCGTGTCGCCCGGCACGCCGACCAGTCGTTTGATGTAATACTGGTCGCCCGCCCGATTCGCGATGTAAGGAATTCCGCCCGTCCGAAACACGAACCCGCTCCCCACCGACGGTTTTATGAAATGATAGCTCACGCGATCGACGAAGAGCTGGTCGCCGGTCATTTCGTCGAACGCAAACATCCGTTCGCCGGCGTTGACGCGTTTGCCGGTTTTCACGCAACGCACCCGCTCGCCATTGATCGTGCGGATCTCGTAGTCGCC
>JAEZAD010000089.1 GCA_023430565.1 Verrucomicrobiota bacterium
TCGTCGGCGAGGATGGTGACGAGGTTGCTGAACTCGTTGGTGCTTTCGGTGAGGACGGCGTTGACGACGGGCGCGTCGGGCGTGGGCGGCTGGTTGGGCTGGCCGGGGACGTTGGGGCGCGGGGCGCCGCCGGCTTTCTGGGCGGCGGCGGTCTGGCCGGAGACGAGCTGGCTGAGGAGCGGGGCGACTTCCTTGGCGGAGGCGTGCTTGAGGTAGATGACTTCGTTGCGCGTGTTGGGGTCGGAGCGGATGTCGAGTTTGGCGATGAGGTCGTCGAAGAGCGGGATCTGGCGTTCGTCGGCGAGGAGGATGATTTGATTCGTTCGGTCGTCGGCGCTGTAGGAGAGCGAGGTGCCGAGCTGGTTTTGGAGCGGGCCTTGGAACATCGCGCGGATCTTGTTCACGAGATCGCTGGCTTTGGCGCCGTTGCGAAGGGTGTAGAACTTCGGCGTGAGGCCGGTCATCACGGGCTTGTCGAGTTCGTTGATGAGGAGTTCGACGCGCTGGAGGTTGGAGATCGAGTCGGTGATGAGGGCGGCGTTGGCTTTGTCGAGGGGGACGACGCCGTTGGCGACGCCGGGGGAGAGGAGCGGCGTCATCTGCGGGATGAATTCGTTGACGCGGAGAAAATTGAGCTGGAAGAGCTTCGTGGCGATGCGGCCGCTCGGGGGGAATTCGAAGGTGGAGCCGGAGATCATCTCGGGCGCCTCGGTTTTGACCTGGGAGAGGGCGACGACTTTCAGGAACTTGTCGCCGAGGGGGGCGACGCCGACCTGGTTGAGGGCGAGGACGGTTTCGAGGGCGAGGATGGCTTCGGATTTCGGGATTTGTTTATCGATGACGAGGCGATACGTGGCGGTCGGGAGTTGTTGGGGGCGCAGGATGCTGCGGCCGGTGTAGATCTCGAGGAGGCCGAGGACGGTATCGATGTCGGCGTCGGGGAGCTTGATCGGGCCGACGAGTTCGTCGGGCGAGGCGACCGGGGTGGGATCAACGGCCGGGGCCTGGGCGCGCAGCGACGTGAGGATCAAGAGGGCGGCGAGGGCGGGACGGAGGAGACGCAGGCTCATGCAAGAATGGGCGGAAGGTGTGGCCGGGGCGGAAAGGAGCAAATGAGATGAGAAACGGAAGGCGTTGTAAACCGCGTTGTGCTGTGACGGCAACGCGGCGGGAATGTTGCCCGAAGTTTGGGTCGGATCGAGGGGCGGCGGCGCGGGATTTGCCGCTTGCGGGAGGAGAGGGTGCGACCCACGCTGCGCGGCCGCGATGCCGAACAGCTTCGGAAAACTCTTCACGATTACGACTTGGGGCGAGAGCCATGGCGCGGCGGTCGGTGTGACCATCGACGGGTGTCCGCCGAATTTGCCGCTCACGGCGGAGGAGATTCAGGTGGAGTTGGACCGGCGCCGGCCGGGGCAGAGCGACATCGTGACGCCGCGGAAGGAGGAGGATCGCGTGGAGATTCTGTCGGGGGTGTTCGAAGGGAAGACGACGGGCGCGCCGATTTCGATGCTGGTGCGGAACGCGGATCAGCGGCCGGGGGCGTATGATGAAATGCGGGAGAAGTTTCGGCCGTCGCACGCGGACTTCACGTATACGGCGAAGTATGGGTTGCGCGATCACCGCGGTGGCGGGAGGAGCTCGGCGCGGGAGACGATCGGGCGCGTGGCGGCGGGCGCGGTGGCAAAGAAAATTTTGGCGGGTGTGGAGGTGCGGGCCTTTGTGACGCAGATTCACGACATTGCGGCGCCGGTGGAGGCGTTGGTGGGGTTTCCGAGTTTGGCGGACGTCGAGGCGAATGCGGTGCGGTGTCCGCACGCGGAGACGGCGGCGAAAATGATCGAGCGGATCAAGGAGGTGCGGAGCGTGGGCGACTCGGTCGGCGGCGTGATCGAGTGTCGCGTGCGCGGGGTGCCGGCGGGGTTGGGCGAGCCGGTGTTTGATCGGCTGGAGGCGGACTTGGCGAAGGCGATGTTGTCGTTGCCGGCGACGAAGGGATTCGAGATCGGAAGCGGATTTGCGGGGACGCGGATGAAAGGCTCGGAGCACAACGACGCGTTTGTGTCGCGGGCAGGCGCGGTGCGGACGGCGACGAATCGTTCGGGCGGCGTGCAGGGTGGAATCAGTAATGGCGAGGAGATCGTGTTTCGCGTGGCGTTTAAGCCGACGGCGACGATTTTGCAGCCGCAGCGAACGGTGGATGTGCGCGGCGAGGAGACGGAGCTGGCGGCGCGCGGGAGGCATGATCCGTGCGTGTTGCCGCGGGCGGTGCCGATCGTGGAAGCGATGACGGCGCTGGTGATCGTGGATCACTGGATGCGGAATGCGGCGCAGAATCGGACGTTTCGGTTCGAATAGCCGCAAAGGTGCCCCGTGCGGCGCAGCCGCAATCCAACGGAAAGAAAGGTCGCCCACGGAACACACGGAATACACGGAACCGGATTTCTCTTCCGTGTATTCCGCGTGTTCCGTGGGTCAATGGATCGTGCGGCTCGGAGTTCGGGTAGCCCAGAACGCACGCAGAATAGCTTCTTGTTTGGACATGCCATTGCGGCAAAGAGCGCAGAAAAGATAGGTGGCGGGCGGTCGAGAAACGGCAGGCGCGGAGGCCAGTCGCCACGCGCGGAGCGAAATGGTTTTCTTTTTCGCGGCTTCTGCGCCTTTTTGCGGCGAGATGAATGACGCGGAAAAGCCTTTGGTTTATTTGATTCTGGGTGCGGCTGGATCGGGTCGGCGCGCGGTGATCGCGGATTTGATCGAGGGCGGGCTGGACGAGGCGGACCGGGCGGCGGTGCTGGTGTCGGAGGCGGATCAACCGGAGACGGTGGCGTCGACTTTGCCGCGGGTGGATTACTGGAAGTGGACGGGCGAGACGATCGAAGGCGCGCTGCCGGAAGGAGCGACGCACGTGTTTTTCGTGACGGACGGGCGGACGAATCCGGTGGATCAGATCGAAGTGTTCAAGGCGTGGGTCGAGGGGCAGGGTGGGGAAGTCGCGCGGGTGATCTGCGTGGTGAATTGTCAGCTGGCGGAGAAAAATCCGGCGATGCTGGCGTGGTATGACGCGTGTATCCATTTTTCGGATGTTGTGCTCCTCAACCGGCGCGAAGGCGTGGAAAACAAGTGGATGAGCGAGTTTCAGGGGCATTTCAAAAAGCAGTTCATTCCGGCGCTGTTCGAGTTGGTGAAAGACGGGCGCGTGAAGAATCCGGGGCTGGTGCTCGATCCGCAGGCGCGGCGGATGTCGCACGTGTTCGACGAGGAGCAGGACTGGGTGTTCACTAACGCCGAAGGCGAGGAGATCGAGGAAGACGAGGAGACGGAAGGCGACGAGGAGGTGGAGGTGACGCCGGAGGAGGATCCGTATTTCGAGCGGCTCGCGGGCGGACAGCGGGCGAAGCCGATTCCGGATGTGGGGAAGTTTTTGGAGACGGGCGAGGGAGGATCGAAGTAAGCGCGGGCGGTGTTTTGGGAACACAGAGGGCACGGAGGAGGCACAGAGGTCACGGAGGCGGAGAGTAGAACTCTGGGATCTTGGCGCTTCCTCTGTGACCTCTGTGTCGAAGCAGGCCGATGCGAAGGGCGGGATGCGGTTTGCGTCGTGAGTCGGGGCGTGTTGGATGCGGGCGATGAGCTCGTCGCTATTTCCGCAGCACGTGATTGCGCGCAAGCGCGATGGGGAGGCGCTGACGCGCGAGGAGATCGGGGCGTTTGTGCGCGGGGCGGTGGACGGGTCGTGGGCGGATTACCAGTTGTCGGCGCTGTTGATGGCGATCGTGCTGCGGGGGATGTCGCGCGAGGAGGTCGTGGCCTATACGGAGGCGATGATGCGGTCGGGCGTCGTGGCGGATCTGTCGAGGGTGAAAAGGCCGAAGGCGGACAAGCACTCAACGGGCGGCGTGGGGGATAAAGTGTCGCTGCATCTGGCGCCGATGGTGGCGGCGTGTGGTGTGGCAGTGCCGATGATTTCGGGGCGCGGGCTGGGACACACGGGCGGGACGCTGGACAAATTGGAATCGATTCCGGGGTTTCGTGTGGGGCTTTCGATGGAGGAGTATCGAAGGCAGGTGGATGAGTTGGGACTATGTTTGATTGGACAGACGGCGGAACTGGCGCCGGCGGACAAGAAGCTTTATGCGCTGCGCGACGTGACAGCGACGGTGGAGAGCATCCCGCTGATTTGCGGGAGCATTCTCGCGAAGAAGCTGGCGGAAGGGATCGACGTGCTCGTGCTCGACGTGAAGTTCGGGCGGGGAGCGTTCATGAAAGAGAAGGCGAAGGCGCGCGAGTTGGCGGAAGCGATGGTGTCGGTGGCGACGGCGATGGGGAAACCGACGCGGGCGGTGCTGACGGCGATGGAGCAGCCGCTGGGACGCGCGGTGGGGAATGCATTGGAGGTGATCGAGTCGATCGAGTGTTTAAGAGGGGAAGGGCCGAGCGATACGATGGAGGTCACGTATGCGCTTGGGGAGCAGATGCTGGTGCTCGCGAAGGCGGCGAAGGATGCGAAGGAGGCACGGGCGAAGTTGGAGGAGAGTGTGCGGAGTGGCGCGGCGCTGGAACTTTTTGGAAAGATGATCGAGGCACAGGGAGGCGACGCGCGGGTGGTGAACGATGTGGCGCGGTTGCCGAAAGCGAAGATCAGCGAGCCGTTTCTGGCGGTGCGCGGCGGTGTCGTTGCCGATGTCGATGCGATGGGGGTCGCGCTCGCGGCGCTGCGATTAGGCGCGGGGCGGAAACGCGCGGAGGATCGCGTGGATCACGCCGTGGGGTTTAGCGGGCTCGTGAAGGTGGGCGAACGCGTAGCGCAGGGAGCGCCCTTGTGTGTGGTGCACGCGAACGATCGCGCGGCGCTGGAGGAGGCGAAGGCGATGTTGGCGAAGGCGATCTGTGTGGCGGATGCGGGGAGGGAGGGGGCGATGGGGAGGTTAGTGGATGAGGTGGTGGGTAGCGTGTAGGAGCGGGTTTATCCCGCGATTTTGAGGAGGTTTGGCGGATGAGCGCTCAGTCGCGGCGTAAGCCGCTCATACAGGGTGGACGTTGAGGTGCAGTGATGATGAAAACGTGCCATGACGTTGCAGGTGGGCCGTGGGCATGAAGCGTTGAGACGCGGGCGGTCGTCGTGTCCTGGTGCGGAATATTTCGTCACGTGTTGCACGGGCGGGCGAGCACCTGGTCTCGAGCGGGCGGAGGTGACCTCTGCCCTCGTTGCCGAGTCGAACAAACTAGCGGACGAGGGCGTGTGGCGTATGCGCAGTGCAGTCGTAATGCGCGATCACGTTCATCTTCTGGTGGCGCTAGGAACGAAGCGGTCGTTGCCGGAAGCGATGAGGCTGTTCAAGGGGCGAACGTCTCCGCTGCTTCGGCGAGCGGGGTTGGGTTGGCAGCGGGGATACTTCGATCATCGAATGCGTGGCGTTGAGGATCGGCTGCCGGTGTTTCGGTATATCTTTCTCAATCCATATCGCGCCGGGTTACTGCACGACGACGCGAGATGGCCCGGTTACTTCTGCTGTGATGAAGATTGGGCGTGGTTCGCGGGGCTGACGAAGGACGAGATGCCGTTTCCGGAGTGGTTGATGTAGTTCATCCCGCGAGGTGAACGCAACGGTCGCGGCGTAAAGCCGCTCCTACATTTTCTCCATTTCGGAGAGTTTGGTGGCGGCGGCTTCCCACTCGGCGGTGGCGGCGGTGATCTGGTCGACGATCGTGCTGAGTTCGCGGTTCAGGTGGTGGAATTTGCCCTTGTCGGCGTAGGTCTCCGGGGCCTCGAGCGCGGCGGTGATTTCGGCCTGTTTGGCTTCGAGATCGACGACGCGTTTCTCGAGCTGGCCGACTTCTTCGCGGAATTTGCGGATCTGGTTCGGCGTGAACTTCGCTTTGTTCGCGGACGCGGCGGGCGCGGGTTTTTCCGGGCTCGACCCGGCTTTTTGTTGAACCGGGCGGGCATCGGTGAAGCCGGCGGTCAACGCGGCGCGGGCGTCGGTGGCTTTCGATTTTTCGAGGTAGTAGTCGTAGTTGCCGGCGTAGGGGGTGAGGCGGCCGCTGTGGACGTGGAGGACGTTTTCCGCGAGCGAGCGGATGAAATGCACGTCGTGGCTGATGAAGATCAGCGTGCCTTCGTAATTTTTCAGCGCGCCGACGAGGGCGTCGATCGACGCGATGTCGAGGTGCGTCGTGGGCTCGTCCATCAGCAGGAGATTCGGCGGCTTCACGAGCAGACGGGCGAGCGCGAGGCGGGATTTTTCGCCGCCGGAGAGGACGGCGATCGGTTTGTGGACGTCGTCCTTGCGGAAGAGAAACGCTCCCAGAATGGCGCGCGCTTGTTGTTCGGTGAGCTGGTTTTCGTTGGTGCGCAGCTCCATGACGTTCTCGAAGACGCTCAGCTCGGGCTTGAGGTTATCGAGGCGATTCTGGGCGAAGTAGCCGACGTTGACGTTGCTGCCGAGCTCGCGCGTGCCGCCCTGGATCGGGAGGTTGCCGGCGAGGATTTTCAGGAGCGTGGACTTGCCGGCGCCGTTCGGACCAACGAGGACGATGCGCTGGCCGCGTTCGGCGGTGAAGTTGAGATCCCGATACACGACATGGTCGCCGTAGGCTTGTTGGACGTTTTCGAGCTCGATGACCTTCAAGCCGGAGCGCGGCGGCTGCGGGAACTTGAAGTTGATGCGCTTCAGTTCCTCGTGCGGTTCTTCGACCGCGACCTCCTGGAGGCGCTCGATTTGTTTCTCCTTGGATTTGGCGCGCGAGGCCATCGAGGCTTTGGCGCCGAAGCGGTCGACGAACTTCTGGAGGTGGGCGATTTCGCGCTGCTGGTTCTTGAAGAGCGCGGCCTGCTGTTGTTTGCGGGCCTCTTTCTCCTGGAGGAAGTTGTCGTAGTTGCCGTGGTAGTAATGAAGCGTGCCGGCGCGGAGCTCGAGCATGCCGGTGCAGAGGGCGTTGAGGAAGGCGCGGTCGTGGGAGATGACGACGAGGCCGCCGGGGTAGCGCGAGAGGTAGTCCTGAAACCAGAGGAGCGCCTCGAGATCGAGGTGGTTGGTGGGCTCGTCGAGGAGGAGGAGCGCGGGTTCGGAGACGAGGAGGCGCGCCAGGTGCGCGCGCATGACCCAGCCGCCGGAGAAGGTTTTGGCGAGTTTTTCGGCGTCGCCTTCCTTGAAGCCGAGGCCGGCGAGGATTTTGCGGGCGCGCGGTTCGAGGGTGTAGTCGATATCCCAGTCGTCTTCGTCGGGCTCGAGCTTTTTGCCGGACGTGGCGATTTCGAGAATGGTTTCTTCGCCGACCGGCGCGCTTTCCTGGGGAAGAAAACCGAAGTCCGCGCCGCGCTCCCACTCGATGGTGCCGGTGTCGGGGCGTTCCTCGCCGAGGATGAGGGAGAAGAGCGTGGATTTGCCGGCGCCGTTGGGGCCGATGAGGCCAAGGCGGTCGGTGCGCGCGATGAAGAGCGACACGTCGGAGAAGAGCTCGCGTGTGCCGTAGGACTTGGAGACGTCGGCGATCGTCAGCATTGAAACGGGTCAAAAGAGGGAAGGCGCGGGGGCGCGTCAATGGCCGTTTCCCGGTCGGGGCGCGGTCGAATTGTCACCTATTAAGTGACATTTTGGTTTGCGAGCCGAGGGTGTGGGGCACGTCGCGAGGGAGGTCGCGAGCTATCGGGCGAGGGTGAGGGCGATGCAGCCGGCGGTGGCGATGACGGCGCCGAGGAGGGCGCGGCGGGTGGGGCGTTCGTGTTCGATCCAGTAGCTGAGCGGGATGACGACGAGGGGCGTGCAGGCGACGATGGGAAGGACAATGCCGCTGGGGGTGGTGGCGAGCGCCCATTGGTAGGCGCTGACGCCGAGGATGGCGCCGCAAAAGGCGTTGGCGGGAATCCAGAGCCAGGCGCGCGCGGGGATCGGGTGCGGAACTTCGGGCGGGGTGTGGCGGCGGAGGAGCGCGCGGATCGCGAAGTAGAGGAGTGAGATGAGGAGACCGCCGGCGATGCGTTGATAGGCGGCGGTGATGCCGTCGATGGGTTGGCCGGCGAGATCGGCGAGGGCGTTGGCTTTGCGGGTGAAGACGGCGCCGAGGCCCTGGCCGAGCGCGCTGAGCAGACCGAAAACGAAGCCGGCGGCGCGGACAGGGACGCGCGGAGGTTGAGAACGCGTGGGCATGAGCGCGACGGCGACGCCGGAAAGGATCACGAAGCCCCAGAGGACTTGGGGCGTCGTCAGTGTGGTGCCGAGCCAGAGGCGCTCGAACAACATCGCGACGGGTGCGGCGACGCATTGCGTGATGAGGATGGTGAGGCGGGAGCCGAGGAGCGGGAGGGCGTAGAAGAAGGCGAGGTCGCCGAGGCCCATGCCGACGATGCCGCTGAGGAGGAACCAATTCCGACCGTCGCCGGAGAGGCCCTGGCCGAGGGTGTGCGCGTAGAGGCCGAGGACGAGAAGGGCGAAGATGAGGCGGCCGAGGTTGGCGCGGGTGAGTCCGACGGCGCGGATGCTGCGATTGGCGAAGATCGCGGACAGCGAGAAAAAGACGGTGGTGAGGAAGGCGCCGAGCATGGGCGGGCGGAGAGGAGGAGATTGGCCGCAAAAAGGCGCGGAAGGCGCAAGAAGGTTAGTTGGAGGCGATTTGTTGATTTTGGGCTTTTTTGTGGGCGAAACCTGAGCGTAGTTTCGCGCTACTCATGAAAGCCACACGCGCCAAGAAACGTCCGGAAGATATCAATGCCGACCTTGCGAAGTCGAAAGGGGCGGTGTCGAAGTTCATCGCTCGCAACTACCGGCACTTCAATGCGGCGTCGTTGCTCGATGCGGCAAAGGGCTATGAGACGCATCTCGCGGCCGGCGGAAAAATGCTCGTGACGCTGGCGGGCGCGATGTCGACGGCGGAACTGGGCATCTCGCTCGCGGAGATGATTCGCAAGGACAAGGTGCACGCGATCGTGTGCACGGGCGCGAATCTCGAGGAGGACATCTTCAATCTCGTCGCGCACGATTACTACGAACGCGTGCCGAACTACCGTCACTTGACGGGAGACGACGAGGAGGAGTTGTTGAGCCGGCACATGAACCGCGTGACGGACACGTGCATCCCCGAGATGGAAGCGATGCGGCGGATCGAGTCGGTGGTGCTCGAAGAGTGGATGGCGGCGGATGCGGCGGGGGAACGATATTTCCCGCACGAGTTCATGTATAAGATTCTTCGCGGCGGTAAGCTGAAGAAGAGTTTTCAGATCGATCCGAAGAACTCGTGGATGCTGGCGGCCTGCGAGAAGAACCTGCCGATCGTGGTGCCCGGTTGGGAAGACGCGACGCTCGGCAACATGTATGCGGCGGCGGTGATCCGCGGCGACGTGAAGAACGTGCACACGGTGCGCACGGGCATCGAATACATGACGTGGCTGGCGGACTACTACACGACGAACGCGAAGCTGCTGCGCAACAAGGAGGGCTCGATCGGTTTCTTCCAGATCGGGGGCGGGATCGCGGGCGATTTCCCGATCTGCGTGGTGCCGATGCTGCACCAGGATCTCGAGCGCACGGGCGTGCCGTTGTGGGGCTATTTCTGCCAGATCAGTGATTCGACGACGAGCTACGGCTCGTATTCGGGCGCGGTGCCGAACGAGAAGATCACCTGGGGCAAGCTTCAGGCGAGCACGCCGAAATACATCGTGGAAAGCGATGCGACGATCGTGGCGCCGTTGATTTTTGCGTGGGTGCTCGGGCAGTAGAGCCGGAGGTTGTTTTCGTTTTCAGCATCGAGCCGCGGTTTGGCACCGCGGCTTTTGTTTTTCAGGGCTGCGCGGCTTTGAGGAGGCTCGTGGCGGAGGTGCGGGCTCGTTCCGCCCATTCCGGGTCGCGGGTGGCGTGAGCTGCGACGATCGCGCCGTCGATCAGCAGGCTGATGGAATCCGCGACGGCTGCAGGATTCCGGGCGCCGGCGGCTTCGATGATCGTGCGAATGCGGGCGTTCATCTCGCGCTTGTGGCGCCAGGCGGTTTGGTGGATCGGGTGCTCGGAATCTGGATACTCACTGAGTGCGCGAATGAAGGCGCAGCCCTTGAACCCGTCGCTTTCGAAAAGTCCGCGCAAAAGGTCGAAGAGGGCGTTGAGGCGGCGTTGGGGGCTCTTGCCGGCGGCGGCGATGGCGGTGTCGAGGCTGCCGAGAAAGGTCGCGCTGCGTTTTTGGAGGATGGCGACGATCAGGTCCTCCTTGGAAGCGAAGTGATTGTAGAGCGTCATCTTCGCGACCTCGGCTTCGGCGAGAAGCGTGTCGATGCCGACCGCGCGGTAGCCGTCGCGATAGAAGAGGCGCGATGCGGTGGCCATCAGGTGGTCCCGCTTTGGTGATGGCGGGTGAGCTTCGGCGGTGGGGGTGGACATGCGAGAATCCTGGAGGCGGAGCACGGAAACGACAAGCAAGTAGACAGAACTGTCTATTTCATGCTTGCGTTCCGCAGTATACAGAACTGTCTATCTCAACCGCCGACCTGACGTCGGTGCAAAGCACGAATCCAAATCAAAATGAAAACTGCCATTGTGATCCTGTCCGATCCGAAGTCCGGCACCGACGAGTCGTTGGGCCGCTTGTTGAACGCGCTGGCGTTCGCGCATGAGAGCCGCGAAGCGGGCGACGAAGTGGAAATTGTGTTCAAGGGCGCGGGCACGCGCTGGCCGGGCGAGCTGGCGAAGCTCAGCCATCCGGCGCACGAGCGCTTTCAAGCGCTGCGAGAAACGGTGAAAGGCTGTTCGCTGGGTTGCGCCGTCAAATACGGAGCGCGCGAGGAGGTCGAGGCGGCCGGCGTGGCGTTGCTGGCGGACACGCCGCTGCCGGGGACGCCGGGCGTGGCCGGGCTGCGCCGCTATCAGGTGGAAGGCTGGAGCCTCGCCACGTTTTGAGGAGGCGCGCGCGATGAGTTCGCATTTCCTTCATCTCGCGACGACGCCGGCGGTGCGTGCAGCGCAGGAGCGCTATTATGGGCGCGAGTTGTTGACGGCGTCAGCGGGACGCGACGCGTTGAGTGAAACGGAACGCGAGTTCATCGTCGCGCGCGACAGCTTTTACCTGGCGACGGTGACGGAGGACGGGTGGCCGTATGTGCAGCATCGCGGAGGGCCGGCGGGTTTTGTGCGGGTGGTGGGGGAAAACGTGATTGCGTTCGCGGACGTGCGCGGGAACCGGCAGCTGTTGAGCACGGGAAACGTGGCGGCGAACGACCGCGTGGCGCTGTTTTTCATGGATTACCCGCAACGCTCGCGGCTGAAAGTGCTGGGACACGCGAAGGTGATGGCGGCCGACGAAAATCCGGGGCTGACGGCGGAGCTGCGGGTCGAAGGCATGCCGCCGGCGGAGCGGCTGGTGCGCATCGAGGTGGTGGCGTTCGACTGGAACTGCCCGAAGTTCATCACGCCGCGTTATACGCGGGCGGAGGTGGAGGAGTTTGTCGCGCCGCTGCGGCAGCGGATTGCTGAACTGGAGGCGAGGCTTGCGGCGGCTTCGTCGGGGGCTTCGTTTGAACCGCGAAGGGACGCGAAGGGATCGGGGCGCGCGGGTGGAGCGGAGTTCGGTTTATGAAGGATCGTGTGTCATTCTGAGCGGAATGAAAAATCCACGGGGGCGGCGTCGCCAGCTAGCGGGCGCACGTGGATTCTTCGCTTCGCTCAGAATGACAAGTAGGTGTTCGAGCGACCAGGGTTGTCGCGCCCGGAACGCTAGAGGAAGTATTGCTGTTTCCAGCCGAGGACTTCTTTGCAGCGGTCGTTGGCGAGGAGGGGGGCGCGGTCTTTCAGCGGGCGGCGGAGGTCGGTGACGGTCGGGAGATATTTTTTGGCGAGGTCGAGCGTCGGCTGATCGGAAGAGGTGTCGTCGGCGCTGGCGATGATGGGCTGGCAGCCGAGGTTGTCTTTTTCGATGCAGAGGCGGCAGATGACGGCGAGGTCGCGGGCGTCGATGTAGGACCAGAGATTGCGGAGGCGGTGTTCGGGATTTGAATACGTCGCGCGGACGGGGGCGTGGTCTTCGGGGCTGAGGACGTTGCCGATGCGGAGCGAGACGATCTGCATGCCGGTGCGGCGGTGAAAGGCGTCGGCGGTGACCTCGTTGACGATTTTGGTGAGGCCGTAGGTGTCTTCGGGGAGCTGGGGGTGGGCTTCGTCGACGGGGAGGTATTTCGGCGGGAAGAATTCGGAGGCGAAGCAGAGGCCGTAGGAGGATTCGCTGGAGGCGATGGCGGCTTTCTTGATGCCGAGGAGGGCGGCGGCTTCGAGGACGTTGTAGGTGCTGAGGGCGTTGACGCGGAAGATTTCGTCGTTGGGCGATTCGTGCGCGCGCGGGATGGCGGCCATGTGGATGACGCCGACGTAGGGTGTGCGATCGCCGGTGCCGAAAGGCGAGAAGGCGGTGACGACCTGACCGAGCTGGGTGAGATCGGCGACGATGGTGCGGCATTGCCCGACGGCGGGGCGGCGGGCGTCGACGTTGACAACGTCGTAGCCGGATTCGAGGAGGTGCTTGATGAGCCAGTGGCCGACTTTGCCGCTGCCGCCGGTGACGAGGATGCGTTTATGGGGCATGAGAGGAGGGTGGTGGGGGATTGTCGGGGGGAGCGAGGGAAAGTTGCGGTCGGCTCGCGGGCGCTCGCCGCTACGGGTTTGTTTTTGCGACGCGGGTGCGTTTGGTGAGGGGTTTATGGCCAATGCGCTTGCGAACGAGAAGTCGCCTTATCTGCTGCAGCACGCGGACAATCCGGTGGAGTGGATGCCGTGGGGCGAGGCGGCGTTTGCGCGGGCGCGGGAGGAGCAGAAGCCGATTTTTTTGAGCATCGGTTATGCGACGTGCCATTGGTGTCATGTGATGGCGCACGAGTCGTTCGAAAACGAGGACGTGGCGGCGGTGCTGAATGCGTCATTCGTGTCGATCAAGGTCGATCGGGAGGAGCGGCCGGATGTGGACAAAGTCTACATGACGTATGTGCAGGCGATGACGGGGCATGGCGGGTGGCCGTTGAGCGCGTGGCTGACGCCGGAGCTGAAGCCGTTTTTCGGCGGGACGTATTTTCCGCTGGAGGATCGGGGAGGGCGGGCGGGGTTCGTGTCGATTTTGCGCGCGATTTCGAAAGGGTGGGCGGAGGAGCGGGAGAAGCTGGTGGCGGAAGGGGAGCGGGTCATCGGGACGTTGCGGGAGCATCTGGCGGCGGGCGCGGAGCAAGGAGCAGGGAGCAAGGAGCAGGAACGAGGGAACGCGCTGCTGGAAGCGGGGAGCGGGGCGTTTGAGAAATGCTTCCAGTATTTCTACGAGGCGTTCGATCCGAACCATGGCGGGTTTGGCGGAGCGCCGAAGTTTCCGCGGGCGAGCAATCTGAGTTTCTTGTTTCGGGCGGCGGCGCTGCAAGGGCTCGACAGCGAGGCGGGGAGGGAGGCGGTGAAGCTGGCGACGGCGACGCTGCAGGCGATGGCGCGCGGCGGGATGCACGATCACGTGGGCGGGGGGTATCACCGGTATTCGGTCGATGAGCGGTGGTTCGTGCCGCATTTCGAAAAGATGCTCTACGACCAGGCGCAGATCGCGATCAACGCGCTGGAGGCGAAGCAGGCGACGGGCGACGAGCGGTATGCGTGGATGGCGCGGGACGTATTCGAGTATGTGTTACGCGATCTGGCGCATCCGGCGGGCGGGTTTTATTCGGCGGAGGATGCGGACAGCCTGCCGCCGGAGACGGCAGAAAGTGCCAAGTGGGAAATAGCGAGCAACAAGAAGGCGGCGGCGCATGCGGTGGAGGGGGCGTTCTATGTTTGGACGCGGGCGGAGATCGCGGAGATCTTGCGCGAGGACGCGCCGTTGTTTTCGGCGCATTACGGGGTGGCGGAAAACGGCAATGTGCCGCCGGAACTCGATCCGCAGGGCGAGTTGCGCGGGAAGAATGTGCTGATGCAGCGGCAGTCGATCGCGCAGACCGCGAAGGCGCAGGGGGTGGATATCGTGGAGGCGAACGATCGCGTGCTGGCGGCGCTGGAGAAGTTGCGGGCGGTGCGGAGCGGGCGGCCACGGCCGCTGCGGGACGACAAGATCATCACGGCGTGGAACGGGCTGATGATTTCGGCGCTGGCGAAGGGCGCGCAGGTGCTGCGGGAGGCGCCGGCGGGCGGGAACGAGAACGAAGAACGAGAACGATTGCTGACGGCGGCGGGGCGGGCGGCGGAGTTTTTGGAGCGGGAGTTGTATGATGCGGAGCGCGGGGTGTTGTATCGGAATTGGCGTGACGGGCGGGGGGCGTCGGAAGGTTTTGCGGAGGATTATGCGTTTCTGGTGCAGGGACTGCTCGATTTGTATGAGGCGTCGTTCGAGGAACGGTGGCTGCGTTGGGCGGTGCGGTTGCAGGGGACGCTGGACGGGAAGTTTTGGGACGAGGCGGGCGGCGGGTATTTCAATTCGCAGGCGGGCGATGCGGCGATCGTGCTGCGGTTGAAGGAAGATTACGACGGGGCGGAGCCGGCGGCGAGTTCGGTGGCGGCGATGAATCTGCTGCGGCTGGCGACGATGTTGGGCGAGGGAGCGGGGGCGGGCTACAAGGAGCGGGGGGTGCGGTGTGTGCTGGCGTTTCGCGAGCAGTGGACGCGGGCGGCGCATGCGCTGCCGCAGATGTTGTGTGCGCTGGAGCTGGCGCTCGATACGCCGCGGCATGTGGTGCTCGCGGGCGATCCGGAATCGGAGGACTTTCGCGCGCTCGCGAGCGTGGCGCATGAGCGGCTCGGGCCGCGGCGGGCGGTGATGGCGGCGGCGACGGAGGCGGTCGCGAAAGAGGCGGCGTGGATTGCGGCGATGACGCCGATCGAGGGACGTGCGACGGCGTATGTGTGCGAGGAATACGCGTGTCAGGCGCCGGTGACGTCGGCGGAGGAGTTGCGGAAGATTTTGTGGGGGTGAGCGGAGAGGCTCACGGGGTGGGCGGTTGGTGGCGGAGGCAGGCGATCCATTGGCCGTCCGGGGAGAGGATGCGGTTTGAATCGGATTCGAGCGGGCTCCGGGACGAATCGTCCACGGGCGACGGCGCGGCGGCGGGGGCGAGTTTGCCGTCGGCGAGGGTGGTGAGCGGAAGGCGATGGCGGCGGTCGCGACTTTGGAAAATCATTTCGTCGGCGCGGGGCCAGGCGAGGGCGTCGATGGTGTCGGTGGTGGCGTGGAGGGCACGGCGGTCGCCGGACGGATGGGGCATGATTTCGATGATGCTGCGGATCGCCGTGGCGGAAGAGGTGGTGGGCGTGGCGATTTCGACATTCGTGAACGCGACCGTTTCAAACTCGTCGGCGTCATGTGCGCAGACGCCGATGCCGACGTAGAAGTCGCCGGTGAACGGCAGCTGAATCGAGGCGCCGGTGGGGGTGAGCGGGCCTTCGGCGGGGCCGGCGAGGAGATAGGCCCAGTCGCCGATTTTTTCGAGGCGAAGACGGCGCGGCGCGTTGAGCGGGGCCTGAATTTCGGCGGTGTTGCCGCCGGCGGTTTCGCGGAACTGGAGGGAGGTGAGGCCGTCGGCGTGGAGCGCGGCGTCGACGTAGGCTGAGTCCGGGGCGAGCGACTGGCGGATCATCAGGATGGCTTTGCGGTGGCCGTTGGTGCCGGCGCCGGTGAAGTCGATGGCGGCGGAGAGGGCGGTGTTGCCGGAGGTTTTTTTCCAGACGAAGTGAAATTCGTCGTGGGCGAACCACATGTTGGCGCCGCTGCCGCCGACGGTGTAGGTGCGGGTGGCGGCCTCGTAGGCGACGGTGCCGGGACGTTGCACGGGGCCGATATCGGTGTGGTCGGTGAAGAGGCCGAGATGGGCGGCGGGGAGGGACGGGAGGGCGAAGGCGAGCAGCGTGGCGAGGGCAGCGAAGCGAAAGGGCGGATGGGGATGGGGCATGACGGAAGGGGTTGTGGCGTGACTGACGCGGCGGGTGGCGCCGGGGCGTTGCGATCCTTTGTTTCGTTGTTGAAGAGGTTGGCGGGTTTTTGGGGGCATCGGGTGACGCCCCGAAAGTCGGCCGGCGCGCGGTGCAGGCAGGAACATGCGGGCCTGCGGCGGGACCATCGCGGCATGGCTGGCGAAGATCTACCGATTCTCTACATCAAGACCGGGTGCCCATGGTGCCACGAGGTGGTCGAGTTCATGCGGGAGAAAGGCGTGAGCTATCGCGAGCAGAACGTGAGCGAGGATGCGAACGCGATGCAGGAGATGATGAAGAAGTCGGGTCAGTCGAAGGCGCCGACGCTGGATTGGAACGGGCAGATCCTGGCAGACTTCGGTGTCGACGAGCTGGTGCCATTTTTGCGGAAGCAGAACGTGAAACTGGAGGACAGTTGACGGAGCTGCGTCGCGCGAAGCTGAAACCTCAACCCTGACGAACCATGCTGAAGTGGGCCCTGATATTTTTCATTATTGCGGTGGTGGCGGGCGTGTTCGGATTCACGGGGATAGCGGGGGCATCGGCCGACATCGCGAAGATTTTGTTTTTCGTTTTTCTGGTGCTGCTGGTGATCGCCGCGCTGATGGGGGCGTTTCGCGGGAAACCGCCGGTGTGAGTCGAGCGGCGCAGGGCGGGAAGGCGGGCTGGCGGATTGTGCGGTGATGGCACCGCGCCTCCCTGGGCGGGGAGGAGGACTTGAGTTTGGGTGCGAGAGACGCAGCGTGAGCGGGATGATGCGTTGGATCGCGGTTTGGCTGGCGGCGACTGTGGGCGGCACGGCGGTGGGTGCGGCGGAAACGGGCGCGGCCTATGTGGCGGAGATCGAGAAAAGTCGGGCGGCGCGGCTGGAGCGACTGATGCGCGATGAAGGGTGGTTGACGCTGGTGGGGTTGCATTTTCTGGAGCCGGGTTCGAACACGATCGGATCGGCGGCGGAGAACACGATCGTCCTGAAGAACGCGCCGGCGCATCTCGGGACGGTGAGGTTGGACGAGCGCGGGGTCGTGACGATCACGCTGAATCCGGCGGAGAACGTGCGGGTGGAGGGCGAGCAGGTGTTGACGGCGACGTTGCGGGAGGCGGGGGCGTGGCCGGCGACGCGGGTGACGTGGGAGACGATGACGTTTTTCGTGATCGATCGCGGCGGGCGGAAGGCGTTGCGCGTGCGCGACACGGCGTCGGAGCGGCGGAAGGATTTTGTGGGGATCGACTATTTTCCGATCGATCCGACCTGGCGGATTGAGGCGGACTGGGTGTGGTTCGAACGATCGCGCGAGGTGATGATCAAAAACATCCTCGGGCAGGAATCGCCGGCGTTGGTGCCGGGGAAGGCGGTGTTCGAGCGGGACGGGAAGACCTTTGAGTTGTTGCCGCTGGTGGATGGGAGCGACGATCCGATGATGTTCGTGATCTCGGACCTGACGAGCGGCGTGGAGACGTATGGGGCGGCGCGGTTCGTCTATGCCGATCCGCCGAGCGGCGGGAAAGTCGTGCTCGATTTCAACGAGGCGGTGAATCCGCCGTGTGCGTTTACGCCGTTTGCGACGTGTCCCTTACCGCCGAAGGAGAACCGGATGGAGATCGCGGTGAGGGCGGGGGAGAAGGATTACCGCGGGAAGCATGAGTGATCCCGCATGGCGGACCTGAGGCTCAGTAGAGCGGCGCGAGCGGGCCGTGGCGCCGGCCGTAGTAGTAATCGCCGTAGTAGCGCCAGGGATTGCCGCCTTTGCTGTGCACTTCGGAGTAGGCGAGCGTGAGGGCCATTTTGCTGGCGGGATCGTCGACGGTGACGGCGATGCCGCCGCCGTAGGCGCTGTAGCCATCGCTGCCGGCGGCGACCATGAGGGAGAGTTCTCCGTGGACTTGCAGGCTGCGGTCGATCTTTACCGACGGGACGGAATAGCGGGTGTTGGCACCGAAATTGGCGCGATCGACGGGAGAGGGCGGGGTGGCGAGGGGAGCGACGCGGGCGTCGAGGGCGGCGAGCTCGGTTTCGGCGAGTTGAGCGAGGCCGGATTGCTCGCGTTCGGCGGCGGTGAGGCGGGCGGAGAAGCGATCGGGGCGCGGGTCCTTCGAAACGAAACGGGATTGCGCAATGTCGCGGCGGACGAGGGCGTCGAGAATCGCGAGCTGGTCGGATGAAAGCTGGCCGAGGCCGGTGGCGGAAAAGTCGGTGGGCGCGAGGGTCTTGGAGAAGCGAAGGTCTTCGTCGGCGACGGCGGAGGCGATGAGACCGAGCGAGGCGAAAGCGAGGAGGAAGCGGAGGAGTTTCTTCATGGCGCGATGGGTTGGAGACGACGGACGCGGCGGGGCGGTTCCAACTATTTCGAGGGGCGAAAAGCCCGGCGCGGACGCCGGGCTGCATCCATCGGCGGTGCGGGCTATTGTTTCGGAGCGGGGCCGTAGTGGGCGGCGTGAGCGGCGTAGGCGGCGGTGTCGGCGAGCATGGCGTCAATCGTGGCGGTGAGCGGTTCGAGGCGGACGAGGCCGGAGAAGACGGCTTTGTCGCCGATCGCGTCTTCGAGCACGAAGGCGGGGCGTTGCGTGACTTGGTGGGCGAAGAATTCCTTCGTGCTGGCGTCGACGCGCGCGCGAACGTCGGCCGATTCGGCGCGGGCGCGGAGTTGGGCGGCGTCGACCTTGCAGGCGTGGGCGGCGGCGGCGACCGCGACGGCGATGTCGCCGACCTTATGGCCTTCGCGGACGGCGGCGTGGGCGATGGCGAGGCGGAGTTCGTCGCCGGTGAAACCGAAGTCCTTGCCGGCTTCGGCGACGAGATTGGGGGCGGTGTAGTTGCCTTGGCGTTCCGCTTCGAACCAGCCGGAGCTGAGGACGAAGGGGGAGCGCATGACGGTGGCGCCGCTGCGGCGGTAGAACCAATCGCACTGTTCGCGGGAAACGGGGAAATCCTGCGGGTTCATGAGCGCGATTTTCCAGTCGAACTCGGCGCGACCGGCGTAGCGTTGTTTCAGCTCGGTCCAGACCGGCTCGACCCACGTGCACCAGGAGGAAAGGACTTCGAGGTAATAGGTGATTTTCACGGAGGGCAGCGAAGCGCGAGGCGTGAGAGGGTCAATGGGCGAGGCGGTCAGGCGGGCGCACAGGGATCGAGCGGTGGGAGCGGCACACTTGCGGGGCAAAAAGACCAAGCCCGACGGGACGTCGGGCACCTATTTTTTCTCTTTTTCGCCGCCGAAAAGTTTTTTGAGGCCCTCGCCGGTTTTCTTGAGTTGTTCCGTGGCGCCGGCACCGAGGGTGCCACCGGATTTGAGCGCGGCGCCGGTGGTGGCGGAGACGACGTTGCCGAGGACCTGGCGGAGGACGGCGACGGAGAGCTGGCCGGCGGTGAGGCCGCCTTCCTTCACGCCGAGATCGGTGAGCTCGAGCGAAGGCAATGGGAGCGGGAGCGCGGCGGGGCCGACGCCGACGGTGACTTTGCCGTCGGTGAGCTTGAAATGTTTCACGATGAATTTTTTCGGCGGTCCGTCCTGGTCCTCCGGTTTCGGCGCGGAGGGGCCGAGGCTGGCCTCGATGTTTTTCAGCAGATCGGCGATGTTGCTGGAAACGACCCGCGTCTCGTAGGTGAGCTCGGGCTGATCGATCACGAGCGAGTTGATCACGATCGTGTCGCTCAGGACGGAGGTGGGCTCGACGTCGAACTCGACGTTGCCGAGGTAGAGCGCGTTGGTGTCGGTCCAGCCGCTGGGATTGCCGACGGCGAGGCCGGTGAGCGTGCCGGAACCGGTGGGGGAGAGTGCGGCATCGGCGAGTTCGACTTTGGTCTGGGTGACGCGCGGGCCGACGCGGTTGACGCCGGTTTTCACGGCGGAGCCGAGGAAAAAGTGGGCGGCGACGTAAGCGATGACGACGAGGGCGAGGACGCCGACGATCGTGGTGAGGAGGACTTTTTTCATGGGGAGAAAGGTGCAGGTGCCTGACTGCACGGGTTGATGAGGAAGTTGCGCAGCTTGGTTTCGCCTGCAAGCGGGGTTCTGCGGTGGGCGCGCGGGCGGAATTGCGCTTGTCAGCGCGGGCGGCGGCTCGTGTTTTCAGCGCAACTTTTCCCATGGCCCAAGCTTACACGGAAGCGAGCATCAAGACCCTTTCCTCGACCGAGCACATTCGCCTGCGCCCCGGCATGTATATCGGGCGGCTCGGCAATGGCGCGCATGCGGAGGACGGCATCTACGTGCTGTTGAAGGAGTCGATCGACAACTCGATCGACGAATTCACGATGGGGCACGGTCGCAAGATCGAGGTGGAGCTCAACGAGCGCACGGTGCGCGTGCGCGATTACGGGCGCGGCATTCCGCTCGGCAAGCTGCTCGAGTGCGTGTCGGTCATCAACACGGGGGCCAAATACGACAGCGAGACCTTCAAGAAAGCGGTGGGGTTGAACGGCGTTGGCCAGAAGGCGGTGAACGCGCTCTCGCTCGAGTATCGCGCGCAGGCGTTTCGCGAAGGGCAGACGAAGGTGGTCGAGTTCGCGCAGGGGAAACTGAAGAAGGATGCGAAGATCGCGAAGACGGACGAGCGCAATGGCACGCTGATCGAGTTCACGCCGGACGAGGCGTTGTTCGGGAAGGACTTCAAGTTTCGCACGGAGTTCATCGAGGACATGCTGTGGAACTACGCGTTTCTGAATCGCGGGCTGACGCTGCTGTTCAACGGGAAGGTGTTTCGGTCCGAGAACGGGCTGAAGGACCTGCTGCAGAAAAACCTGAGCGGTGAGCCGCTGTATCCGATTATCCATCTCGAAGGCGAGGACATCGAGGTGGCGTTCACGCATGGCGCGCACTACGGCGAGGAATATCACACCTTCGTGAACGGGCAGCACACGACGATGGGCGGGACGCATTTGTCGGCGTTTCGCGAGGCGCTGGTGGAGACGGTGCGAAACTTCTTCAAGCGCGACTACGATGCGGCGGACGTGCGGCAATCGATCGATGCGGCGATCGTGGTGCGGGTGATGGAGCCGGTGTTCGAGTCGCAGACGAAGACGAAGCTCGGTTCGCAGGACATGGTGCCGGGCGGACCATCGATCAAGGACTTCATCGGGAAGTTCATGCAGCAGTCGCTCGACGTGTATCTCCACAAGAACAAGGAGACGGCCGAGACGCTGCGTTCGAAAATCGAGGAGAACGAGCGCGAGCGGAAGGAGCTCGCGGGCATCCGCAATCTGGCGCGGGAGCGCGCGAAAAAGGCGTCGCTGCACAACAAAAAGCTGCGCGATTGCCGGCTGCATCTGGGCGATCGCAACGAGCGCGCGGAGGAGAGCACGTTGTTCATCGTGGAAGGCGATTCGGCGGCGGGGTCGCTGACGGCGACGCGCGACGTGCAGACGCAGGCGGTGTTCGCGTTGAAGGGAAAGCCGCTGAACACGTTTGGGCTTTCGAAGAAGGTGATCTACGAGAACGAGGAGTTTCACCTGCTGCAGTCGGCGTTGAACGTCGAGGACGGGATGGATGGGCTGCGTTACAACCGGATCGTGATCGCGACCGATGCCGACGTGGATGGCATGCACATCCGGCTGCTGCTGATCTCCTTTTTCCTGCAGTTCTTCCCGGACCTGATCCGCAACGGGCACGTATTCATTTTGGAAACACCCCTGTTTCGCGTGCGGAACAAGAAGCGCACGATCTACTGCTATTCGGAGCAGGAGAAGCAGGCGGCGATCGCGGAACTTGGGGCGAGCCACGAGATCACGCGCTTCAAGGGGCTCGGCGAAATCTCGGCGAACGAGTTCAAGGATTTCATCGGCGAGAGTATCCGCCTCGAGCCGGTGACGCTCGCGCACCTGCATGACAGTGGCGAACTCCTGGGCTTCTTCATGGGCAAGAACACACCGGAGCGGCAGGACTTCATCATCGGAAATCTGAAGGTGGAGAAGGATCTGGTGGAGGTGTGACCCTTCGTGAAGGCGCGATTTAATCGCCTAGTTCAGCGGGGTTAATTCCCGAGCGCCTTCGTGCGAATCGGCTCAACCGCCCGGTCCGCGCGTCGAAAGAGCGGACGTCGGTTTCGCCGCGCCTGTTTGGGAGTGGCGGATCGTATTCATGGTCCCACCAAAACTTCATCCGAGGTGGGCGGCCCTGTTGCAGGGTCGCCACGAGCACAAGTTCAACAACGCCGCAGCTTCGATGCTGCTGTTTCAGCTGAAGGCCGATCTGCGCGCCAACGGGTCGCCGACCGCGATGGCCGCGGCCGTCGATCAAGCGCACGCGTTCTTCACCAAGTATGAGCGGATGCTGCAGGCGGACATCCAGGCCATCTTCAACTGATCTTCCGATGCTGCTTACCATTGCTGACGCCAACGCCCTGATTGCCCGCGGGGCTCCCCTCATTATCGCCGGCTCGCGCGAGAGCCTGGCGGCGCTTGCGCCCGGTCCGTGGATCGGCGGGAGCATTCCGTATTTCATGGACCGCGACGGCGGTCGCTGCGATCGCACGCGCGTGTTCGTTGACGAGATCGCGCTGCCGGTCGTGCGGTGGACGGTGCAGACCTATTCGCCGGAAACGCTGAAACGGATCGCAAGCGATGCGTTTGCGAACGGCTTTTCCTACGTGATCATACCCGCGAACGGTGCGACGCATCTGGAATATGCGATGCACGCGCCGCGGTATCCCGAGATTTTCATGAAGCCGGTGATCGGATGGATCTCCGGAGTTCATCTCGACGACCGCGAAGTTGAAAAACCGATCGTGGTCGACGGGCGCACCGGGACGGTGCTGAGCAGTGAAGCCATTGTGCTGCACGTCGAGCTGCCGGCGGAATCTCAAGTGATGGTGCACACGGTCAATCTCTTCGAGCCGGGCTCCGGCCCGTCCCTGCGGTTCATCGAAACCGGCTTTTCCGCGTCGACGGTTTTGGTGAACGGTCAGGCGGTGAACATCGCGCGTTATATGATCGATCACGCGTGGGACGCGCGGGTGCCGCTGGTGGCCGATTATGCGGGCACGAATGTGAATGTGAGTGTCCGCTCCATCGACGAAGCCGCGGGCCGGGTGGATTTCTATGCCCCGGTGTTTCCGGACATCGACTATCGCGCTGCAGCGCCGGTGGGAAACTATGTGGAGATGTTTGCGAAGCATGTGCCGGCGGGAGTGCGGCCCGTGCTCTCGTGCAATTGCATCCTCAACTACGTTTATGGCGGTTTGGAGGGGAAACGCACGGGGCCGTTCACCGGGCCGGTCACCTTCGGCGAGATCGCCCATCAGCTGGTGAACCAGACGCTCGTCTATCTGGCGGCGTGAGCGGCCCTGCACTTGCAGGCGCAGCGTGCCTTCGCACGATGTCGCGATGATTTTTTTCGCTTGCGGTGGCGCGAGACGCCTCAGGCTGCATCGCTTCCTTCTGTCCGCGCTCGCGGGCGCGTTGTTGCTGGCCGGCTGTGCGTCTCCGCCTTCTGAATACCGGGATCCGCCGCCGCGGGCGGTGGAAGCGCGGACGGAGCACAACCGCCGGGTCTTCGATCGGGTGTGGGAGCTGGTGAACGAACGATATTTCGACGCGAGCTTTCGCGGCGTCGACTGGGCGGCGTTGCGCGAACGGTATCGCCCGCGGGCGACGGCGGCGAAGGACGAAGAGGAGCTGTATCAGATCGTCAATGAGATGTGCGCCGAGTTGAAGGAATCGCATCTCGTGGCGCTCACGCCGCGCCGGGCGCATGAGAACCGGGTCGAACACCGGCCGGCGATCGGGTTGCGGTGGACGGAAGTCGAAGGTGCGCGCGTGGTGACGGATGTGCTGCCGGGCGGTCCGGCGGCGGGGGCCGGGGTCGAGCGCGGGTGGCTGATCGTGTCGCGCAACGGCGCGCCCTTGCGCGCGGACGATCCCTTCGTGATGCGGCTCGGGCAGCCGGTGGAATTCGAGTTCCTCGACCGCGAGAATCGGACGAGAAAACTCTCGATGCTGCCGGCGTTGGTGAACTTTCAACGGAGGGAGGCGTTGCCGCTCGAGGACGGGGCGATTTACCTGCGGTTCGATCATTTTGCGCGCGATACGGTTTTCTGGATGCGACGGCAGTTGCGCGAACATCGGACGGCGCCGGCGGTGATCATCGATCTGCGGGAGAATCGCGGTGGCGACACGTTTGCGCTGCGGGTGGCGCTGGCGGATTTCTTTCCGGAGAAAGTCGCGGAGGGGCGAATTGTGAACCGGCGCGGAAAGGCGAAGGAGTCGCACAGCATCGGGTGGGGAGCGACGCACTACGAAGGACGCGTGCTCGTGTTGATCGGGCCGGGCACGGGGAGTGCGGCGGAGATTTTCGCGCATGTGCTGCAGCATCACCGGCGGGCGACGATCATCGGACGGAAGACGGCGGGGGCGGTGATTTATTCGCGTTCGTATCGGCTACCGGGGGGCGGAGAATTGCAGGTGCCGGTGAGCGATTACGTCGGCCTGGATGGCCAGCGGCTGGAAGGCCGGGGCGTCGCGCCTGACGTGGAATTGCCGCTGCCGACGCTGGCGCAACGCCGGGCGGTGCTGGATCTGGAGATGAAGGAGGCACTGGAAATTCTGCGGAAAGAGCGGGCCGGGTAGCCGGGGTCCAAATCGAGCGCGAAGGCGCAAGAGTGCCGCTTGACGCGCGCGGCGCCGCGCCCCAAACCTGCGCGCTGCTTCGCACGCGATGGCCCGAAAGAAATCCTCGAAAAACTCCGATCAACCCGAACTGCCGCTCGACAATGGCGCCGAGCCGGCTGCGTCCGAGAAGAAGTCCGGCAAATCGGATCCAAAGGCGAAGGCGCCGGAGATGAATCAGCGGTCGGGCGCGGGCGCCGACCCGAAGCCGGAGGAGCCGAAGGGCGATCAGATCGTGACGGTGACGTCCGCGCCGGCTGAGCCGCCACCGCGGCGGGGCGGGGCGAAGGTGCAGGACGAGGATTCGCCGCTGGCGGTGAGCTATCGGAATTGGTTTCTCGAATACGCGAGCTACGTGATTCTCGACCGCGCGGTGCCGCACATCGACGACGGCCTCAAACCCGTGCAGCGCCGGATCCTGCACACGCTGTGGGACATGGACGACGGGCGTTTTCACAAGGTGGCGAATGTCGTCGGCCGCACGATGTCGCTGCACCCGCACGGCGACGCGTCGATTGGCGCGGCGCTGGTGGCGATCGGCCAGCGGGCGTTCCTGGTCGAGCCGCAGGGAAATTTCGGCAATCTGCTGACGGGTGACGATGCGGCGGCACCACGTTACATCGAGGCGCGGCTGACGAATTTCGCGAAGGACGTGCTCTTCAATCCCAAGACCACGACCTGGCAGCTGAGCTACGATGGACGTGCGAAGGAGCCGGTGACGTTGCCGGCGAAGTTCCCGATCGTGCTGCTCGAGGGCGCGGAGGGCATCGCGGTCGGTCTCGCGACGAAGATCCTGCCGCACAACTTCAACGATCTCTGCCGCGCGGCGATCAATCACCTGCAGGGAAAGTCGTTCCGCATCTATCCCGATTTTCCGACGGGCGGCGTGGCGGATTTTTCGGAATACAACGACGGCGAGCGCGGCGGGAAGGTGAAGGTCCGGGCGAAGATCGAGGTGCGGAGCAAGTATCTCCTCGCGATCACGGAGCTGCCGTTTGGCTCCACGACGGAATCGCTGATCGAGTCGATTCTCGCGGCCAACGCGAAGGGCAAGATCAAGGTCCGGCACGTCGACGACAACACGGCCGATTCGGTGGAGATCCTCGTGCACCTGCCGCAGGGCAGCGAGCCGGAGAAGGTGATCCAGCAGCTTTACGTGTTCACCGGCTGCCAGGCGAATCTGTCGCCGGCGGCGTGCGTGATCGTGACCGACGAGCAAACGGGGCAGGACAAGCCCGAGTTTCTTGGCGTGCGCGAGATCCTGAAGCGCGCGGTCGACAAGACGAAGGCGCTGTTGAAACAGGAGTTGGAGATCAAGCTCGAGGAGCTGGAGCAGCAGTGGCACTGGGATTCGCTCGAGCGGATTTTCATCGAGGAGCGGATCTACCGTCGGATCGAAAAATCGAAGACATGGGAAAGCGTGCTCGAGGAGATTCGCGAAGGCCTGAAGCCCTTCGTGAAGCAGCTGCGGCGGGCGGTCACGGACGATGATATCACGCGACTCACGGAGATCCGCATCAAGCGGATCTCGGCCTACAACCGCTTCCAGGCGGACGAGGCGATCGCGAAGATCGAGGCGGGCATCAAGGAGACGAAGAACAATCTGAAAAACCTCACGGCCTACGCGGTCGCGTGGTTCGAGATGTTGCAGGAAAAATACGGCAAGGGCCGGAAGCGGCGGACGAGTTACGACGAGATCGAGCAGATCAACGCGGCCGAGGTCGTATCCGCGAATCAACGACTCTACGTGAATCGCGAGGACGGCTTCATCGGGCTGAACTGGCGGCAGCACGAGTTCGTGCAGGAGTGCACGATTCTCGACAGCGTGCTCACGATCATGCGCGACGGTTCGCTGAAGGTTGCCAAGGTGGGCGACAAGGTTTTCATGGGGCGCGACATCCTTCACATCGCGATCTTCCCGAAAGACGGCGACCCGAACTTCTACACGATGGTGTATCAGGACAAGGAGAGCGGGAAGGCCTTCGCGAAACGGTTCCAGATCGGCGGACTTTCGCGCGACAAGCTTTATCCGCTCGTGAAGTCCGAAGGCTCGAAGGTGGTGTATCTCGAGGTGAGCAAGACCGAGAAGGACATGCCGAAAAAGCTGCAGGTTTTCATCGACGGTCGCAGCGGTGCGCGGGTCCGCGAGCTTGAGTTCGACCTGGCGAATGTGCCTGTGAGCACGCGGAGCGCGAAGGGCCTCACTGTCACGAAGTGGCCGGTGAAGGACGTGAAGCGCGTGGATTTGGCGCTGAGCTGATCTACACCATGACGCGCCGTCGCCCCGGTGCTCTAACCGGCCTGAGGTTCGCTGTTCTGGTTGGGGCGTTCGGCCTCGCGGTCGGCGTGAGCGTGGCCGAACCGCGGAATCTGGACCTCCTGAAGCGGGAGATTCGCGCGTATGTGGAATCGGGCGATTACGCGCGCGGGCTCGAGCGCGTCGCGCGCAGCGCGCGCCGCTGGATCGAGGAACGGGCCGCGCTCGATGCGCGAGGCGTGGCGGGCCCGCAAAAGCTGGCGGTGGTGATGGATCTCGATGAGACGCTGCTGTCGAACTGGCCGGCCATGCAGGCGGCGGATTTTGGATACGTGCCGGCAGCGTGGGACGAGTGGGTCGATCGCGGGGAGGCGCCGGCGATCGAGCCGGTGCGCGAGGTGTATCGGGCGGCGCGGGCGGCGGGCGTGAGCGTGTTTTTCCTGACCGGACGGACCGAGCGCGACCGCCCGGGCACGGAAAGGAATTTGCGCGCGATCGGTTGCGCGGACTACGCCGCGCTGATCTGCCGTGGGGCGGAAGCGACCGGCAAGGCGGTCGACTACAAGTCGACCGAACGCCAGCGGCTCGTCGAGCAGGGCTGGGTGATCGTGGCGAACATCGGCGACCAGGAGAGCGACCTCGCCGGTGGATTTGCGGAGCGAACGTTCAAGCTGCCCAATCCGTTTTATCAGACGGAATGAAACGGGTGGGCGAAGCTGCGCCTCGCCTCACTGAAACGAACGACGACCTTTGGGCGCTCAGTCGGTGGCTTGCGCGATGATTTGCACGGTCTCGGGCGCGACGACGCGGTCGATGTCGAGCAGCGTCTTCACCTGCCCCTTCACCTTGGCCATGCCGAGCAGGTAAGTCGTGTCGACTTTGGTGCCGAAATCGGGCGTGGGCTCGATCTCTTCGTCAGTCAACGTGACGACCTCCTCGACGCTGTCGACGATGAGGCCCATCTGCACGGTTTGGTCGTTGGGCAGCGTGACTTGCACGACGACGATGCACGTGCGCTCGGCGAACTCGGCCTTGAGGCCGAATTTGACGCGGAGATCGACGACGGGGATGACTCGGCCGCGGAGATTGATGACGCCCTTCACGAACGCCGGCATCTGCGGCACGGGCGTGATCTTCTGCATGCGAATGATTTCGCGAACCTTCAGCACGGCGATGCCGTAGGCTTCGTTTTCGAGAACGACCGTCAGGTATTTGCCGGCGAGCTTGGAGGCGGCGGGAGCGGGCGCGTTGGACATGGTTGGAAAGAGGTGGCCCGCGCGAGGTGCACGGGCACGGTTTAAGTTTCGGTCGTTTGGAGGAGAGGTTTAGGCAAATCGCTCAACGGGTGCGGGCGTGGCCGTTGGCGGTGGGTTCGACGTCGGCGAAGTGCAGATCGTCGGCGGGCTGCGCGGCGGCGGAATCCCGGCCGTGCAGCTTCGGGCGCTGCAGCGCGCCGGGCGTGGCGGGGAGAGGGGCGGGCGCGGTGGATTTCGCAACGCGAGGTGGACGAATTTCGGCGGCGGGCGCGGCGGGGATTTCTCCGCCCTCGATCAGGCGGCGCAGGTCGGCGACGACCTCCTGCATGGCGACGGCCTGCGCGCTGAGTTCCTCGGCGGCGGCGGCGGTTTCCTCGGCGTTGCTCGCGTTGGACTGCGTGACTTTGTCCATCTGGCTGACGGTGGTGTTCACCTGTCCGATGCCTTGGTTCTGCTCGTGCGACGCGGTGGCGATCTCGGCGACGAGGGTGTCGACCTTGCGAGCCTTATCGAGGATCTGGGCGAGGGATTCGGCGACTTTGCCGGAGATGCGGACGCCGTGTTCGCTCTTGCTGATCGCGACTTCGATCTTGGCGGCGGTTTCCTTCGCGGATTGGGCGGAGCGCTGCGCGAGGCTGCGGACTTCCTCGGCGACGACGGCAAAACCCATGCCGGCGTCGCCGGCGCGCGCGGCTTCGACGGCGGCGTTGAGCGCGAGGATGTTGGTCTGGAACGCGATCTCGTCGATGGTCTTGATGATTTTCGAGATGTCGGAGGACGACGTTTTGATTTCGTCCATCGCGACGTTCATGGCCTGCATGTCGGCGGCGCAGGTGTCGGCGGCGATGCGCGTCTGGTTGGAGAGCTCCTTGGTTTGCTGCGCGCTGTCGGCGTTGCGCTTGGTCATGCTCGCGAGCTCTTCGATCGATGCGCTCGTTTCCTCGAGGCTGGCGGCCTGTTCGCTGGCGCCTTGAGCGAGCGACTGGCTCGCGCCGGAGACCTGGCCCGCCGCGGCGGTCACTTGGGCGGAGGTGTCGTCGAGGGCGTTGCTGACGCGACGGATGGTGCGGTTGACCTGGCGGGTGATGAGGAAGGCGGCGGCAATCGAGAGGACGGCGGCGCCAATCGAAAACGTGAGGGCCAGCGTGCGCGAAAAAGCCATCGTGGTGCTGATGTGCGCGCCCGAGGCGTCGGCGGCCTTTTGATTGTAGTCGACGCAGTCAACGAGGGTCTTCTCGTAAGCCAGGTAGGCGGTGGAGCCGGTGGTTTTGAAAAGGGTCTCCGCTTCGGCCGGCCGGCCCATGAGGCTCAGCTCGCCAATTTGATCGGCGATCGTGCGGTAGTGCTGGAGCGCAGGCGCGATCCGCGCGGCGAGCGGGCGTTCATCCTCTGCCCGGATCGTGCCTTGGTAGCGCTCGAGCGTCTGATCGATTTCACGGGCAAGGGCGTGCCTCTTCTCGTCGATGGACTTCATGTCCGCCACGTCCTGCGACATGATGTGCTGCATGGTCAGGACCCGGTAAGCGAGGGTCTGCTGCAGGGCCTTGTTGGTATGAATGACCCCGGGGAGATTGTCGCCGAGGATGGTCTCGACGTAGCGGCCTATGCTCGCCAGCGAGAAGAAAAAGCAAGCCGCGAGGGCGGCGATTAAGAGGAGAGGGGTGGTGAAGCCTGCGGTGAGCAGCTTGCGGATGGTCCAACTTTTCATCGCGGAATTAAGCGGCTCAGGAGGCGGTCGACTTGATCGAAACAGCATTCCGTTTGCGGACAATCCCTGCGCATTTCTTGGACTGGGTGGGATGCGTCTCGGTCGTCCGCCCGTCGTCGCCGGAAGAAAGCGGGGAATGCGGGCCAAGGTTCGCGGCGTTTGCGTTCAAGAATGGCAGGCGCGCGCCGAAGAAGGGACGCACCGCTGTTCCCACGCCCTTCATGCCCATTTCACCGGAGTCATTCAAATCGCTGGACGACGCCGCCAATCGTCTCGCCGCCGAATCCATTCTTGCCCAAACGGGTCGCGACGACGGCCTGGTGCCGGCGTATAGCCTGCTGAGCGATTTACGCGACCTCGCGGTGGACGAACCGGCGTTGCACGCGCCAATTGTCGCCACGCACGCGGTGCTCGAGCAACTGCTCGACAGCGCGAAGCCGTTCGACGGGGCGACGTTGGGCAAGCTCCGGGCGTTCGTCGAATGGCTGCCGGGCGCCCTCGAGGCGATCAAGTCCGGGGCGGCGCCGGTTTCGCTCGGCGAAACGGTCGCCGCCGCGCCCGCCGCGTCCGCTCCGGCGCCTGTGGCGCCCGCGATTGCGGACGAGGAGGGCGATTCGCAGGACGTGATGATGACGCTGCACCTCGACGAGAATCGCGAGCTGCTGGGCGAGTTTTACAACGAGGCGGTGGATCATCTGCAGCAGATCGAGGCGGCGCTGCTCGCGCTGGACCAGGAGCCGGACAATCCCGAGGCGCTCAACTCCATCTTTCGCTCCTTTCATACGATCAAGGGCAACGCCGGCTTTCTCGGCCTCATGCCGATGCACACGCTCGCGCACGAGGTCGAGTCGTTGCTCGATCTGGCGCGCAACCGGCAGCTGCGGCTCAACGCCGCGATCATCACGGAAATCCTGCGCAGCCGCGACGCGCTGGTCGCCCTGACCAATCAGGTCTCGCTCGCACTCGAAAAAGGGCAGCTGCCCGATCAGATCATTCCCGTTGGACGTCTGGTTCGGGCCGTAAAGCGGCTTGCGGCGGATCCGACGGCGGTGATCGAGGCGCCGTCGGCGAAGGCGAGCGTTTCGATTCCGACGGCAAACGCCGCTGTCCCCGCGGGACCCGCGGCGGAAACCGTTTCGTCCCCCGCCGCACCCGCGACGCCAGCCGCGGCCGCTCCGGTCGCGAAGGCCGCGGCCACGGTGGCTGCTCCCAAGGCGAGCGGCGGTGCCACGGTGCGCGTGAACACCGAGAAACTCGATTCGCTGATGGACGTCGTCGGCGAGCTCGTGATCGTGCAGAGCCAGCTGCTCGAAACGGCGCGGCAGCACGGCGAGAACACCGGTTCACCGCTGCAGCGCAACGTCGCCCAGCTCTCGCGCATCACCAAGGAACTGCAGCACACGGCGATGTCGTTGCGCATGATTCCGATCAAGCAGAGCTTCCAGAAAATGGAGCGGCTCGCGCGCGACCTGGCGCGAGATTTCGACAAGAAAGTCCACTTTGTGACGAGCGGCGAAGACACCGAGCTCGATCGCACCGTCGTCGAGGAGATCGGCGATCCGCTCGTGCACATGGTGCGCAACGCCCTCGACCACGGGCTCGAGACGACCGCCGCGCGCATCGCCGCGGGCAAGCCGGAAGCCGGCACGCTCCACCTGAAAGCTTATCATCAGGGCAGCAACATCGTGATCGAGCTGCAGGACGACGGCCGCGGCATCGATCCGGCGAAGATTTTCCAGAAAGCGCTCGAGAAGGGCATCGTTGCCGCGGATGAGGAGCTCAGCCGCGAGGAAACGCTCGCGTTGATTTTTGCGCCCGGTTTCTCGACAGCGGAGAAAGTCACCGCGGTGTCCGGTCGCGGCGTCGGGATGGACGTGGTTAAGCGCAACATCGAGAAACTCCGCGGCAAGATCGAGATCACCTCCGAGGTGGGGAAGGGCTCGACGTTCAAGATCAAGCTGCCGCTCACGATGGCGATCATCGACGGTCTCGTGGTGCGGGTGGGCGAGGATCGTTTCATTCTGCCGAGCACCTCGGTGCAGCGGGCGCTGCGGCCGAGTCGCGAAAGCATTTCGACGGTTCACGGCCAGGGGGAGGTGCTCGACCTGCGCGGGCGGCTCGTTCCGATCCATCGCCTGCACCGCCGCTTTGGCATTCCGCACAGCGCGGAAAATCCATGGGACGGCATCGTCGTCATCGTCGAACATTCCGGAAAAGTCTCGGCGCTGCTCGTCGATGAAATGGTGAGCAAGCAGGAAGTCGTCATCAAAAACCTCGGCGCGTTCATGCAGAGCCTGCCGGGGGTCGCCGGCGGCGCGATTCTCGGCGACGGCAACATCGCGCTGATCCTGGATCCCGCCACGCTGCTGCAGGCGGCGTGAGGCCTGGCGCGACTTTCGATTTTTTCCTTCCCACGTGAACGCGTTCAAACCCCCGACCATCGAGCAAGTCTGCGAGCGTGCGCTGCGCCTTCCCTGCTCACCGGCTTTGCTGCCGCGGCTGATCACCGCCCTGCAGTCGCCCGACAGCAGCGCGGACGACATCGCCGGCATCATCACCGTCGATCCCGGCCTCGCGTCGTCGACGCTCCGGCTTGCCAACTCCGCTTATTTCGCGGGCTCGACGGCGGTCGACAGCGTCGCGGAGGCGGTCATGCGACTCGGCCAGCAGGAACTCTACCGGCTCGCCGCGCTGGCGCTCGTGAGCCGCTGGGAATCGGGCGTCGGCCACGGAGAGGCGGGCGATTTTTGCCGGCACGCCCTGTGCACGGCGATCGCGGCGGAAGTGCTCGCGGAGACGACCGAGCGCGTGCCGCCGGAGACGGCCTACACGGCCGGCCTCGTGTGCGATCTCGGCAAGCTCGCACTGACGCATGCGTGCGACACATTTTATCCCGCGATCCGCGCGCACTGCGCGACGCAACAATGCACCTGGACCGACGCGGAGACAGCGGTGCTCGGCTATCATCACATTCAAGTCGGCGCACGCTTGCTGCGCGCGTGGAATTTTCCCGCGGTGCTCGTGGCGGTCGCGGAACATTACCTGCGTCCCTCACAAGCGCCGGCGGACGCGCTGCCGTTGATCGCGCACCTGCATGCCGCGAAATACATCGCGACGTCGTTCGGTCCCGGCGTCGGCGAGGATGGCTTCCTGTTCTCGCTCAACGAATCGTTCCTGCTCGAGTGGGGCTTCACGCCCGAACTGCTGCAGGAGTCGATGCCGATCGTGCACGAGCGCGCGGTGGCGCGCTTGAAGGACAAACTTTCGCAAGGGGCCGTTTCGCTGTGACGAAGCCCGTCCAATCTTTCTCCGCTCCCTCAAGTTTGCCGTGGCCCGTCCGTATAACGGAGCGCGGCGCCAGGCCGCCCCGGACCTCGTTCATGTTTTTCTTCCTTCAATCTTGCTGCGGAATCGCGCCCAGCGCTTCCGCCGTCTGACGCATGGGCTCACCGACCATCGCCTCCATTTTCGCGCAGCGCGTCGTCATCGGCGTGGGCGACATGGCTGTGTCGAACAACAATCTGGTGACGCTCAGCACCTACGCGCTGGGCTCGTGCATCGGAGTGGTCGCCTACGATCCGATGGTGAAGGTGGGCGGCATCCTGCACATGATGCTGCCGGATTCCTCGATCTCGCCGGACAAGGCCCGCGCGCAGCCGGCGATGTTTGCCGACACCGGCCTGCCGCTGTTCTTCCGTTCGCTCGCGGGCCTGAAGGCGGACCGCAGCCGTATCCGGATTTTCGTCACGGGCGGCGCGTGCGTGCTGTCGAGCCACGACAATTTCAAGATCGGCGAGCGCAACACGAAGGCGACGCTCGAGTATCTCGCGGTCAACGGTTATCGCGTGCGCCAGCAGGTGACGGGCGGCACGACGAATCGCACGGTGCATCTGGAGATCGCGACCGGCGACATGACGTTGAAGACGCCGGAGGCGAACGAGGGTATTTCACTCGCGGCGTAACGCGATGCGCGGGCGTCGGAGGCGTATTGTCCTCGGCTCGTGGAAAAAACGAAAAGAGCGCGGTGAGGGCACCGCGCCTCCAGAGAAGACGAGCAGAGTGGCGCGGCCTCAGATCCGCACGAGCAGACGCTGGCTGATCGGCGTGACCTGGTTGTGGCTGCGGATCTTGGCGATCGTGCCGGGGCTGAGCTCCTGGCCTTCGCCGATCAACAGCAGGCCGTGCGGGCTGTAGATGCCGTTGGCGAGCACCATGCCCGGCTCGAGTTCGTGCAGGGTGATTTCGCGCACCTGGCGCGGAAGCTGCGCGAGGTTCGTGACCTTGAGGAAAAGCCGCACGGCCTCCGGATCGTAGGCGCTGCCGGATTGCGACAGGACCAGATCGATCGCCGCGGATTTCGGCAGACCGGATTCGACGTAGCCGACCGCGACGGCGAGGCACCGCGCGGCCCACGGAATCGCGTCGCCGGCGAGACCGTCGGGATAACCGCGTCCATCGAAGCGTTCGTGATGCCCGCGGATGACTTCGCCCACGCCCGTGCCGTCGTCGACGAGGGCGGCGAGGGTCTGCGAGTAAACGGGGTGATTGTGCAGCATCGCCCGCTCGCGCTCGGTGAGGTCCTCGGGCTTCGAGCGAAACGCGCGCAGCATTTCGCGCGGCACGCCGATCAGGCCGATGTCGCAGAGCCACGCTGCGGTGCGCAGCGCGTGGCGCTGTTCGTCGTCGAGCAATTCGCTCACGGCCATGTGACCGGCGAACTCGACGAGGGCCTTCGCCTGACCCCCGAGGATGGGATCGTAAGTCGTGAGGATGCGACGGCAGAGCTCGAGGGAGTGCTCGTAATTGGCGGCGAGGTCGCGATTGGCGGCGTCGAGCCGCTGTTTTTGCTGTTCGAGATCCTCGACCTGTTTGGCGAGGGCGGCGTTGGCCTGCGTGAGCTGCGCGTTGAGGCTCTGCGTTTCGGCCTGGAGGATGGCGTTGTGCGTGACGAGTTCGTGCCGGTGGACGGCGTTGCGAACGGTCGCGATCAGTTCCTCGCGCAGCCACGGTTTCGCGACGAAGCGGAAAATTTCGCCCTTGTTGATCGCGTCGACAATCGTCGGCAGCGACAGCACCGCGGTGATGAGGATCCGCGAGGCGTGCGGCCGGATGCGGCGGCTCTCGATCAGAAAATCGAGGCCGAGCATCTCGGGCATTTTTTGATCGGAGATGATGACGGCGAAGTCGCGTTCCTGCAGAATCGCGAGCGCTTTCGTGGGGCTCGAGCAGGCGACGACGTGGAACCGCTCGCGCTCGAGCGTTTGTTGGAGCGCGGCCAGCACGACCGGCTCGTCATCGACGATCAGGATGGTGGACGGCGGAGGCGGCGTAAGGGACTCGGGCATGGCTAGGCGGACGCAAGCGCTGGGGACTCGGAAAGGGTGGGAAAAGGATGGACCAGGAAATCGGCGATGCGACCGAGCGAAATTTGCCGCTGCGCAGCGCCGTTTTCCCAGGCGGCACGAGGCATGCCGTAAACGATGCTGCTCGCTTCGTCCTGGGCGAAGGTGATCGCGCCGAGCTCGCGCAGGCGCAGCAGGCCTTCCGCTCCGTCCTTGCCCATGCCGGTCAGCACGCCCGCGACCGCATGCGGGGCGGCGCCGCAGTCGGCGGCGGATTTGAACAACACGTCGACAGCGGGTCGTTGGTGCCAGACTTGCGGACCACCCGTGACGCGCGCGCGGTAGTGATCGCCGTGCCACTGCACCATGAGGTGAAAATTGCCGGGTGCGATCAGCGCGACGCCGGGTTCGAGCCGCTCGCCGTCGACGGCTTCGCGCACGTCGAAGGCGCATTGTTCGCTCAGCCGGTCGGCGAACGCCTTAGAAAACACCGGCGGAATATGTTGCACGATCGCGATCGGCGGCAGGCCGGCGGGCAGGCGCGTGAGCACGGCGCGAAGCGCTTCGGTGCCGCCGGTCGATGCGCCGAGCAGGATGACCTGACGCGTCGTCGGCGAGGCGGTGCGCGGCTGGGCGCGACCGAGGGAGGCCGCGGGCGCGTTGGCGGTTGCGGTCGTGGTGGGTCGCGAGGCGAGGCGAACGCCGGCGGCGGCCTTGACCCGTCCGATGAGTTGCGGGCCGAGGTCGCCGAAGGAATACGAGCCGGCCGGCTTGCCGAGCACGTCGCACGCGCCGAGCCGAAGGGCTTCGAGCGCATAGTCGGAGCCGCGCTGCGAGAGTGAGCTCATGATCACGACGGGCATCGGATGCTGCTCCATCAGGATGCGGAGAAACGTCAGGCCGTCCATGCGCGGCATCTCGAGATCGAGCGTGATCACGTCGGGCTTGAGCTGCTTGATCTTGTCGCGCGCCACATATGGATCGCCGGCGGTGCCGACGACGTCGATTTCCGGATCGGCGCTCAACGCGTCGGTCGCGAGTTTGCGGACGACCGCGGAGTCGTCGACGATCAGCACGCGAATGCGTTTCATGGGACGGAGAGGGGCGGCTTCCGATAGACGGCGGGGCGCACGGTTTGGAGCGGATGCCGGATGGCGGTGAGGCTCTCGGCGTGTCCAACAAACAAATACCCGCCGGGCACGAGGAGCCGCGCGAGCTTGTTGACGAGTTCTTCCTGCGTCGGCCGATCGAAATAGATCATCACGTTGCGGCAGAAGATGACCTGGAACGGTTCGCGGAAAGGCGGTTCGCCCTCGAGCAGGTTGAGCTGCCGGAAAGCGATGCGTTCGCGCAGGGGCGCTTTCACGCGGTAGTTGCCGTCCTGCGGGCCGAAGCCGCGCTGGAAGTGTGTCTGGATCGTCGCCTTCGGCAGGCGATGGACGGCTTCGTCGCGATAGATCGCCGCGCGCGCTTTCGCGAGGACGCGGTGGGAGATATCCGTCGCGTCGATGTGCCATGACCAGCCGGTGATCGCGTCGGCGAGCGTGATGGCGAGGGAGTAGGGCTCTTCGCCGGACGAACACGCGGCGCTCCACAGGCGGAAGCGTTGCCATTTCTCCTTTGCGGCGCGCTCGCGCATCTCGGGCACGACGGTCTGCCGCAGAAAATCGAAGTGAGCCTGCTCGCGAAAAAAGAACGTGTGATTGGTCGAGATCGCGTCGATCAGGTTCGACAACTCGGCCTCCGCGCCGGGCGACTGCAACAGCCGGCAGTAATCGCCCACCGTCGGCAGGTTGGTCGCTCGCAGCCGCTTGCCGAGACGGGCCGAGACCAGCTCGCGCTTGTCCGCGCTCAGGCTGATGCGGCTGCGCTCGTAGACGAGGCTGCGGATGAAATCGAACTCGCTTTCCCTCATGAGGACTTAGCCCTATATCGGCGCGACGCCGCGAGAATGAAGGAGGGTCTTGAGGAATGTTGCGCGTTCTTCGCCCGGCAAAAATTTCCGGTGAATCCGGCGTTAAATTCCCGGAACGCGTGGAACGCGCGTCCGCAAAATCTATTTCTTACGCGTTCAGTTAGTTGCGCGTGTATCCGTTTTGCTGGCACCTGCTTTGCTTAACCGCCCGCGGTGATCGACCCGATCTTCAATTCCGACCATTACCAGCTCGCTCGGAAGCTGCTCGACGCAACCGTGCTGCGCGAGGAGGCGATCGCGTCCAACATCGCCAATGCCGAGACGCCGGGCTACCAGCGGCTCGACGTCGCGCCGGACTTTGCGGCGCAACTGAAGGCCCAACTCGCGTCCGGCGATTTCGGAGCCAACGCCAGCCGCATCCACCCGCAACTCTCCCCCGATCTCACCGCGCGCAGCCTCCGCCCCGACGGCAACACCGTCGAAATCGAGCGCGAGCTTCTCGCGATGAATCACAACGCCGTGCAGCACGAGTTCCTCACCGAGGTCGTCTCCGGCAGCCTCAAACAGCTCAAAGTCGCCATCACCGGGAGGACCGTGTAACGCCCATGAACCTCATCTCCGGCATCGACATCATCGGCGGCGCGCTGAACGCGCAGAAGAGCCGCCTCGACATCGTCGCGCAAAACATCGCCAACGCCCAGACCACGCGCACGCCCAGTGGCGGCCCTTACCAGCGCCAGGTCGTCAATTTCGAGAGCGAGCTCGTCAAGCGCACCAACGCCACCGGCGCCTCGCTCCAAAGCGTGAAGATCGCCCAGATCGCCACCGATCGCACCCCGGGCCAGCAGGTCTACAACCCGCAGCATCCCGATGCCGGCGCGGACGGCCTCGTCACGATGCCCAACGTCAACCTCTCCTACGAAATGGTCGACCTCATCACCGCCTCGCGCGCTTACGAAGCCAATCTGGCCGTCGCGAAAAACTCCCGGCAGATGGCCCTGCGCACGATCGGGATGATGAAGTAAACGCGCCTTCCGCCGCCTCTTTTCCCTGCTTCCCATGTCACCCGTCAGCCTCGTTTCCCCGATCAATCCCGGCGCGCTGACGCGCATTGACGCCCCCCTCCCGAAGACCCCGCTCTCGCCCAGCGGTCCGCTTACCTCCGCGCCCACGCAGGGTTTCGACCAGATGCTCGAGGGCATCGTGTCGACCGTCACCGACAAGCAGGCCAACGCGCAGGCGCTCACCCGCAAGGTCCTGCTCGGCGAGTCCGACCAGCTGCATCAAAGCGTGATCGCGATGCAGGAAGCCTCGGTCGCGTTTTCCATGATGGTCGAGGTGCGCAACAAGCTCGTCGAATCCTACCAGGAACTCATGCGCATGCAGGTGTGAGCGCGTCGGTCTTTTCTCCGTTTTCTCCTTCTAATCTTTCTCCTCCCCGGCGTCCCGCCCGATGAAAAACTTCACTCAGTCTCTGCTCGATCTCTGGAAACAGCTCGGTCTCAACCAACGCGTTTCCCTGGTCGTCGCCGCGCTCGCCGTCGCCGGCGGTTTGATCGCGGTCGCCGTGTGGTCGCAGCGCCCCGATTACCAGTTGCTCTATGCGCGCCTCAGCGAGAAGGACGCCGCCTCCATCATTGGCCAGCTCCAGACGCAAAACATCCCGCACGTCGTCACCGCCGGCGGCACCGCCGTGCAGGTGCCCTCCGACCAGGTTTACAAGCTCCGCATGGATCTCGCCGCCAAGGGCCTCCCGAGCGGCGATGGCGTGGGCTTCGAGATTTTCGACAAGGGCCAGTTCGGCCTCTCCGACTTTGTGCAGCGCACGAATTATCTCCGCGCCATCCAGGGCGAGCTCGCGCGCACGATCATGCAGCTCCAGGGCGTGCGCGCCGCACGCGTCATGATCGTTCAACCGGAGAATCGTCTGCTCCTCACCGATCAGGGCGTGAAGTCCACCGCGTCCGTTTTCGTCGATGTCGGCGGCGGCCGGCTCGACATGGATCAGGTCAACTCGATCCGCCATCTCGTCGCCAACGCCGTGCAGGGCCTCGCCCCCGACCAGGTCGCCGTCGTCGACAATCGCGGCCGCGTGCTCTCGGAGGATTTGAAACAGGACCCGACCCTCGGCACCGCCTCGTCCCAGATGCGCTACCGCCAGCAGGTCGAGGATTATTTCGCGAAGAAGGTGGAGACGATGCTCGCCGCCGTGATCGGTCCGGGCAACGCCGTCGTTCGCGTGTCGGCCGAGATCGAGACCGAGGCGACGACGCTCTCCGAGGAACGTTTCGATCCCGAGGGCCAGGTCGTCCGTTCGCAGACTGTCGTCGAGGACACGTCATCGTCGGCCGAGTCCCGCTCGGCGGGCGGCGTCGTCGGCGTCAGCGCCAACGTCCCCGAACGCGCCCCCGGAGCCGACACATCACGGCCCGTTTCGAACACCGAGCAGAATCGCAAGAACCGCACGACGACCTACGAGATCAACCGCACCACGCTCAACACCACGCGCAATCCCGGCGCGGTCAAAAACCTCACCGCCGCCGTCTTCATCGCGCCGCCGCCCGCACCCGCTCCCGTGATCGGCGCCGACGGCACGCCCGCCGCCCCCGCCGAAGCGCCGCGCCGGACCCAGCAGGAACTCGACGCGCTTCGCCAGCTCGTCGTCAACGCCCTCGGTCTCAAGATCCCCGCCGGCCAGCCGCTCGATGCTTTCGTCTCGCTGCAGGAAATGCCCTTCCAGTCCGTCGACCGCATTCCCGAGCAGATCGCCGCGATCGAAAACGAAAGCCGTTGGCAGGGCTGGGTGGAAGCCGGCAGCCGCTGGGCGGGCATCGCCGGCGCCGCGATCGTGCTGCTGATTTTCCTTCGCATGCTCGCGCGCCAGAAGCCGGAGCCGGTTCCGATCGAAGTCCTTTCAATGACGCCCGACGCCGCCGCGCGCGCTCTGCCCTCGAGCACCGTCACGCCGGATCTGTTGAACGAGTTGATCCGCCAAAAACCCGCCAACATCGGTGTCGCCCTTCGCGACTGGGTCTCCGCCGGCGCGAGCAAGAACTAGCAGGACCTCTACGCGACCAGCCCGCCACCGCCCGCCATGGCCGAAATCGATTTTCCCAAGCTCACCCGTTCGCAAAAACTCGCGATCTTTCTCGTCGTGATCGGGCCCGAAGCTGCGGCGAGTGTGCTCAAGCAATTCGACGAAGCCGAGGTCGAGCTGCTCTGCCGCGAGATGTCCAACATCAGCATCGTCCCCGAGGCCGTCCAAAAGCAGGCCATCGAGGAATTTGCCGGCGTCGTCGCGCAGAGTGCCAACGCCGCCCTCGGCGGCATCGCCTACGCGCAGCGCACGCTCGAAATCGCCAAAGGCGACTACAAGGCATCCGCCATCATCGGCCGCGTCGGTCCCGTCGGCACATCGGTCGAAGTCATCAAGGAAATCTCCGAGATGGAGGGCCGGCAGATCTTCAACCTCATCAAGCACGAGCAGCCGCAGACGATCTCGTTCGTGTTGTCCTATCTCGACGGCCAAAAATCCGCCGAGGTCTTCGGTCTCCTCGGACCCGATCTCCGCGAGGAAGTGATCGAACGACTCGGCACGATCGAATCCACCTCGCTCGATCTGGTCGGCAAAATCGCCCGCAGCCTCGGCAAACATTTCGACAGCAAGGTCCGCCCGGCCTTCCACCGCAGCGGCGGGGTCCGCGCCGTCGCCGACCTCCTCAACCAGCTCGAGAAGGACATGAGCAAGAACCTGCTCGCCCGCCTCGAGGAGCGGAACGCCCAGCTCGGCGCCGCCATCCGCAAGAAGCTTTTCAGCTTCGAAGACCTCGGCCGCCTGCAACCGGCCGACCTGCAACGCGTGCTGCGCGAAGTCGATTCGTCGAGCCTCGCCGTTTCGATGAAATCCGCGAGCGAGACGCTGCGCGAAAAATTCTACTCCGCCATCTCGAAGCGCGCCGCCGAAAGCCTCCGCGAGGAAATCGAAATGCTCGGCCCCGTGCGCCTCAAGGACGTCGAAACCGCGCAGGATTCCATCATTCAGGTCGTCCGCCGCCTCGAGGAAGAGGGCCAGATCTCCCTCGAAAACGACGCCAACGAAAGCCTCGTCGCCTAGCGCCGATTCGCCGATTCCCGCCTCATGGCCTTCGCCAAACTCATCGCCTTCGACCGTCCGCTCACCGGCATCTCTGCGCCCGGTCAGTCGGGCCGCACCTATACGGAGACGGAACTCGCGAAAGCCACCCAGGCGGCTTACAGCCGCGGCATCGACGACGCTCGTGCTTCCGCCGACCAGCAGATGGTGGAGTTCCGCGCCGACGTCGAACAGCTCCGCGACGGCGTGCTGAAAAACCTGTCCGGCCTCGAAACCGCCTTGCTCGGGCAGCTGCGCGATGCGCTCCCGGATCTCGCGATCGAAATCGCCCGCCGCCTCCTCGCCGGCTACGAACCGCCCGCCGAAATCGTGTCGCGCCTCTGCGAGGAAGCCCTGGCCGAGCTGTTTCCCGAACGCGAAAACCTCGAACTGGTGGTCGGCCCCCGCGACGCCGCGTTCCTCGAACAGCTCAATCCCGAATGGAAAGCCCGCTATCCCGGCCTGCGTATCCGGATTGAAAGCACGCTCACGCCCGGCGACTGCCAGGTCCGCAGCCGCTTCGGCCTCACCGACGCCCGCCAGCAAACGAAACTCACCGCGCTTTCCCACAGCCTCACCCCGGCATGATCTCCCTTTTTCCCACCCCGAAACATTGTCACTTAATAAGTGACAATCGCTTCGCGCTCGTCGTGGCCCCGGCGACCTCGCGCGCCCAGCAGAATTGGGCTCTCGCCCTCTCCGGTCGCGAGCTGGGCCGTTGTCACTTAATAGGTGACAATAATCTCGGGCGCTTTGCGCGGGGCGAGATGGCGAATGGTTGGAAATTGGGTGGAGGCGAGGGGGACGACGTGCCGCCGCGGGATGCGGCCTGAACGAATTTTGAACCGATGTCCGCTGTTGCTCCACTCGTCGAAACGCTCCGCACGCAGATCCGCCATCTGCCACCGGTGCAGCGTGTCGGCACCGTGACCGGTGTCGCGGGACTTGTGATCGAATCGGACGGACCGAATGTCGGGCTCGGCGAGTTGTGTGTCGTGCGCTCGACGCGTTTCGATTTCAGCGTGCGCGCGGAAGTGGTCGGTTTTCGCGAGCACCGTGTGCTCCTCATGCCGCTCGGCGACACCGCGGGCCTGCACGTTGGCTGCGAGGTGGCGGCAAGCGATCGACCCGCGCTGCCCCGGCCCGGTCCCGAAATGCTCGGCCGCGTGGTCGACGCGCTCGGCCGGCCGTTCGACGGCCTCGGGCTGATGCCGGTGGACCGCACGGTCGGTCAGAACCCCACGCCGCCGCATCCGTTGCGGCGCCAGCGAATCAAGAACGTCTTTCAGACGGGCGTGCGCGCCCTCGATGTATTCACGCCCTTTGGACGCGGGCAACGCCTCGGTCTCTTCGCCGGCTCCGGCGTCGGCAAATCGACCCTCATGGGCATGATCGCGCGCGGCTCCGAAGCCGACGTCGTGGTGGTCGCACTCGTGGGCGAGCGCGGTCGTGAAGTGCGCGAGTTCCTGGAGAAGGATCTCGGGCCCGAGGGCATGAAACGCGCCATCGTCGTGGTGGCCACGTCCGACACGCCGGCACCCTTGCGGCTGCGTGCGGCGTTCACCGCGACGGCGATCGCGGAAGCGTGGCGCGACGCCGGCAAGAATGTCCTGTTGATGATGGACTCCGTGACGCGTTTCGCGATGGCGCAGCGCGAGATCGGTCTGGCCATCGGCGAGCCTCCCGCCACGCGCGGCTACACGCCCTCGGTCTTCGCGATGTTGCCGCGTTTGCTCGAACGCGCCGGCGCCGGCGAGCAGGGCGCGATCACCGCGCTCTACACGGTGCTGGTCGAGGGCGACGACATGAACGAGCCGGTGGCGGATGCGGTTCGCGGTATTCTCGACGGACACATCGTGCTTTCGCGGCACCTCGCGCATTTCAACCACTACCCGGCGATCGACGTGCTGGAGAGTGTCAGCCGGCTCACGCGCGATGTGTGCACCGCCGACGAGGTGACGCTCGCGGGCAAGGCGCGCGAGCAGCTCGCCTTGTATCGGAAAAACGAGGACCTCGTTTCCATCGGCGCCTACCAGAAAGGCGCGAACGGAGCGCTGGATCGCGCGATCGCCCTGCACGAGCCGCTGCGCAATTTCCTGCGCCAGCCGGTGCACGAACACACGCCGAGGACCCAGAGCTTCCTCAACCTGAAACAGATCCTCGCATGAAGCGCTTCCGATTCCCCCTTCGGCCGGTGGCCATTCTTCGCGCTCATCAAGAGAACCGCGCGCGCGAAGCCTTCGCCGCGGCCGTTCGCTCGTTCGTTAAGTCCGAAGAGGAGCTCGCACGCACCCGCGTGCGCATGCGTGCCCTCGAAGCCGAGTTGTTCTCGGGGCGCGAACAGACGTATCGCGCGGACCAGGCGGCCCTCCTGTTTGCCGATTACCGGCGGGAGTGCGGCACGGAGGCGGAAGTCGAGCGCCAGACGATCGCCGCGCGGGAGGAGATGCAGCAGCGCCGCAACGACTATCTCGAGGCGCACCGGAAGGTCGAAGTCGTCCAGCGTCTCGAGGAAAAAGCCCGCGTCGTGCATCGCCGCGAAACCGATCGCGAGGAGCAAGCCGAGTTCGACGACTTCGCGGGCCGTCGCCGCATCAAGCCCTTCACCGCCGCCCTATGACCGCCGTCCTGCGCAATCCGTTCGTCGTCTCCACCGCCGCCCTCGTGCTGTCGGTCGCGGTCGGCGTATTCACTTTTTGGAGCGCCGCGAAGACGATCGTCGCGGGCGTCGTCGCGCTGCGGGCCGAGCAGGCCGCGGCGGTGCCGAAGAAGGAGAAGGGCTGGGACTTTTGGACGATCGAGATCGAAAACCTTTCGAACGAGCTGAAGGAGGAGCGCGCGCGGCTGCGCAAGCAGGCCGAATTGTTCGAGCAGCGCGAGGCGCGGATCGTCGCTGAGCAGCAGGAACTTGCGGCGATGCGCCGCGAGATCGAAGGCTTGCGCCAGGAAATCGCCGAAAAGGTCGTCACGATCCGCGCCGACGAGGCGAAGAACATCCGCTCGCTCGCGCAGAGCTATGCCAATCTCACCCCGCGGGCGGCCGTCGCGATCCTGCGCGAGTTGGACGACGTCACCGCCGTCAAAATCCTTTTTCTGATGAAGCCCGATGTCGTGGGCCCGATCTTCGAGGAGATGAGCCGCACCAACGGCAGCGACGGCACGCCGCTCGCCCGCCGCGCCGCGGTGCTCTCCGAAAAGCTTCGGCTCATGAAATCCGCCAAGGAAACGACCTGACACTTTCAACCGCTGCGCCATGGACGGCGCAGTTTCGCCCCACCACGGAGGGTTTGTTTGTGCATGCAACTCTCCGCTTCTCTCCTTCCGTTCGATTTACCACCCGTCCCCGGCGCGGCGCCCTTGCCCGTGGGCGCGGCGCTCACCCCCGCGGCCGACGTCGCTGATTTCGGTGCGCTGCTGACGGCGCAATCCGCGCCCGCATCGCCCGTCGTCACTCCGCCAGTTGCACCGTTTTCGTCGACCGCGCCGGCTGACGGCGTCAGCGAACCGGCCGTCGAGCCGATGCCGCCGGAGTGGCTGATGGAGGAGGGGAGTGCCGACTCGAGCGATGCCGTTCCCAACCCCGCTTTCGCCGAAGGGATGATCGCGACCGCCCCGTCGCCGACGACGATCGGGAAGTCCGACGTTGCCGGGTTTGTGGCAGCGAATGAGCCCCTCGAGGACGCGCCCGCATCGACGACGACGTCCGACGGGGAGAATGACACCGCTCCTTCCGAAATCGGGGCGTCCGCTCTGGTGCCGCCGGCCGCGAACGCGACGAAGCCTCGCGAGGTTGGCCGGTCGCCCGCCGTCCCAGGCACGTTTTCGAATTCAACCGCTCTCAACAGTGAAGGGTCGGCCGCTTCGCCGCTTCATTCGCCCACGGCTGATGCGGCCTTTGCCGGACCATCTGCTCGCGGCTCCCGTGCGAATTCGAAGGACACCACGGCATTGTCGAATCCGACTGCTGCCGATGCCCCGCTCACCCCCGCGGAGGTTCCGGTTCAGCGTATGCCGCAGCGAGACGTCGCTGAACTCAACGGGCGTGCGGTCGCATCGGCGGACACCTCGTTCGATAGCACGGCGACCGAATCGCGCCCCACCACCGCTGTGACGTCGGGCGCGGAAATATCGAACCCGGCCACGGTGCCAATCACCCCTTTGCTCCGGAGCCCCTTGGCCGCCGCCGCAACGGAACGGCAGAACATCGCGACGCCGCCCGGACCTTCTCCGATTTCCTCGCCCAGCCCGAAAACCAACCCCACCCCCCAGGCGCCCGTGGACGAAACAGCCGGCGCTCTGCGTAGTGAAAATGTGGACACGGCGGCGATCTCGCGCGCGCAGTCCGATGCCTCTGTTTTTTCCGCGACCCCGCCGCAGTCGGGGCCGGAAAAATTTGCCGTTTCCGCACGGCGCGGAGCCTCCTCGCCGTTGGCTGCCTATAAAACAACTGAAAAAAACACGGAAAACGCGTTTGGTGAGGAGGTTGAAACGGAGCAGACGTTCGTTGGCACCAACGCTGCTAAACCCGAGTTCCACATGCCTCATCCTGCGCCACACGCCCCTTCCGCGCCGCACGCCGTCGAGCGTTTGTCGCAAGCTGTGGCGCCGTTGTCGTTCGAGTTCAACCCGGGCGAGGCGGGCGGAGAAACCGCCGAACTCGCGCAGGCGGCACGTCGCGCGGTGAACGCTGCGGTGTCCGCCAGCGAACAGTTCGCGGCCGAGGCCAAGCCGGCGGTCACATTGAAATTCACCGTTTCCGGCGTCGATCTTGGCGTTCGCGTGGAGCTTCGCGGGGAAAACATCCACACGACATTCCGCACCGATTCCCCCGAGTTGCGCGCCGCGCTCGCACAGGAGTGGCAGGCGGTCACGGCGGTTCACGCGGGCGATCGTTCCGCGCGGCTGGCAGAGCCGGTTTTCACGTCGAACCCGTCGCAGGCGAGCACGTCGACCGCCTCGAACAATTCTTCGAACTCCGATTCTGGCGCCGCCGACCAGCGTGGTTCGCAACACCGCCAGGAACAAAACGCCGCCGACGAGTGGGCGCGGTTCCGCGCTGCCTCGCGCCCGGCCGATGCCGCGAATGTCCGCGTCCCGACGCCGTCGTTCCCGATTCGTTCCCATCCCACTTCCGCGCCCGGCCGGCTCCACACCTTCGCCTGATCATGCAAGTCAACACCGTCACTTCACCCACGCGCGCCGCGAGCACCGCCGCCGACGAGCCGACTCCGCTCCTCAACAAGAAACAGATGCTCGGCCAGGAGGATTTTCTGAAGCTGCTCGCCGTCCAGTTTCAATCGCAGGACCCGATGAAGCCGATGGAAGACACCGCCTTCATCGCCCAGATGGCGCAGTTCAGCGCGCTCGATCAGTCCAGCACGCTCGTGCAGCAGATGACGCAGATGCGCTCGAACCAGGACATCGCCACGGCCAACAGCTACATCGGCCGCCGCGTCACGCTCGACGCCGGCGACAACGAACTGGTGACCGGCGACGTCACCGGCGTCGATTTGAGCGACGGACAGCCACGCCTGATCGTCGGCGACTACACTTACCCCGTTTCAACCGTGCTCCTCGTGGAGCCGGGCACGGCCACTACCACCAGCAATCCCACGACACCGGCCACCGCCGGCGGCGTGTAACCCAAAAACCCGTCAACTCACATGTCACTCATCGGAACCATGGGCAGCGGCGTCAGCGCGCTGCGAACCTTCATGAAAGGCCTCGAAGTCATCGGCAATAATATCGCGAACGTGAATACCACGGGCTTCAAGGGCTCCACCGCGAAATACTCCGACAGCTTCAGCAACATCCTCGTGCAGTCGTCTTCGAACGGCACCACCACCACGCCCGCCGTTGCGGTTGGCACCGGTGTGACGCTTTCCGGCGTGACGACCAACTACACGCAGGGCGCGCTCTCCTCGACGGGCAAAAGCACCGATCTCGGCATTTCCGGCAACGGTTTCTTCCGCGTGAAGAACCCCAACAGCGGCGAAGAATACGTCAGCCGCGCGGGCGACTTCCGCTGGGACGAACAAGGTTATCTCGTCACGAACGACGGCTACCGCGTGCAAGGCCTCACGGGCTACGTCGCCGGTCCTCCCGTGGTCCCCGCCAACACCGTCGGCGACATCCGGCTGAGCACCAGCACCGACATCCAGTCGGTCAGCATCGACCGCTCCGGTGCGATCATCGAGTCGTATTCGGATGGCACGACCGCCGTCACCGGCAACGTCCTGCTACAGCACTTCAAGGATCCCGCCGCGCTCGTGAAGCAGGGCAACAATCTCTATTCCGGCATGGACGCGGCTGGCCCGACGAATGGCAGCGTGACGCTCCTCAACGACGGCACCAACGCTCCCGGTTCCAGCGGCCTCGGCTACATCCAGTCCGGCACGCTCGAACTTTCGAACGTCGATCTTACCGAGCAGTTCTCCGAACTGATCACGACGCAACGCAGTTTCCAGGCCGGTTCGCGCCTCCTCACCGTCTCGGACTCCGTGCTCGAGGACATCGTCAACCTGAAGCGCTAAACGAGCTGAGAATCGAGAGTCTCCGGCCGCATCGCGCCCCGTTCTCTCGAAACTCGAATCTTCCTCTCGACCTCACCCATGGCCAAAGCCGCACCCGCTCCCGCGGCCGCCGCATCCGCCGGCGGCAGCACTCCTCCGATGCCCGCCGCCGCGGAAAAAAATTCCGCTGCGTCCGCGCCCGGTGGTTTCAAGGCGTGGCTGCCCGCCTTGTCGGCCGTTCTGCTCGCTCCGGCCTGCACGTGGGCGGTGGGGCAGTTCGTCCTGATTCCGCAACTACAGAAGAAACTCGCCGCCGCGCCGACCGAAGCTCACGCCGAGGCGGGCGAACCGGGCGGCCACGGCGAAAAAGGGAAGGACGGCGGCGCCACGTTCGAGTTCCAGAACGTCGTGGTGAACCTCGCCGGCACGATGGGCACCCGTTATCTCAAAACGAGCTTCCTCGTCACCGGCGCCGAGCCCGACATCAAATCGGTCTTCGACGAGAACAAGCCCCGGCTGACCGACGTCACGCTCAACGTCCTTTCGTCGCTCTCCCTCGCCGATCTCGAGGAGCCCGGCGCGAAGAACGTCCTCCGCGAGAAACTGGTCGCCGCCTACAATCAGGCCCTCGGTCGCAAGGTCGCCGAGCAGGTCTATTTTTCCGACTTCGTCGTGCAGTGATCCCGGGCGGTTGTTCGAACTCCGATCCTGGCGACGCGATCTCCGACTCCGATGGCTGACGATCCCAACAGTGGCGGCAATACGCTCGATCAATCCGAGATCGACAAGCTGCTCGCGCAGGAAATCGCCGCCGCGCCACCGAAGCAGTTTCTGATCCGGCCCGATGGCACGAAAGCCGGCGCGTCGGCGGCGCTCAAAGTCGAAGCCTACGATTTTCGCAACCCGGCCTTCCTCTCGGAAATCGAACTGCGCCGGCTCCGCCTCCTCCACGAGGATTTCATCCGCTATCTCTCCGCGCGCCTTTCGCTCTACCTGCGCATGGAACTCGGCCTGAAAATGGCGCGGCTCACGACGGCCTCCTACGCAAAATTCACCGACTCGCTCCCCAACCCGACCCACCTATGTCTCTTCAAAGTCGATCCACTCGTCGGCGTCGGCATCCTCGACGTCAACCCGCGCCTCGCGCTCACGATCGCCGACCGCCTCCTGGGCGGCCGTGGTCATTCGGTCAAAGCGGAACGTTATCTCACCGAGATTGAAATCGCGCTGCTCGAGGACGTGATCAACATCGTCCTCGAGGAGTGGTGCGCGCAGTGGAAGACCGAGCAGGAACTCCACCCGATCATCATCGGCCACGAAAACAACGGCCGCTTTCTCCAGACTTCGCCGAAGGATGCGATCGTGCTCGTGCTCACGCTCGAGGCGAATTTCGGCGACTGCTCCGAGCAGCTTCAGATCGGCGTGCCTTACTACACGATCGAACCGCTCGTGAAAAAGATGCAGGCGCGCCGTCAGAAGGACACCGCCGTGTCCTCCTCGGAAAAACGGGCGGAATGGCAGTCCGCTTACGAGCGCATCCATGTTCCCCTCCGCGCCGAGTGGACCGCGCTCGAGGTGAACCTCCGCGAAGTCACCAGTTTCCGCGTGGGCGACGTGCTCGAGCTGCCCGCCTCGATTTTTCATGAAACCCGCGTGCTGCTGAATGGCGCACCCAAATTTCTCGGCACGGTCGGCCTCGATGGGGACCGCGTCGCCGTGCAGCTCACACGCAAACTCCCACCGGCAGAGCCCACCCAGGCACAGGCCACCAAATTAGATGGAAGAAAAAACTCTTGATATCGTCCTCGACGTTAAGGTGAAGGTCACCGTGCAGCTGGGCTCGATCCAGCTGCCGATGCGCGAAGTGCTCGAGCTCGCGCCCGGTTCGGTCGTGCAGCTCACGCAGCACGCGAGCGATCCCGTCGGCCTCTTTGTCAACGACCAGCTCGTCGCTTACGGCGAGGTGGTCGTCGTCGAAGACAACTTCGGCATCAAGATCACCGAGCTCGTCGGCGCCGCGAAACAATGATGCCGACCCTCGGAGCCACGAGCGCGAGCGAGGCGTGCCGCCGCACGGGCGTCCGCGCATTGCTGTTTCTTTTCGCTTTTTCCTGCGCCTCGCTGGCACTCGCTGCGCCCACCGACGGCGATGAAGTCATCGTGCCCAACGGCACCGCGCAACGCGGTGCCCCGCCGGCCGAGGCCGGCCCCGGCACCGGTGCGCTTACCTTCGTGGCCGTGCTGCTCCTGGGCGGCGCGGGCGGATGGGTGCTCTGGCGCGGTCGCAAGGGCGGACTCTCCGCGCTCAATCGCAATGGCCGCCAGCTCGCCGTCGAGGAAACCCGCTCGCTCGGCAACCGCCAGTTCCTCGTCGTCGCCTCGTATCGCGACCGTAAATTTCTGCTCGGGGTCTGCCCCGGCCGGATCGACCTGCTCTCGCCGCTTCACGACGAAGAGCCGGTCTTCGAAAAGTCCCGCGAATGAACGTCTCGTTTTCGACGCGCCGCAGCGGACTCCTGCTCCGCGCCATCGCGCTCGGGCTCATCCTCCTGCTGCTCGGCGTGCTGACGTCGCCGCACGTCCACGCGCAGGCGGCGGATGCGCCGGCTGCGTCCGAGCCCGCCGCGTCTTCGCAGGCGGTGAACGCGGATCCGTTCCGGCTCAACATCGGGCTCGAAGGCACGGGCGAAGGCGGCCAGGTGAGCGTCGCCGTGCAGATCGTGCTCGTGATGACGCTGCTTTCCGTCGCGCCGTCTCTTGTCTTGTTGATGACGACGTTCACGCGGCTCGTGATTGTGCTCGGTTTCGTGCGCACCGCGCTGGGCACGCCTTCCGCGCCCTCGAACCAGATCGTGATCGGCCTCTCGCTGTTCCTCACGTTTTTCCTGATGGGTCCGGTTTTCGAGCGGATCCAGCACGAGGCGATCGCCCCGTATCTCGACAAGCAGATCACCGCGGGCCAGGCGCTCGATCAGGCAACGATCCCGCTGAAGGATTTCATGCTGAAGCAAACGCGCACGCGGGACCTCGAGTATTTCCTGCAGCTCGGCGGCTTCGGCCCGACCGCGGTGAAAGACCTGCCGATGCGCGTCGTGATTCCGGCGTTCGTGTTGAGCGAACTGCAGACCGCGTTTCAGATGGGTTTCCTGCTCTTCCTGCCGTTTCTCGTGATCGACTTTCTCGTGGCATCCACGCTGATGGCGCTCGGCATGATGATGATGCCGCCGGTCACGGTCGCGCTCCCGCTCAAACTGCTGCTCTTCGTCCTCGTCGATGGCTGGCACCTCGTCGTGAGGTCGCTCGTGCAGAGCTTCGTGGCGTGAGTGCTCAAAACCCGGAGCCGAGAGCCCAGAGCGCAGAGCTCAATCACCGACTCGCCACCACCTTCCTGCTCTCAGCTCTGAACTCTCAGCTCGCAGCTTTCCCGTCATGAATCCCGAACTCGCCATCGATATCTTCAAAACCAGCGTGATGTTCGCGCTCTACATCGTGGCGCCGTTCCTGATTCTGACGCTCGTTCTCGGCCTGCTGATGAGCTTGCTGCAATCGGTCACGAGCCTGCAGGAGCAAACGCTCACCTTCGTCCCTAAGCTGCTGGGTCTGTCCGCGTTGATCCTCGTCCTGACTCCGTGGCTGCTACGATCGTTGTCGGAATTCACGATCACGATCATCACGCGCATGGGCACGATGGGGCACTGATCGTCGTCCGAGCGCCCAGAGCCGAGGGTTGATCAAAGAGGCCGGCTGCCATGTCGCTGGAATATCTCGTCACCTGGATGATGGTGCTGCTGCGGACGACCGGCATCATTCTGCAGCTTCCCCTGGTCGCGAATCGACCGATTCCCGCGATGGCGCGCGTGGGGATCTGCATGTGCATCGCCTCGCTGCTGGCGGGCATCGTGCCGGTGGCGGAGGTGCCCGTGACGCTGTGGGCGTTGTTCATTGCGGCGCTCGGCGAAGTGCTGGTGGGGCTGGCATTGGGGTTTGTCGCGAGAATGGCGTTTGCCGCGGTGGAAATGGCCGGACGCATCGTGGCGACGGAGGTCGGCTTGTCGGCTTCGCCGGGCATGGGCGTGCCGGAACCGAGCACGGAGCCGCTCGCGGCGCTGTTTGCGACGTTTGCGGTCGTGTTGTTTTTCCTGTTCGGCGGGCACCTCATGATGATCTCGGCGCTGGCGCGGAGTTTTTCGATCGTGCACGCGGGACATCCCGGTCTCGCGCCCGGCGCGAGCGAATCGATGATCCGCGCGACGTCGCACCTGCTCGAGATCGGGATGCGCATCGCGGCGCCGTTTATTGCGATGAACTTTCTGGTGGTGCTGTCGTTTTCCGCCCTCGGCCGCGTGGTGCAAAAACTGAATCCGTTCATCATGAGCTTTTCGCTCAAGATCATCGCCGGCTTCACGCTGCTCGCCTCCGCCGGTGCGTTGATCGCGCGCTATCTCTACGACGAGTTCAACGAGACTCCCGTGCGAATGCTGCAGCTGCTGGTGGGGAGCTGAACGTCGGCCGCCTTTAGAGCTGTGAGAGCGAACCGAGTTTGACGGGCGCGACGCCCTCGACGGGCTTGCCGGCTTCGAGCGCGGGGTTGAAGCGAAGTTCGCCGAGCACGGACTCCAACGCCGCATCCCTCACCGGCTGTTTCGCGTCCGCATCGCGGAACACGGCGGTCGCCTTGCCTGCCTTCGACACGCGCACGTAGAAGGTTTCGGCGAGTTGATCCGGCTGCAGCCGGACGCGCGCCTCGCGATGCAGGCTGTCGGTGACGAGCCCAGGCGCGAGGGTGCGGCCTTGGTGGGCGGACACGTAGGCGAGAATCCTGAATTGATGCGCTTCGTCGTCGGTCACCTCGATGCGTCGACGCGAAAGGCTCGTGGCGAATTCGTCGGTGCCGTTGTAGACGTGCACGTCGCAGTGCTCGAGCACGTAGCCGGGAGACATGCCCGACGCGTAGACGTCCACCCGCTGGGTGTCCCCTGCGGAAATCGGACCGAGCGATTTCACGTGAACCCATTTGCGCACCTCGTTGGGTTTGCTCGTGGGCTCGCGGATGGTTGCGATCAACGCGACGTGCGGATTGGGCAGATCCGTTTCCGGCTGGAGGTCGAATGAAACGCGGATCGCATCATAGGCGCCCTGCGCGGCTTGATTCACCGCGAGACTCGTGCCCGCCAGCATGCTATTCACGCCGCCCCCCTCGAGACCGACCATCGCTTGCTGATTTTGCGCGGCGGCGAGATTGTCGGCTTCGGCTTGGGCGACGGCGTTCCAGGCGGCTGCATTGAGGGGTTCCTCGGCGCTGGCGGCTTGCGCGTTTGCCATTCCCATCCGGGCTTCCGAGTTCCGCACGCCGCGGTCGGCCATGTCCTGCATGGCGATGGCATCCGTCGCAAAGGCCGCAGCCTGAGCCATGCTGCGAAGAGGATCGGCATCGGGCGAGTAGGCGCGTTGCGCCTTGAACTTGGAAATCGCCACGTTCCGATCGGCCAGCTTGATCGCCTCGGTGACGCGCAGCGAAACGTCCGAAGCGATGCGGACCTTCACCGGCTGCCCCTCGCCCTTTGCGACGATGTTGCCGGGGGTGACGTCCTCGACGCGGAGATATTTGTCGCCCCGCTTCAGATCGATGTCCGCTCCGACAAAGAGCACATGGGTTTTGGGCGGCGGTGGGGCGGGCGGCGTGGATTTCGCGTCGGCGGCGACCGTCTGATTCTCGGCGAACAATCCCAAGCCGATCGCAAGGGCAACGTGGCGGGCGACTCGAGGGGGGCGGCAGAGCGAGTTCATGGCAGGGTGGGGTTTGGCGGCGGGGGAAACGCGTCAGTGGGACGAAAGGGGTTCGTTGCCGATGAGCGTTTTTATGCGGGAGAGATAGGCTTCGACGGTATCCGTGCGTTGGATGCTGAGGGCTTTTTCGAGATATTCGGCGCCTTTCGCGTAACGGCGGTTCTTCAGCTCGAGGCTGGCGAGTTCGAGACTCGCCCGATACGCCGTCTCGGGCTGGCGGGAGGCGGCTTCGAAAGCCAGGAGCGCGCGGGCGTAGTCCTGCTCTTCGGCGTAGGTGCGGCCGACCGTGAAGAGCGCACGGCCGTCGAGCGGCGCGTTTGCGAGCACCGCTTCCGCAGCGACGCGTGCCGCCGGCCAGTCTTTTCGGGCCATGAGCAGGTCGGCGCGCGCCTGCAAGGCCGGCGTGCGTGCCTCGGGCGTGGCATCCTTTTCGACGGCGGCGAGCGCTTCCTCGGCCTCCGTCAATCGATCCGCATCAATCAGAAGACGCACGAATTGCAGGAGCTTTTGTTCGCCGCGATCGCGCGCGGCGCCGAGCACCTTCCGATAGACGGCGAGCGCTTCCGCGGTGAGTTGCTGTTCCGCGTAGAGATCGCCGAGCAGCAGCAGTTCGTCGGGGCCGGCGATGCCTGCGCCGGCGGCGGTTTCGAGGAGCACCGCGGCTTCCACGCGTTTCCCCTGGGAAACGAGCACGCTGGCATACGTGAGCCAGTAACGTTTCTCCTCCGGGCGGTCTGCGATGAGGCTGTTCAGCAGCGATTCCGCGCGGCCGAATTGTTTTCCTTCGATATAAATGCGCATCAGCCCTTCCGCCCACGCGGCGTTGTCGGGCGCGCCGGTGACCGCCTGCAGATAAGCCGTTTCCGCGGGCACGAGTTTTCCCTGTTTCTCCAGGCAATAGCCGAGCAGCCCGAGCGTGTCGGGATCGCGTTCGCCCAGGCTCACACTCTTGGAGAAACATTCGACAGCTTCGCCGTAGCGGCTGCCGGTGTAGTAGAGGATGCCGAGATTGTTCCAGGCGCGAAGGAACGACGGGAATCGCGTCACCGCGCTGCGGTAGTGTTTCTCGGCGCGCTCCACCTGATCGGCGGCGTAGTAGACGTTGCCGAGGACGAACTCGAAGGCGGGGCTCGGCCGGTTCTTGTCGTCCATCATGCCTTCGAGCATGCGGACGCCGAGATCGACGTTGATCTCGAGCATCTCGACGACCTTCTCGTAGAGCGCGTATTCCTCCGCGTTGATCTCAGGCTCGCGCTCCTTGAGGAAGGCATTCGATTCGTTGACGATCCGCTTCGCATCCACGGGAGAGCGGTCGCCCCTGGCGGGTCGATCCGGTCTCGAGGCCAGTGTTTCGAGAAGCGTGTCGACGTCGTCCGCGAAAGCGCCGCTGGCCGTGGCGAGGCTGAAAATGCAGAGAAGGCGGAGCGTTTTCATCAATCGAGCCCGAAGGGAGAACCGCCGCCGCCGAAGTTCACGCGAAAGCCCTGCTCGGCGAGGACCTTCACTTTTTTGCCGCGGCGGAGCGCGGGAGAAAACAGCCACTCGTTCGTGACGCAGCGTGCGACCAGGTCGTCGAACGCCGGCTTGCCGGAACTGCGAAGCACGCGGGCGTTCGTCACCTTGCCCTTCTGATCGATCAGCAGGAGCAGCACGACGCGCAGCGACGAGGCGCTGCCGTGGACGTCGGCCGGGATCGGCGGGGCGGTGCGGACGAGGGCGCGAGGTTTCTGATCGACTTCAGATTCCTGATACACGCGGGCGACGTCCGCATCGATGTTCAGCGTCGGCCTCAGCTCCGCGTGAAGCGTGGCGAGCTGCGCGCGCGCGGGCACATACGGTGTCGTCGGAATCACGGCGGCCAGATCCGGCGGCACGACCGCGATCTTGATGGGACTGTCGGACGCGCCGATCTCGATGCCGGAGATCGGCAGGTCCGCGGCCGGCGCCTCGATCGGTTGCGTCACGGTGGGCGGAGGAGGCGGCGGCTCGAGGGGCAGGGACACGCGGCGGATTTCCTCGATCTCGTCGGCGGGCGGAACGGCTTCGAGCGATTCGAAACGCGCGACGGCGAAGAACAGGCCGAAGGAAAACGCGCCGCCGAGCAACAATCCCAGGCCCTCTTCCTGCATTCGCTGCGGAAGCCTGTGCGGATGGACGCTCGCGGCTGGATGAGTCATGGAATGCACCTCAGAAGCTTTCCACCTGCGTGGCGTTCAATTGTTGCACATACCTGAGCACCTCGCGATGGGCGAGGAACACGAGCAGCAGGGCGGGGAGCGCGACGAGCAGGCCCGACGCCGTCGCCACGAGCACTTCCGAGATGCCGTTCGCGAGGCCCTCCATCGATTTCTCGCCAGCCCGCTGGGCGAGACTCTCGAACGTCGTCACCATCCCGCTGACCGTGCCGAGGAGCCCGAGGAGCGGCGCTGCGGCAATCATCGCACCGAGGGCGACGCGGTGCTGGCGAAACGATTCGCGCATGTCCTCCTGCAGGCGAAGAACCGAAGTCGGATCCAGCCGGTCAACGGCCAGGTTTTTCACGTCGCGCTGGGAGCGCCGGATCACGAGCAGCAGCGTGAAGCAGCGCCAGTAGAGCACGACCGAAAGCGTCATGATGGCGACGATCGCGGGCCCGCCTTTATCGATCAGTTCGGCGAGTGAACTCATGCGATGACGGTTTCGTGGCGTTGATCCGGTTCGACGCCCGCGGTCCGGGCGGTTTCCACGGCGGTGCAGAACTCGAGCGCGTAACGCTGGAGCAGGGAGAGGTTTTTTTGAATGCGATGGGTCAGAAACCCGTGCGCCACCAAAGTGGGGATTGCGACCGCGAGACCGAGCTCGGTCGCGACGAGCACTTCCGAAATGCCGCTCGAAAGCTTGGCGGCATTGCCGGTGCCGAACACGGTGATGAGCGCGAACGTCTTGACCATGCCGACCACCGTTCCGAGCAAACCCATCAACGGAGCGGCGGTGGCGATGACGGCGAGCAACGGCAGTCGCCGCTCGCTGTGCAGACGCACCATGAGCAGCGCGGCCTCGAGGCGTTCTTCCAGAATCGCCTTCGGCTGTCGCACGTGACGCAACCCGACGAACACGAGATCGCGCGTGGCGCCTCTCAGCGATTTTGCCGCAGCTTCGGCTTCGGCGATCGAACCGCGCGCGATGTGCTCGAGCACCGGCTCGACGGCGCGATCGACACCCATGCGGGCGAGATCGCGGACTTTTTGGAGAATCATCACGAAGGCCACGACGCCGACGACGAGGATGAGATAAGCGACCATGCCGCCCTTCCCGATGTGCTCCCAGACGGTGCCTGTCGTTTCCTGCAGCCGCAGCGCTTTTCCACCGGAGGCGTCGGCGATGATCGTGGCCGGTTCGCCGGCGAAGAAACGTGTCGCATCTTCGTCGCGCCAGAGCTGCAGGGGATAGTTGACGGGATACTTCGAGGTTTCGCGTGGCCGCACGGAGCCGGCGGCGCCGCCCTGGTCTGGATGAAAAAATGTTTCGGGCCCGAGAAACGCGAAGGTGCCGCTCACAACTTGATCGGTCGTCGCGAGCGTGGCGGTGCCGGTCGCGCGGTAGCCGCCCAAGGCGCGTTCGGTTCCGGCGAGAAGGAACTCGACGATGTCGAGCGTGGCGGTGCCGGTCTGGCCGGGCGGCGCTTCGTCGAGCTGAGCTCTCAATCGGAACAGTTCTTCGCCGACGATTTGGGTTTCGCCGGGGGCCAGTCCGTCCTCGCCGGCTTTCAAACCGTCGCGCGCCAGCGTCGCCGCGTAGCTGGTCGTCTTGCGCAACGCGTCCAGTTCCTGCAGCAGCTTGCGTCTTTGTTCGGCGTGTTCTTCGCGGTTCGTTTCGAAACGAGTGGCCTGGCTTTCGGCAGCGAGAATTCGGTCCTCGGACGCTTTCAGGCGGGCGAGCAGCGGCGCTTTCTCGGCGAGGAGGCGGGCGCGGACGCGGTTGAGTTCCTCGGCCGCCTGAAGCTTTCGATTGCGATAATCGGCCTCCGCGCCGTCGAGCGCCTCGGCGAGCGGTTGGGAGCGGAGCGGGGTGCCGACCAGAAGCGCGGCGAACGCCAGCAGCGAAAAAATCGAGGGCTTCATGGCGTCACGGATTCGAAGTTGAATTCACCAAACGCGCGGCCGGCGCGGGCACCGCGACGAAGGACGGGTCGGCTCGATCGCCGGCGACGGCGATGAGGCGCACGACGTTGTCGTAAGCGTCCGGTTTTCGCTCCCACCGCCACGCGCCTGACGCTGGCGCGCCGATCCATGCTTCGCGGGTGCGGTGGTTGACCGCGTAGCCGTGGCTGAGGCCCCAGTAGATGACCGGCAGCGACACCGGTCCTGATTCCTCGGGCAACGTCACGACGTCTTCGCCGACGGTGATCGTCCGGTTGAATTGCCCGCAGCGGTTCAGCACGTTCATGACGAATTGCATTCGGTCGCCGGGCGGAAGTTCGGGATTGTCGAGGCTGCGATACGACAGTTCGAGCGCGTCGGAGAGGCGGGGCGGCAAACTTGGGCGGAGCGCGACGAGACGGGCGGTGAGTGCTTTCAAGCCGGCGGCGAGGGCGCGGACATCGTCGGCCTCCGTTTGGGTTTTCGCCTGGAGGACATCCATCTCTTCCCGGTCCCCGGCGGTTTTCGCCTGGACGAGATTGCGTTTCTCCTCCGCGGCGGTGGCCCGCTCCTCCAGCGTCGCCACCATCGCTTCGACGAGCGAGCGCTCTTCCTTCCAGGCCGTTTCGAGTCGGGACGTTTCCAAGCGTAACTGGACCCAGTCGTCGGCCGACTTCTTTACTGTTTCAATCGTGGCGCCGGCGGCGAGAGCGGTGGACGCGATCGCCAATCCGGCGCGAACAAACCATCGAGGGGTAGAAGTCATGGCGCTGGCTGCTGGCCGATTCGCTTAACCTCTGTGTGGCGGGCAGAGCGAGCCCGGCACCATTCCGATGTCAGAACAAACCGTGACAATTATCACGGTCGGACCTGATAGCACATGTTGGTGCCGGCGGGAGCGGTCCGATAGGGCGCGGGGGAAGGGGGGCGCTCAGTCGAAGCGCACGGTTGCGGTCACGGGAAAATGGTCGCTCGGGTATTGCGGGCCCTCGCGATCGTCGACGATGGCGGCGCGATCGACCGCCGTGGGATTGCGGGCGAGAATCCAGTCGATGCGGAATCCGTCGTGAAGCGGCGGCTTGTAATCGTGAAACGTGTTGAGCGATTCGTTTTCGCGCTCCTTGGCGCGAGTCCAGGTGTCGACGAGTCCGGTTTCGCTCGTGAGCGCATCGAAGGCCGCGCTGTTGCCCGCGGGACAGTTGAAGTCGCCGACGAGCAGCAGCGGAATCTCGGGCGGGAGCGTCGCGATCCGCTGGCGGATGAGCTCGGCGGCCTTTTGGCGGGCGACCTCCACCTGGTGATCGAGGTGCGTGTTCCAGAAAAGGAATTCGCGGTCGGTCGCGCGGTCGCGAAACCGAACCCACGTGACCATGCGCTGGTATTTGTTTCCCCACGACATCGAGCCGATGGCGTCCGGCGTGTCGGAAAGCCAGAAGTGATCGTAGGCGAGGGGCTCGAAACGTTCGCGCCGGAAAAACACCGCCATGAATTCGCCGCGGCTGCCGCCCTCGCGTCCGAGGCCGATCCACTCGTATTCCGGCAGGTCGGCCGCGATGTCGCGGAGTTGTTGATACACGCCTTCCTGCGTGCCGATGACGTCGGGCGCCTCGCGTTCGATCAACTGCCGGACGACGGGACGGCGGTCGGGCCAGGCGTTTGGCGGCTGCGGACTGGCGAAGCGAAGATTGAAAGTCATCACGCGCAGCGTGAGCGGAGGCGGCGCCGCGGCGGTCGAGGCGAGTGGCATGCAGGAGAAGGCGAGAATCCAAACGAGGGGGGAGGAGACGAGTCGGAGCATGGCGCGGAATTACACACATCGACCGGAACTGGCGAAGGCGTTTCCCGGAAAAATTCCAAAACCCAAACGTCGGCGATGATGTCCGGCCGGCGCGGGCTCGTCCGTCGAAGGGTTGAAGCGATCCGATATCGGATCACCGTCATCACACTCACCCCCGTTAAGGAGAAACGTTTATGTCCACCCACACCATCCGCCTCCACCGCGTCGTGCGCACGGCGCCCGAAAAAGTCTATCGCGCGTTTCTCGACGCCGATGCCATGCCGAAATGGCTGCCGCCCTACGGTTTCACCGCGAAGGTCCACCATGCCGACGCGAAGGTCGGCGGAACGTTCCGGATGTCGTTCACGAATTTCACGACGGGCCACAGCCATGCCTTCGGCGGCAGCTATCTCGAACTCGTGCCGAACGAGCGCATTCGCTACACCGACAGGTTCGACGACCCGAATCTCCCCGGCGAAATGACGGTGACCGTCGAACTGAAAAAAATTTCCTGCGGCACCGAGCTGCACATCGAGCAAGCCGGCGTGCCGGCGATCATCCCGGCCGAAATGTGTTACCTGGGGTGGCAGGAATCGCTCGAGCAACTCGCGAAGCTGGTGGAACCCGACATTCCGAACTGAGGCGCGAGGGCGAAAGTGGCGGGCGGCTTGCGACGACGCGAGATGCCCGCAGAATCGCGGAGTAACGAGGTGCCGGCCGGCGAACAGGCCGGCGCCCGAGATCGAAATTTCGCTCCGCTCTTCGCATGCCTGCCGCCTCCACCGTGCGTTTCGCCGAACTCGTCGCCCAAGGCGGCATGCCCGAAGTGCATCTTTCGTGGGTGGCGCCGGCCAAGGACCGCGAACTCCAACGCGCGGCGAAACAGCATCGGCTGGTGACGGTGCACCAGCACGCGCGCGGACCGAAGGATCACGGCGTGGTCGGATTGGAAACCGCGCCGGATGCGCAGTATTTCGTGTTTCCGAAATCGCTTCGCCCGTTCGCGGGTCGGAAGGTGATTGGCATCAAATACGAAATGCTGGAGGACGCGGCCGACGGTTCTGTGCGGAGCACAGACACGGGCAAACGGGAAAAACCGAAGCGCGCGCAAAAGCAGACGAGCGCGTCAAAACGCCGCTCGGCCACAAAACCCCCGGCGCCCGCGGCGGGGGAGGTTGAGACCGAAGCGGTTTTTATCACCGACACGGATCCGGTGAAGCGGGAGGCCCGACAAGCCTTGATCGCCCTCTCGGCGGGGCGCGTCGCGGAGGCGAAGCGTCATCTGCAGGCGATTCTGGCGAGGGACGAGCGCGGGTGACGGCGGCGGCAGACTATAGCCGTTCGGTGCCAGGGAGACTGTTCGAAGTCTTCTGCCTCCATGGATTCTTCGCTGCGCTCAGAATGATAGAAGGAAATTCCCGCGGCGCGAAATTCAACCCTCCGACCTTGTGGCGCGTCGGCAGATCGCAAACGAAACGAAAGCGCCCATGCCCGCGGTGACGCCAAACCCGGCGAGCACCGCCGGCCAGTGGCCGGGCGATGCTGGTGCTGCCTCACAGAGCTCCGCGCCGCGAGCCCGAGTGAAGCCGGGGTTTCGATAGGGTCGGTGAGACTGTAGCGACGCGGAAGAGATCAGCGCGGTTGTGCGGCGATGCGGAGTTTCTCGTAGTCGGATTTGAGCTGCATGAATGCCGACCAGAATGGCGGACGCGGTGCGCCTTCGAGCAGCGCGATGAGTTGCGCGAAGTGGGTGTGCCAGCCGGAGCCGAACTCGGCCATGTAGGGAAGGTCGCCGCCGGTCGCGCGGTGGGTGAGGACGAGCTGGACGTTCTGGCCCTGCGGCGTGAGCTCGATCGTCACTTCGGATTCGGCGTCGCTGCCAAAGGTGAACGCGAGCACGTGCGGCGGTTCGCAGCGAACCACGGTGCCGTCCATGCTGTGGCCGGTCTCGTGATGCTGCTCGTAATCTGCGGGTGCGGTTTCGTCGGGCGCGATTTCCTTGTGCCGAAACTGGAGCTGCATTTTGCCGCCGGCGCGCAACTCCATCGGTCCGCCCGCGAACCAGCGCGCGCGTTTTTCGGGATCGGTGAGGTAGTGCCAGACGCGATCGATGGGGCCGGGCAGGATGCGGATCATCCGGACTTCGGCGGGGCCGGTGAACGTGGCGTGTTGATCGTTGGTTTTCATGAGGAGGTCTTCTTCTTCGTTTTCCGTTTGTTCGCCTCGTCCTCGGCGCGCAGCTCGCGCTCGAGGGCATCGAGCCGGTGCGACCAGACGGAGCGGGTTTTCTGCAGCCAGGTTTCGAGGTCGTCGAAACCCTGGGGGTTGAGCGACTGGATGCGCGACTGGCCTTCGGCGCGGGTCGACACGAGCCCGGCCTCGCGGAGCACGTTCAAATGCTGCGAGATGGCCGGAGCGCTCAGGTCGAATTCGTTCACGAGTTCGCCCGCCGTCCGGTCGCGCACGGCGAGCAGTTCGACAATCCGCCGCCGCGTCGGGTCGGCGAGAGCGAGGAGGCTTTGCATGCGACCATAGATTAAGCGAAAGCTTAATTAAGCAAGGGCGAAAGTAGTGTCTGTTTCGCGCGCGGTAAATTTCGGGGGCGACGGGTGGTCTCCTGACATACGGTTGTCGCACGGCCGGGTAGAGTGGGGCGTTCCTCGCTGCGCGGTGCGCGGCGAAAATCGAAACCTCAACTCCCCCCCAGGTTATGACCACCACGACAAAGACGAATGCCCTCAGCTGGTTTGAAATCTACGCCGCCGACTTCGAGCGGGCGCGGCGCTTCTACGAGACGATTCTCGACGAGCCGCTCACGCTCAGCGACATGCCGGGCGGGAAGATGGCGATGTTTTCCTTCGACCAGGAAAACGGCGTGGGCGGCGCCATCACGACGATGGAAGGCTGCTCGCCCGGCGGCGCCGGCGGCACGATTGTCTATCTGAACGTCGAAGGAAAACTCGACGCGGTCGTCGGCCGCGTCGCCGCGGCAGGCGGCAAAGTCGTGCGCGAACGCATGCCGATCCCGCCGCACGGCTTCATCGCGTTTTTCCAGGACAGCGAAGGCAACCACGTCGGGCTGCATAGCATGAGTTGATCACGCGGTGCGGCGCCGTTTGTTTCGAACAAAGACGGAGGCGGCGCTTTGGGTGTTTGGTGAAGGAGCCTGTTGTCAGGCGATTTCGGCCCGTGATGACTTGGGGCCGCAAGTCGTCCGTCGGCAGGCTCCTTTTTTGTCGGAGTAGGGCTGGCGATTCGCGATCTGCGGGAAATTTGAGTTTCGCGTAGCCGGTTTTTTCGGCTCGCCCGTCTGAACCTCGCAGCCCGTCCGCTCGCCTGTGCCGCCCTCTTCGAAGGCCAGGTCGAGTTCAGGCCGCGTTTTACTCCGATTTCCCTTTTCCTGCCTGCCGCCACGACCGCCGGTTCACAGCCGGACGCGCCGCGGCGCCGGGCAAAAAACACGCAACCCCGCATGAACAACATCACCAAGCACCTCGCCGCGCTCGCGATTTTCGCCAGCGCCGGTTCGCTGTTGGCGCAGACCCCGCCGGCCGCTTCGCAAAACGCCCCCACCGACGACGAAGTCGTCAAACTTTCACCCTTCCTGGTCAGCGCCAGTGGTGAAGACGTTGGCCGTTATACCTCGCTCGAGTCGACGTCTGCCGGCCGCGTGCGCGTCAATATCATGAACTCGTCGCAAAACGTCTCCGTCATCACGAGCGAGATGCTCACGGATGTCGCGGCGGGCCGCATCCTCGATGCGACCAAATACATCGCGGGCATCACCGAATCGACGCTCCCCAACGCTCAGGACCGCACCAACGTCCGCGGTTTCCAGGCCGACGGTCGCACGGTCGACGGATTCACCTACGGCGGTTTCATGAGCATGGATCCGGCGATCATCGACCGCATCGAGGTCGTCAAGGGCCCGAACGCCATCCTTGCGCCGCAGCCGACCTCTCCCGGCGGCACGGTCAACAACGCCACGAAGAAGCCGCAGTTCCGTGACTTCGGCATGGTCAATGTTCAAGTCGGCGAATTCGACGCCAACTCCGGTTTCATCGACGTCAACCGGCAGCTGAACGACGCCTTCGCCGTGCGCGCCGTCGTCTCGTTTCGCGATTGGGACAACTGGTGGCGCGACTCATCGATCCGTTCGATGACGCTGATGCCGGGGATCACGTGGAAAATCTCCGACACCACCCAGCTCACGTTCCAATATATCTTCACGCAGTGGCGGTCCTCGCTCTATCTCGGACTTCCGGTTGATCCCTCGTCGGGCACCAACAACAAGGCGCACATCATCGCCGGCGTGCCGAAGGACCTGAGCGTCTACGCCGACGACATCTTCCGCACCGACCAGCAGCACGACTGGAAGGTGCTTTTCACGACGAAGCTCTGGAAGGGCATCGATATGCGTTTCTCGGCGTTGTATCACAAGACCTCGCAATATGCGCCGCAGCTCAACACCGGCAACAGCACCGGCGGCGCCGGCGGCAACCGCGATCCGCTCACCGGTTTCTACGAGCCGGGCATGCAATACCTGCAAACGCCGCCCTACACCGGCTCGCCGATCGCGACGCAGCCCACGCGCACCTTCGTGCGTTCCGGCACCGATCCGCGCGCGGATCCGCGCCAGCTGTTTCTCCAGAACGACTACGCCTACTTCTTCGAGAACGAGACCGTGAAGTCGACGACGCTGCTCGGCTTCGCTTTCACCGAAACCACCGATTACGGCCAGGAGGCCTACAACATTTCTGCGCCGAACTTCGACATCGACAACTACCAGCACGTGCACTGGACGCGCGGCACGCTCAACTTCCGCAACCGGGTGAGCAACCGCTTCATCCAAGGTTATCTCTCGCAGTCGCTGTCGTTGCTCGACGACCGCGTGATCCTCAACGGCGCTCTGTCGAAAAACTACTATCGCCAGCGCGCCCGCAGCACGATCACGAACATTTTCCATGGCGTCGCGCCCGAGGCCGATCTGCCGTCCTACGGCATCGTGATCAAACCCTACAAGGACATCTTTTCGCTCTATTATTCCTACTCGGAGCAATCGACCTCCAACGGCCCTTCGATCAACACGCCCGTCAACACCGTGCCGCCGCTCACGAGTTCGGAGCAGGAAGAATTCGGCCTGCGCACGAAACTCTGGGACAACAAGCTCTACTTCACCGTCTCGCATTTCGACATCATCCAGGACAACTACTCGGTGCCGAACCCCGCGAACCTCACGACGCCGCCGCCAAATCCGCTGCTGCCGGCGCTGTTTTCCGACCGCACCGCGAAAGGCTGGGAATACGAGCTGCGCGCGAATCCGACGAAGAACATCTCGGTCATCGCGAACTACACGGATTTCAAGAATCGCGATCCCAACAACGTCGAGTTTCGCGGCGTCGCCGAAAAGTCCGGCGCGATTCTCGTGAGCTATAACTTCGATGCCGACACGCCCGCGCTCGACGGCTTTCGCATCGCGGTGGGTGTTGACTATATCGGTAATCGTCCCGGCGATGCGCCGTCCGGCCTCACCCCGGCGAGCACCGCGACCAACGTGATTCCGAACCAGCCGACGTTTTACCTCGGCGCGCGGACGTTGACGCAGCTGATCCTCGCGTATCAGTCCAAGCACAACTGGGGCGTGCAGCTGAACATCGATAACGTGTTCGACGAGTATTATCACATGGCCTCGATCAACCGCTCGATGGTTTATACGGGCACGCCGCGAAACTTCCGGCTCAGCGGGCACTACAAGTTCTAGTTGGTCGCGCCCCAGACGCGTCTCTCCCCGAGCCGGCTGCCTTCCAGCAGCCGGCTTTTTGTCACGGTAACGCCGGCCGCGGAAACGTCCCGAGGCGAAAGTTCGTCGAAAATCCCCCATCACGTCAGGCCCCGCCGACCCCGCCGTCATCAGGTGAAAGTCGATGGCAACGCCTGGCCTCGCTCCGATGGCGCGAACGTGCGGGGCGCGGTAGACTCGGGATCCCCATGAAACCCCTCCGTCTCTTATCCTGTTTGGCCATCTTCGGCGGAGCGCTCGCGGCTTCGTCTTTCGCGCAGCTGGTGCACATCGCCTTCACCGAGGGCGACTACAACAACATGGTTTTCCGCGCGAACGACATCAATGTCCCGTGGAATCATACGGGTGGCTACATCTCGCGCTTCGACGTCTGGTATGACGTCAACAATCCCACGGACCCCACGCGGAATCTCTGGCGGGCAAACGTGTTCGTTTACCAATTGGGTAATTTCGAAATTATACGGCCGCACGACGGCCCGTCGTTCGACGGCAACTATCTCACGTTGATCCACGACCAACCGGCCCCTTACGAGTCGATGGATCTGTTCATCGAGGTTCTGGACAACGTGTCCCCCGGGCCGGGTTTGCCCGTGCCGCCGTTTTCGATCGGTTCGCAAAGCCTTTTTCTTGGGGGTGGACAGTCCTTTTACCCGGTCCCCGATTTCGGTGAAGGTTACGGCAACGGTGCCTTTGGCCGGGCGACCGTGCGGGAAGTGGACTCGGTCGTGCTTTACCCGGTGCCGGAGCCGTCAACTTACGGGTTGGCCGCGATCGCCGTGTTGGGAGCGGCGGTGGTTTGGACGCGCCGTCGCCGGGCGTCGTCAGGGCCAATGCAGAACGCCTGAGGATAGGAGACGGCGGGGCGCCGCACCCCTCCGCGCTATTTTGAGCCGCGGTTCAACGTTGCGGTTTACCGTGGCGGTTCGCCCTACCGACCGGGGAGGGGGCTGTGCGGTTTTCGCGCCGCGGTGCTCCTGGTGCTTGTTTGACGCGGATCAAGGCGCGCTTGCCGCCGATCCGGTAGAAAAGAGGCATGGGGAACTACTACGGGATCTTTCTCACGATCCACCTGCTCTGCGCCATCACGTTTGTCGGCGCGGTGTTTTTCGAAGTGCTCGTGATTGAGCCGTTGGAAAAGGTTCTGCCTCCCGGCATGGGCGAGAAAATCGCGGAAGAGATCCCGCGGCGCGTGCGGACGTTCATGCCGTTCGTGGTGGCGCTGTTGTTTCTGACCGGCGGGGCGATGTTCTGGGTGCATTACTCGGCGCGGCCGGATTTCTTCCAGACGCGTTTCGGGATCCTGCTGACGCTCAAGATGGCGTTGGCGTTTTCGGTGTTGGGCGTGTTCGTGACCGCGATCCGTGCCTCTTTCAAGGGGACGATGGATCTGTGTCGATTCCGCTACACGCATCGGATCGTGGCGGGTTTGATGCTCGCGATCGTGCTGCTGGCGAAGGGAATGTTCTATCTGTAGCTCAAAGGAGGGCAGGGGGCGTCGCGCCGGGCTGGGGAAATCCCAAAACCGGCATTGACAATGCCGTGGTGGAGCCTGTTTTCATCCCCCTCTTTCGCGCGGCCTCGGCCGACGCGCCACGTTGCCCGGTAGCTCAGTGGCAGAGCAGGTGACTGTTAATCACTTGGTCGCTGGTTCGACCCCAGCCCGGGCAGCCATTTTTCTCGAAAGTCGAACCATCGACCGGATGGGTGAACTTGGTTGGTTAGCAGGGCCGGGAAAGCGAGGTCTTAACCGGTAAGAGCTTCTCCTTCGAGAATGAGCCCGACGACTTCGTCGACTTTATCGCCTCAAGCGCACGAGGCCCGCTTGCGACGTCGGAGATTCACGAACACCACGCCAACGAGCAGGGCCGCACCGACCACGCCAAATGCACTCGGCTCAGGCACCGGCGCGAAGCCCGGAGTAATGTCCGGAGGATTCAAACCTCGGTCCAGGAGCCAGCCCTCCGTCAATCCTTCGACGGAGAGTCCATAACCGACGATGTAGCGGCCGTCCGAGGACATTTCCGTGGGAATGAGATTCTGCCAATCGTCGAGCTCGGCTCCAAATCCGTAATCGCCGGTAAGCACCGACGGAAAAGCCCGGAAACCGGATTCCGGACTCCAAAGAAACCCCTGCTCCAACTGGTTTCCTCCGGGGTAGTAACTTCCCACCACCAGCGCATCCGTTGAGACGGCGACTGGCATTCCGGGCCCGAGGGTGGTGTGACCCGTGGCCTCGTTCCAAATGAAAGCGGTGATTCCCCGTTGGTCGGCTCGCACGCCGTGACCCACGATAAAGGCGCCGTCAGCGGACACGTTGCTCGCGACACTTGTCGCGCCTCCGAGCAGGCCCATATCGATCATGCCGGTCGACTCGGTCCATCGAAACGCATGCGGCACATTCGGGTCCGCCGTGCCGCCGTAGCCGACAATCGTTTTTCCATCCTCCGAGATGGCTCGGGCGAAACTGGTGCTCCCGCCGGGGAGCGTGCCGAGAAGTTCGGGCGTCGTTCCGATCCAGCGAACGGCTTGGAGTCCAAGATTACCGACCGTGATCTGGCCGTCACCCGAAAGCCCGGTTGCGGCCAGGTATCCGCCCTGGTTCGCCGCTATCGTCAAAAAGCCCTCGGTCGCCGTCCATTTATGGATCGTATCGCTGTTCCCGACGGACGCCCCCAGCGTAGTGGCCACCACGGTCTGGCCGTTGGCCGACGTTCCGATCGCAAGAGCATTCCCTTTAAGGAAAACGGCTCCCGACTCTTTCGACCATCGCAGGAGGTCATAGCCGGGATAGTTCCTTCCGATGACGGACGTCCCATCGCTGGCGACGTCGGTGGGGTAGCTCAACGCACCAAGCCGAGTGAAACTGAGTTGGCCGTGAGCGAGGGCGGACACGAGACTCCACACCCCCGCAGCCAACACGAACCTTCCGATCCGAGCGGGTGACAAGAAACGCATGACGCTAACGTAGCCCATTTCGGAAAGTAAGATATCGGGCCGAACACGAGGGCGGGCCTACGCTTCGCACGGCCCCGTCGACGCGAAAAGGGCGTCGCGCGCAGTGGGAGAAGTTCGGAGGTGACGCGATGCCGCGAACCTGTCGCCGGAGAATCTCACTCCATCTTTTCCGGATGAAGGATCGCCCCCGCGTGAGCGCAGTTCCTGTTTTCGTGTTAACGACTTGGGCGGTCACGAGTAAGCTTTGCGGAACCTAAAGGTTGCTGGCGTTACGCACCCTGCGTTATGTGTCACATGGCCTTCACCCCTATGATCCTCCAAATCTCCTTCCGCCGATGGCTGCGAACCGGGTGCCTGCTGTCGATGCTCGCGTGGGCGCAAGCGTTCGCCGCCGACACGCCGGCGGCGGCCAGCAGCGCTCCACCGCCTGCGCCCGCCGGTCAGAGCGATGTCGAGCCGATCGTTTCGACGACCCCGATGGAATTCGAAGCCGAGGATACCGGGGTGCACGGGCAACTCGCGGTCGCTCCGGAAATTCTCAGTGCGGAGACGCGCAACGATCTCGTCTACACCATCACGACCGAACCGATGTTTGGCCGCGTCGGCCTTTCGGGCGGCGGCGACGAAACGGATTTTTTCCAAAACAAGACCTCGCGCCTCGGCTACTTCGCCTATCGGCCGCAGGACAACTACGTCGGCGAGGACTCGTTCAGCTATTCCGTGCGGAATGAAACATCGGGCCTGGTTTTTCAGAATAGGGTCGTGATCACGATCGGACCTCCGCCAGCCGTCGTGCTCGAAAAACTCGAGGTCGACGCCACCCGCGAGCGCATGATGAACGTCCGCGAAGTCTCGCTCACCACGCGCCCGAATTCCCCGGTTACGCACATGGTCCCCAGCCACGAGGATTTCATGGCGCCGCCCGACCGCATGGCCATCGCGGACCCGAAGGTCGCTTACCTGTTGGATGATCAAGCGAAGCCGCAGAACGGCACGGCGCGGCTCGATCGCACCACCGGTCAGCTCACCTATGCGCCCAACCCCGGCTTCATCGGCGAGGACCGCTTCACCTACTACACGGTCGACGAAAACAACCCGCATCTCGGCGTGGAGAATTTCGTCTCCGTCAACGTCGAGCCGATCCGCAACCAGAAGCACGTGACCGCCGACCGCTCCCGCAGCCGCGAAGTCGACCTCGTGTTCGTGATCAACAATTCGCCCTCGATGGCCGACCACCAGAGCCGCATCGCCGACAACCTGAGCCGTTTTCGGGAGCTCTTTCACACGCGCGATCTCGATTACCGCATCGGCGTGCTCACCACCGACTTCGTCGACGCCGACCCGCGCCGCCGCTCCGGGGAGCAGCCCTTCTTCAAGGAAGTCCGTTCCGTGCAGCTCGATAAAAATGGCAACGTGGTGCTCGACCGCCGCGACCGCCCGAAGCAGATCACCAAGCGCGTCGCGAGCAACGGCACGCTCGTGACGCTTCCCGTGATGCCCCAGCCCTGGGTCACGCCCAAGACGCCCGACCGCATCTTTGCCGAACTCGTGAAAGTCGGCACCAATGGCGACAGCGACCGCACGGCGTTCACGTCCGTGTATAATTTCGTCGCCGGTTACTACAACAAGCAGCACACGTTCCTGCGGCCCGAGGCCACCACGATCGTGGTCTTTTTCATGGACGAGGAGGAGACGCGCATGGCCGTGTGGAGGGAGCAGAAAGACGGCGAACGCCAGGCCGAATGGATCGAGAACGGAAAACTCCCCGACCTCCTCAAGCAATTCAACGCCCGCAATTCCCAGCAGCGTCAGACCCTCGACGGTTACATCAATTACTGGGTGCTGCGGCCCTTCATCATCGCGAAAGGCAACAAGCGCGGAAAAATCGAGATGCACGCCGTGGTGTCGCCGAACAACATCTCCCACCGCCGCGCCGCCGAGCTCACGGGCGGCACCGTGTTGAACATCGAAAGCGATTTTTCCGGCCCGCTCGCCGCGCTCGGCGATCGCATTGCGGAAACCGTCGCGGTCGCGCTCGAGCCTGTCGCCCCGGGCGCGACGCTCTACAAGAAAAGCCTGCGCGTATTGGTGGACGGCGACGAGGTCGCGCCCGATCCGGAAAACGGCTGGGTTTACGACGAGCTCACGCACAGCATCCGCTTCCAGGGCGACGCGAAGAAGAAAGCCTTCCTCGCCAAGATCGACATCACCTACGAAGAGCACCGGTGACGTCGCCCCGTCTCTCAGTCCGAGCCGGCCGCGCGGCCAACGCGCTGCGGATGACCCAAATTCCCTGCGGGTCGCCCCTGCTAGAACGAGCGCGTTATCGTCGCCGGCGAAAATCGGCCGGCGTCATTCCTGTCTGCCGGCGGAACACGGTGGCGAAATATTGCCCGGAGGAGAAACCGCACGCGAACGCCACGTCGGTGATCGAGCGTTGCGGCTCGCGCCGCAGTTGTTCGCCCGCCGCTTCGATCCGGCACCACGTGAGATAACGCGCGGGGGTGCGATTCGTGAGCTGGTGGCAAAGCTTCACGAAATGCGTCACGCCGAGCCCGCAGCGTGCCGCCATCTCCTCCACGGTCCACGCCTGACTGCGTTGCGCGTCGTTGTGTCGAAGCTCCGCGAGAAACAACCCGATCGTGCGCTCAGCGCTGGTGAGCGACGGATCGAGCTGGGGTTGGCGGCGCGCGAGCGTTTCCGAAAGGAGCAGCAAAAGTTCGTTGATCAGCACGCGCAACCGCGAGTGCGACGAACCGGCGACATCGTTGGCCACCGCGTGTGCGATCGCCTGCCAGCAGCGGCGCATCGTGTCGTCGGACGGCCAGACGGCATGCTCGTTGTGACGCAGGACTTCCGTGAGCCGCCGCAAATCGTGTGGGGCCAAAATCAGCCACGAGGGCCATCGCCAGGGTTGATTCGGTCGCCGCACGCCGAGGTCCAAAATCAACCAATGCAACCGGCTCGCCGCGACCTGCGGATTGCCCACGCGATGCGGCTGCCACGGCCGCGTCACGGTCAGCGAACCCGGTCTCAGCTCCGTCGTGTCACCCCCGATGCTGAACGCCAGCGAACCGCGTTCCAAAAACGTGAGCTCGATGCCTTCGTTGCGATGCCAGTCGAGGCCCCATTTCTGCGGGCGCACGGCGTCCCAGTAGCCCACCGAACGCACGCCCGGCAGCATCCCTTTCGTCAACGTCCGTCCCGGATACGCACCGCGCACCAGCGCCTCCAACCGCACCTCGCCGCGTTCGCTTGCCGACACCAGCGGTTCGCAGGTGTCGGACACATAACGCCCGGCTTTGTCGGTGAAGATGGCGACGTGCGCGTTCATGGGTTCGTCCGGGACGGCTCGCAGTCGGGGAGTGGAAAAATCCTTCAGTGGCGAAATTTGGAAGAACTCCGGGCGCCCGGGATGGTAGGCTCATGCAAGCGACGATCCCCCGTCGTTCAACCGCCAATCTGGTATCTCATGGCCCGTTACCGCATCGCAGTGAACATGGAGTTCTGCCGCTCCGCCGACAGATCGTTCGAGGCCGGCGTCAAGATCGCGTCGGAGCTCGGGTATAAATGGGTGGAGCCCATGGTGCACACCGGGTGGGAATTGCTCAGCGAGGTGCACTACTTCCACTCGTTTTCAATGGAGGAGGACCCGCTGCTCATGCGCGACATCTGCCAAAAATACGGCGTGCAGGTCGCCAGCCTGAGCGGCCACAGCCCGTTGATGAAACCCGAGGCCGCGATCGACCGGCTCACGCGCGCGATCGTCCAGGCTCACGCCGTGGGCGCGCGCTTCGTCAATTCCGACGAAATGGTGAAACCGGACTGGATGGACGACGCGTTTGCCCACCAGGTGATGCGCTACACGCTCAGGCGCATCGAACAGGTCGCGCGCCGCCACGAAGTTTACGTGTGCATCGAACCGCACGGGGTCTACACCAAGACCGCCGACGGACTCATGAAGATCGTTCAACTCGTTCCCTCGCCGTGGATCCAGGTCAACTGGGACACCGGCAACAGCCATCTCGCCGGGCTCGAGGATCCCTACGAAGGTCTCGCCAAAGTTCGCGATCACGTGCGCCACGTCCACGCCAAGGATATCTCGATTCGCCAGAGCTCCACGGAGCGCGGCAAAGTCACGGGCACACCCGTCGGCTGCGCGTGCGGCGAAGGGGTCGTCGACTGGGACAGGGTGTTCGACATTCTCGATCCGCTCGATCGCGAACTTTTTCTGTCGGTCGAATGCGGGAAAATCGACGAAGCAGAGCGCAGTCTGAAATTTTTCACCGGCGCCCTCGGCCGCCGCCTCATCTCTAACTGAGCTTCACCATGTCGATCGTCGATCTCTCGTTTGCCCGCGTCTTATGTGGACCCGGAGTCGCGGTCGGACGCGCGCTGTGTTTCCTCGCCAGTTGGGGGCTGGCGAGTGCTGCGATTACGGATACGCCGCGAGATGAAGTGAATCCTTCGGATTCGGGTCTCCGCTTGGTGATCGGTCCCACGCAGGTGGAATTCGTCGCCGCGAACGGCGTCGTGGCGGGCCGCTATAACTACGCCGACCCGTTCAAACCTTACCTTCATCCTTTGCAGTCGCCGAATGGTCACTGCGTCTCGCTGGCTTCGCCCCATGACCACGTGCACCACAAAGGCCTGATGTATGCGCTGCGCATTCCCGAGCTCAATTTCTGGGAGGAACGCTCGACGCGGCCGGGTGAAGCCGTCGGGCGCGAGCGTCACCTCGCGTTCTCCGCTGTGCGGGAATCCGGCGACGAAGTCGGCTTCACCGAAACCCTTTCCTGGGAACCGGCCGATGGCGGCGAAGCGGTGTTCGACGAGACGCGGACGCTCGCGTGCCGGCGTGAGGCGTCCGGGTTTCGCTGGACGTGGACGACCACCCTGACCGCGCGCCGTCGCACGCGTTTGATCCACAGCCAGTGGAGCCATGTCGCACCCGACCGTCGGAAAACCAATTACCACGGTCTCGGCCTCCGGCTCCGTCGTGAGTTCGGCGGCGGCACGCGCAACAACGCGCTACAACTCGACCACGGCCCGCTGCGGTGGAATCACGGACCCCTTCGTTTCGATTTTGAAACGGCCATGGGCACCACGCCCGCGCGCGTCACGTTCATCGGTGCGGTCGACGGCATCTGGCCGACGCCGCGTGTCGCCGTCACGTTTGCCCAAGCACAAAAGAACGGCCTCTTCGTGATGGTCGAACCGTTTGCTTTTTTTGCCCTCGGGCCGAGCAATCTCGGCGAGCGCCCGCTCTCCGCCGGCGAGGTGCTGCACGAGAGCTACACCGTCACGGTCGCCGACGTTGACCTCGTCCCGCCTTCCCAGCCCTGAAATCCGATCACGCCCACTCGCCGGACTTTCGACCCCATGAACACCGCTTCGTCCCCGGCCGTCACCCGCCGCCGTTTTCTCCAGCAGTCCGCCCTCGCTGCCACCGCCTTCGCATTTCCCAGCATCGTTCCGTCCTCTGTTCGCGGCGCGGACGGAAGGGTCGCCCCGAGCAATAAAATCACCGTCGGTCTGATCGGCGGCGGCCCACAGGGCGTCTACGACATGAAGAGTTTCCTGTTCGAAGCCGACGCGCAGGTCGTCGCGGTGTGCGATGTCAAAGACGACCGGCTCGCGGTCGCGCGGGACACGGTGAATCAACATTACGAAAACGAAGACTGCGCGACGTATCACGATTTCCGCGAGCTGCTCGCGCGAAAGGACATCGATGCCGTGATCATCGCCACGCCCGACCACTGGCACGTTCCGGTGGCACTCGCCGCGGTCCGCGCCGGCAAGGACATCTACGTCGAGAAGCCACTGAGCCTTCGCATCGGCGAAAACCAGATCCTGCGGGCGGAGCTTCGGAAGCACGGGCGCATGTTTCAATTCGGCACGCAGCAACGCTCCGGTGCGAACTTCCGGCGCGCCTGTGAGCTGGTCCGCAACGGCCGGATCGGTCGACTCCAGAATATCAATACGTGGTGCATCGGCAGCGTGCCGGGCGGCTCCACGGCGCCCGCGCCGATTCCTCCCGGCCTCGATTATGATTTCTGGCTCGGGCCGGCCCCCGACAAGCCCTACCGCGAAGACCTTTGCAGCCACATCGGCGCGAAAAAAACCTGGTGGTTCAACTCCGACTACTCGGTCGGCTTCATCGCCGGGTGGGGCGTGCATCCCATCGATATCGCATATTGGGGGACCCCCGAGCTGATGGCCGGCCCGCTCGAAGTCGAGGGCACCGGCGTCATCCCCACGGTCGGCGCGTGCGACACGGCGACGGAATGGACGGTCAATTTCAACAGTGCCTCGGGCGTGACGATGAATTTCCGCGGATTGCCGATTGCGACCAATGCCGACGAGGAAATCGACCGGCATCATCCGTGGCAGGAAAAGTATGGCCGCACGCGCGATCACGGGACGGCCTTCGAAGGCTCGGAAGGCTGGGTGTTGGTCGATCGCAGCCGTCTCAGCGCGCACCCGGATACCTTGTTGAAGGAGGATCCGGAGCAATTCCGCGTGAAGCTGCCACGCAGCGGATATCACGCGGAAGACTTTCTCAAAAGCGTTCGCAGCCGCACGCCCGCGGTCGCCAACATCGACGAGGCCTTTCAATCCGACGCGCTCTGTCATCTCAGTCACATCGCGTTGCTGACGGGACGAAAACTGATTTGGGACCCCAAGGCCGAACGCTTCGTCAACGACTCGGAGGCCGACCGGCTGATCGCACCGCGCGAACTCCGCAGACCGTGGACGTTCTAGGCGGCGCTTTTATCGGCGGGTTGTCATCGGCAACGAGCCACCACACGTGGCCGTTGCCAATATGCACACAAGGGCTTGGCGTGCTTCGTTTCCTTTGTTCTCTTCGGTGCGAACCCGGAGGCTCGTCAACCCATGCCGAACACTAGCGCCAAAAAGAAGAACCCATCGCCCGAGCGGCCGGACGAGTTGCTCGCCGTGTGGCAGGCCCGCTTCGAGAAAAACATGAACCGGCACAAAGGCCTGCGCTGGGCCGACGTGAAAGCGCGGCTCGAATCGAAGCCGGAAAAGCTGTGGTCGCTCGGTGAAATGGAACGGACGGGCGGCGAGCCGGATGTGGTCGGTCACGACAAGAAAACGGGCGAATACGTCTTCTTCGACTGTTCGCCGCAAAGTCCTGCGGGCCGCTACAGCCTTTGCTACGATCGCGAGGCGCTGGACGCGCGAAAGAAGTTCAAACCCAAGAACAGCGCGATGGATCTCGCCGCCGCGATGGGCGTCGAGCTGTTGACGGAAGAAGACTATGCCGCCCTGCAGAAGCTGGGCGAGTTCGACACGAAAACCTCGAGCTGGCTGAAGACTCCGGCGGAAATCAGGGCGCTCGGCGGCGCGATTTTCGGCGACCGCCGCTTCGGCCGCGTTTTCACGTATCACAACGGCGCCGATTCGTATTACAGCGGCCGGGGATTTCGCGGATGCCTCAGGGTGTAGCGGTGAAAACGGCAACGGCGAAAGTGCGGCGGATGACGCGCGTGGCTGCGTCGCGGGTGGAACCCGAGGGCAAAATTAAGCTCCGTAAAGACCCGTGACCCCCGTCCTCGTCTTCAGCCTGTGCGCGGCAGGCAGCCTAGTGGTGGGCCTGTTTCTCTGGCTCGAGGTGCGACGCATGGAACGGGCGGTGCCGCGCATGGTGGTGACCACCGGCGTGGTGCGAGAATTGGAAAGCGTGTTGATCAATCGTGAGGCCGGCAGCGTGAGATCGGCGACGCTCGTGCAGGTGGATTTCTCCGTCGCGGGAAAAACTTACTGCTGCCGTGATCTGCACTTCTTCGCGGGCAACCGGCATTTCGGCGACGTCGGGAAAAAATACAATTTTCCGCCGGGCCAGCAGGTCGGCGTGTATTACGATCCCGCCGATCCGCGTCGCAGCGCTCTGATCCTCGACAAACCGCGCTACGACACGGTCGTGATCGCGGTCGTCTTGGGCGTCATCTTCGCGATCATGGCGGCGGTGAAGGCGGTTTAGCCGGGAAGCGGGAATCCGTTGTGCGCCCTGCGCCATTTGCACGGCGGGGGGAGAAGGAGCGGCGGGCGGGCTGGCTTCTTGATGCCTTCGCCTTCGAGAGCCGCCACGCGAGCTCGCCGTGCGTCACGAAGGCAGACGAACGATCATCTCGATCTCCAGCTGAAGTTCGGGCGAGGCGAGTGCGGCGACGCCTACGCCGGTGAGGCTCGGCTGAGTGGCGTCGAACAACGCGTGGAGATGCGGCCACAACGATTCGACGCGATCGGGCGTGAGGTCGACCAGGTAAACGCGCACCATCACGAGGTCTTTCGCCGAAGCGCCGACAGCTTCGAGGGCGGCTCTGGCATTGCTGACGACAACCTCGGCCTGCCCTGCCAGCGTATCCGGAACGGGCTTGCCATCGGCTCTCCAAGCCACCTGTCCGGAGATGAAAGCGAGCCGGCCCGGTTCGACGATTGAAATCTGCGAGTAGCCGGCCGTGCCTGCATCGGGCAGAGAAGGTGGATTCAAACGGGTGAGGGGGGCTGTCATGCCGTCTTGTCTATCCACCGCTCGAACAACTTCCAGCCGGTCAGACGTTTCGTTGCCCGCGGGCGGAACACCTACTCAGGTCGATCCAGACGTGAAACCTGGATGTAAACTGCTCGGAGACGATCTTCCCCTCTTTGACTTCATAGAGGCACAACTCGTCCAGATTCATCCGGCCGTGACCTTTCATCGTCACGTCCAGTTGCATCGCACAAGGCAAACGAGCCGCCAGCCACAAGGGGATTCGAGACAGCGATCGAGTGCACCCGCTCGATCATGGCCGTGAACCTGTGGCCTTTCTCGATGAGCGCGTTCAAGCCTCTCGTTTCTTGGGAAACGCGGGCGTGGCGTAAGGAAGGGCGCAACGACCGGCCGCTTCACCTTCGCCGTGCGCTCGCTGAATGAAGTTGGCGTTGCGGGCGGACGATGCGGCTTCACGGTGAAGGCATGGCTTCCGCCCAGTTGACGTTGCAATCGGTCGAGTTCGCGCATCCGGGGATGACGGCGCCCCTGTTCACGGATTTGACCGTGCAGTTTCCTTCGGGATGGACGGGCATCGTCGGACCGAACGGCGCGGGCAAGACCACGCTGCTGAAAGTGGCGACGGGCGAAATCGCCGCGCAGAGCGGAGCGGTGCAGCGTCAGGGGCTGGCGTTGTATGTCGCCCAGCGCACCGACGATCCGCCCGAGTTTTTCGAGGATTTCATCTGGGCGCCGGACGCGGGCGTGCTCAAGGCGCGCCTGCGGATCAGCGAGGAATGGCCGGAGCGCTGGTCGACCTTGAGTCACGGCGAACGCAAACGCGCGCAGATCGCGGTGGCGCTATGGCGCGAACCCGCGGTGCTCGCCCTCGACGAGCCGAGCAATCACATCGACGCAGAGGCGCGCCGCCTGCTCTGGCAGGCGCTGCGGGAATTTGGCGGCATCGGACTGCTCGTGAGCCACGATCGCACCTTGCTCGACGAACTCTGTGCGCAATGCCTGCTGCTCGATCCGCCCGAGGCGGTGATGCGGCCGGGCGGCGTGACGGAGGCGTTGGAGCAACAGGAACTCGAAGAGACGTCCGCGCGCAGCGCCAACGAAGCGCTGCGTCGCACCGCCAACCGGCTCCAGACCGAAGCGCAGCGTCGTCGGGTGATCGCGGAGCAAAAGGCGGCGGCGTCGCGCGGCTCCAAGCAGAAAAAGATTCCCGCCCACGACCACGACGGACGCGCCATGCGCAATCTCGCCAAGATGACCGGCAAGGATGCCTACGCCGGCAAGATGGTCGCGCAGATGAACCAGCGCGCGAGCAAGGTCGCCGCGCAGCGCGCCGAGATCGCGGTGAAGAAACGCTACGAAACCGGCATCTGGGTCGAGGGCGCATCGTTCATGCCGCGCGATTTTCTGCTGCGCCTGCCCGCCGGACAGTTGCCGCTCGGGGCGGGGCGCGTGTTGCGTTTTCCCGACCTGGAGATCGGCGGCACGAGTCGCATCGCATTGAAGGGCGCGAACGGATTGGGGAAAAGCACGCTTGTCCGGCATCTGCTCGGGCGGCTGCAGTTGCCGGCGGAAAAACTCGTGACGGTGCCGCAGGAGATTTCCGCGGAGGACTCGCGCGCGCTGCTCGACGCGGTGAAACGACTGCCCAACGACGAGCGCGGACGCGTGATGACGACGATCAGCCGGCTCGGCTCGCGGCCGGCGCGCTTGTTGGAAAGTGCGCTGCCGAGTCCGGGCGAAGTGCGCAAGCTGCTCCTGGCGCTCGGCATCGTGCGCGGTCCGCATCTGATCGTGATGGACGAACCCACGAATCACATGGATTTGCCGGGGATACGTTGTCTCGAAGAGGCGCTCGCGGACTGCCCGTGTGCGATGCTGCTGGTGAGCCACGACGAGTCGTTCCTCGAAAAAATCACCGAGACGGACTGGCGGCTCGCGAAGGATTCCGCCGGCGACACGCGGCTGGACATCGTCTCGGTCGGGTAACCGCGAGACCTGTTCGCGCCGGGGTGCAAACGATGCTTCGATTTCGCATGACCGCGTCGATCCCGGCCCTGTGGTCCGCCTTTCGATTTGTCGGACGTCATTTTCCGGCCGTCGCGATTCTGGCCGGCGTTGCGGCGATCGGTCGCTTTTATCAAACCGGCTCCAGCGCCACGGAGGGCGCGTTGGTTCAACTGGCGCTGGGGGCGCTGGTGGGATTGGCGCGGGTGCTCCTGGCGCTTTTGGTGATTGGGGACGGCAGCGTCGCCGCAGGCGTGCGGGCGATCCGGCGTTTCCTGGCTCTTCCGCCGGAGCATAAGCGCCAGAAATCCGAGGCGTGCACGCAGCGGATCACGGCGGAGTGGCGTTCGCTGGTGTTGGAAATTGTCGTGTTCATCGTTTTGGCGATCGCGGTGAACCTCGCGATCGCCGCCTTCGCGCATTCAGCGGCGGCAGCCGAGTGGGCGGCGCGATTCGGCGCGGACAAATCTCCCGCGCTCGCGACCCAGCTCCTGTTAAAAAACCTCAGCACGATCTCGATGACGTTCATTTTCCAAATTCGCCTGGCGGCGCGGGTCTGGGCGCCGGCACAAACGTCTCCGGCGAATCGCGCCGTTTGATGACGCGCGCGGCGCATGTGGTGCGCAAGCTGCGACCCAACATCGACAAACGATCTCGGTTAGGCGGGCTGGGCGGCGTTCGGATTTTTTTGGTCGAGGCGGCATCGAAACGTTGCGGACGTCGCCTGATCTGCTACCGTGGCCGCTTGATCCAAAACACATCATCGCGCCCAGAATCACCGAAGTCCGCCTCGCACATTGAAGTTGAGGGAAGAATTATTGCCGTGCTGCCGGGCACCATGTTCCGGGTGCAGCTGTTGAACGGCCACGTGGTGCTGGGCCATATTTCGGGGAAATTGCGCAAGCACTTCATCAAGATCGCCGCGGGCGACATGGTGAAGATGGAGATGAGCCCCTACGACACGGACAAGGCGCGGATCACGTTCCGCATCAAGGATCCGTCGTCGAACTACCGTCCGCCGGCGCGTCGTCGGTATTGAGTCGGGGTCGCCCGGAGTCGGCACGGCTTCGTGGGCAGGACGAGGCGGTCAGGTGCGCACGGCCCGTTCGGCATTCTCGCGCCCTCGCGACGCTAACCGCATCCGGTGCCGATTGCGGATCAGGATCAGCCCGAGCAGGGCGCCCGATCCCATTATTCCGTAGGTGGACGGTTCGGGGACAGGCGCAAGACGCTCCAGCAAGAAAGCCTGCTCCGGATTCGCCGGATCGTTCGAGTTGTAGCCAACTCCCACGATGTAGCGGCCGTTGGCCGAGATCGCGTAGGGCTGGACATACGACCAGCCTTCGAGGTTGGTGAGCTGATAGTCCTCCAACATCACGGTCAGCAGGTCGCGCATGCCGTCCTTCTCGGTCCAGATGAAGCCCGGTTTTTGCACGCCGCCATAGCCCACGATCGTTGAACCGTCCGCTGACATGCCGGTCGGAATGGCACCGAGCGTATCCGCCAGACTGCCCAGCCCCATCATTCCGCCTTCCTCCGTCCACCGGAATATCTCCTGCTCCTCGCCGGGGAACCATTGGGTTCCGGCAACGACCGAGCCATCCCGCGAAGCGGCATACGCCCGGGTATAGCCGGCATGGTCAGGCTCGAGCGCGGTCATGCCTTCTTCCGCCGTCCAGCGAAACGCATGTTCCCGGTTGCCCCAACTCACGCCGACGATGGTCGAACCATCGTCCGAAACCCCGCTGGCAACGCTGGCGATCGATCCAGGGAGCAAACCGAGGCGCTCCATTCCGCCATCGCGCGTCCAGCGCAAGGCCTCGGGCGCGAAGTCGGTTTCGGGAACACCAAAACCGGCGACCACGCCGCCCTCGCCGGACACCGCGAGGGCTTGGGAACGCAGAATCCCATCGGGTATGAAACCGAGGCCCGCCGCGCCTTCCGACCGCGTCCATCGAAACGCTTCCTGTCCGGGGGCCTTGGCTCCGACCACGGTCTTCGCATCCCGGGAGATGCCGTAACCGACTCCGCGCGCGACGACGGACCAGTCTCCCTTCGCCGGGCGGAGAACGACGAGATCGTCCTGAAAAATGCGCGGGTTGTAGGAGGCGACGAACGATCCGTCATCCGCCACACCGTAAGCGGCGGACATCCCCCAAAACGACGTGAACAACTGCGCCGGAATCGAAAGCGGAAAAACCAAGCTGCCAGCAAAGGCGGCCGCGAGCACCGTCGAACGTCGAACGGGGTAGATGTGCATGAGGACACGCTGACGAAGCGCGCTTCGAAGGTAGCCCCATGGGACGGCACCGGCCATCCGGCCAATAACGAGGCCGCGCATAGGTCAGCGATACGGTCGAAAGCATGGCTTCGGCCCGGCGGCGACATTGGCCTTGCCCTGATCGATCGGATTGGTGCGCTGTCGGGATGTCCCATGCGAGCGATCCGACGTCTGCGCCTCCGGCGGAACGCCCTCGCTCGCAACCCGGAGGGCCGGCGAAAAGGGGGCGGCTCGGCGGCCTGATCGCGGAATTCCCTTGGGAACGAACACCGCTTGGTGCCATCGGCACGTGGCCGGCGTTTCTGCGCGCTACGGTGGATCTCATGCTCCGGTCCAGCGCGCCGATGGCGATCGTCTGGGGAAAGACATTCCATTTCCTCTACAACGACGCCTACGCCGAGATCGTTCAAGACAAGCACCCCGCCGCGCTCGGCGCGAAAGCGTGCGACATTTTTCCCGAACTCTGGCCGGCGCTTTCGCCGCTCTTTGAAAAGGCGCTGTCGGGCGAGGCCGTGCTCACCGAGGATCAGGAATTCGCCCTGAACCGCGGCGGCACGATCAGGCCGGCGTATTTCACCTTCAACTACACGCCCATCGCGAACGACGCCGGCGGGATCGAAGGCTTCCTGGCGGTCGTCATCGAAACCACCGCCCGCTTCGTCGAGGAGCAGGCCCAGGCGCAGGTCTTCGACACCGTCCTTTCGGCGATCACCGACTTCGCCTACACCTTCGACCGTGACGGACGTTTCGTTTACGTGAACAAGGCGCTTCTCGATCTGTGGGGCCTGAAGCTGGCGGACGCTGTCGGCAAAAATTTCTACGAACTGAACTACCCCGACGAACTCGCGGAGCGCCTGCAGCGGCAGATTCAACAAGTCATCGCGCAGAAGTGCACCGTGCGGGACGAAACCCGATACGTCAGTCCGACGGGCATCGAGGGATACTACGAATATATCTTCAGCCCCGTGTTCGGGGCGGATGGATCGGTGACCGTCGTGGCGGGCTCGACCCGCGACATCACCAGCCGAAAAAAACTCGAGATGGAGGCGCTCGCGGCCGCGAAAGCCAAGGACGAGTTCCTGGCCGCGCTGTCGCATGAACTCCGCACGCCGCTCAACCCGGTGCTGCTCCTCGCCTCCGATGCCGCCGCCAACCCGGAGCTGCCGGCCGAAATCCGCGCGGATTTTCAGGCGATTGCCGACAACGTCGCGATGGAGGCGCGCCTGATCGACGACCTGCTCGATATTTCCCGGATCATTCACGACAAGCTGCCGCTGACGCTCCAGCCGCTCGACCTGCACGCCTTGCTGCGGCGCGCCTTGACCGCGGTCGAAGGCGAGCGCGCGCAGAAAAACCAAACCATCGTGCAACAGCTCGCGGCTCCGCGGTCGGTCGTCCGCGGCGACGAGGCGCGACTGCATCAGGTCTTCGGTAATCTTCTGCGCAATGCCGTGAAGTTCACTCCCGCGGGCGGCCGGATCGTGCTCCAAACCCGCGCCGATGCCACGCGACCGAATACGGTGTTGATTGAAATCAGCGACACCGGTTTCGGCCTGACCCCGGAGGATCTCGAGAAAATGTTTCAACCCTTCGCGCAAGGGGATCACACGCGCGACGGGGCCGGCCGCTTTGGCGGCCTCGGTCTCGGCCTCACGATTTCGCGCAAGATCACCGAGCTTCATGGCGGGACCATTTTCGCGCAGAGCGCCGGGCGAAACCAGGGCGCGCTGTTCACAGTCGAACTCCCCGCCGAGCCGGTCGACGCGACCGGTCGCGCCGACCCCCGCGCAATCGAAACGAAACCGCACGCGACCGGCGGCGGTCTGCGGGTGCTTCTGGTGGAGGATCACGAGCCCAGCCGGCGGGCCCTCGCGCGGTTTCTCGCGTCTCGCGGAGTCGAATGCGTGGAGGCGGCGTCCGCCGCGCAGGCGCTGGAGAAAGCGGCGGTTCACTCGTTTGACCTCGTCATTTCTGATCTCGGGCTGCCGGACCGGAGCGGCTACGAATTGATGGCCGCGTTGAAGGCGACGTATGGGCTGAGCGGCATCGCTCTCAGCGGGTTTGGCATGGAGGAGGATATCGCTCACGCAAAGGCAGTCGGATTCGCGGCGCACCTGACCAAACCCGTGCAAGCGAAGGCCGTGGACGCGGCGCTGGCGAAAATCACGCCGACGCCGCGTCGCGACGTCCGTTGAGCGCTCGCGCGGCGACACTCCATCCGTAAATTTCCCCGACGCGCCGCCCGCCATCGTGCGAACGATCGTCTATCGTTACACCTACACGGATTTGAAAACGCACCGCGACACCGGCCGCTATTGGAACAAGGTCTGCGTCGGCGACAAGACCGCGCCTGTGACCGCCGACCGGTGGTAAAAAGGCTCTTCATTCGAGTCTGCCGGGCACCGCTCAGTCCCCGTTCGTGAGGGCGAAAATCCGTCCCGCGATCGGGCGCGGGCGCAATCTCCGCGGCTACAGGCCGAGATTTTTCACTTCGATCAGACCGTTCAGCATGAGCACGACCGACTGCACCATCGGGCACGGCGGACAGGAATAACGCACGCGATCGCGGATATAAGCGATGTCCTCGACGGGGAGCTTCTTCATCTCGTCGTTGATCTCCCGCAGCAGCGCCTCATCGCGCATGTCCTGCGGCCCCGCTGCCAATCGGCGCAGCGCCTCGCGAACGCGGGGAGTGAGTGATCGACGGCTCATGACGAATAACGCCGCGGAACGTGCACATCCCGGGGCGAATGGCCAGCCTCGCGGACTTGGAGCGTAAGCGGGCAGTTTCGGACCGGTTCGAAAGTTTCCCGAATGCGTGTCCGGTCGCCCGTCGATGGTTCGTCGTTTGGATGAGAAACCAACGAAACGGACGAGAAAGGATTTTGTCATCGCAGGAACCCCCGCTCGTCGGAGCGAGGAAGCGAGCCACCGATCACCACGGCCCGCTCCGCCTCCCTCGCGATGACAACGATTCCCTTCGGATCAGATCATCATGCGAAAGCTCATCGCCATCACCCACGTCACGCTCGACGGCATCATGCAAGCGCCCGGAGGACCGGAGGAGGACCCGCGCGGCGGTTTCGCGCACGGCGGATGGGCCATGCGTTCGGACGAGTCCGTGGGCGAGGCGTTGGACAAAATCATGGCCGGTGACTTCGACCTGCTCCTGGGGCGGCGCACCTACGAAATCTTCGCGGCGTATTGGCCTTATCAGGACGGCCATCCCATCGCCAAGGCTTTCAACCAAGCGGCGAAATACGTCGTCACGCGCCGCCTCGACCGGCTCGACTGGGCGAACTCGCAGCGCATCGGCGGTGACGCGGTTGACGCGATCCGGCGGCTGAAGGCGTCCGACGGCGACGAGCTTCACATCTGGGGCAGTGGCGAGCTCCTGCAGACATTGATCGCCGCAGACGTCGTCGATGAGTTTCGCGTCTGGCTTTATCCGCTGATCCTCGGCACGGGCCGGCGATTGTTCGAAAACGGCCTGCCGCCGCGTGGCCTCACGCTGGTGGAGTCGCGGCGCACGCCGACGGGCGTCCTTTTAAACACCTACCGCCCGGCCGGTCCTCTTCCGCGGTCATCGCGTGAACCGGAAACCCCGGCTGCATCGGTTGAAATCTGAAACCTGAAACCTGAAATCTGAAACCTGAGACGTAAAACCCGAAACCTGAAACCTGAAATCTGAGCTCTGAAAGCGGAAAGAAATTATGAAGACATCGACTCCCAAAAACACGATCTGCCTTTGGTTCGACAAGGACGCTGAAGACGCCGCGCGTTTTTATGCGGCGACTTTTCCCAACAGCCAAGTGACCGCCGTCCGTCACGCGCCGGGCGATTATCCCTCGGGCAAAACCGGCGATGTGCTCACGGTGGAGTTCACCGTCTGCGGCATTCCCTGCCTCGGCCTCAACGGCGGTCCCGATTTTTCCCACAGCGAGGCGTTTTCCTTCCAGATCGCGACCGACACGCAGGAGGAAACCGATCGCTACTGGAACGCGATCGTCGGCAACGGCGGCGAGGAAAGCATGTGCGGCTGGTGCAAGGACCGCTGGGGCTTGTCCTGGCAGATCACTCCGCGGGCGTTGACCGACGCGATGGCCGCGGGTGGCGGGGAGGCGAAGCGAGCGTTCGAGGCGATGATGGAGATGCGAAAAATCGACATCGCGAAAATCGAAGCGGCGCGTCGCGGCTGACCGCGTCGAACGAGAATGACACCGCCGGGCGTCGAACGCGTTGACCGATCGTCAGTGCTTCGGCGGGTCGATCCCGACCCAGCCCGGGTGTTCGAAAAAGTCGGGATACTGCCGCAGCGCTCGATGCAGCTGCTCCCATCCTTCGTGCGCAGCGGGATTCCCGGCCAGTCGGGTCGCGGCTGTCAGCAGATCCGTGATAACAACGTGCAACGCCGCGTCGGCCTTCGGCGCGAGCTTACAATTCGCGATCAGGTAATTCACGTTCTCCTGCACGGTGGCCGAGAGCGCCGTCGCGTCCTCCGCGGTGAAGCGAGCATTGACGTGAGCGCCGGTCGCTTGGTCGACGGCGTCACGGATCCGTTGCATTCCGGTGCGCAGGGGCTGGTCGGTTTTCCAGCGTTGGCCGTCGTTCAGGGTCAACGCTGTGGCGGCGGCGTCGTGGTGATGGTGATCCGGCGATTCGTGGGCGTGATGGGTCAGCCACCACGCTCCAATGCCGAGTCCGAGAATCACGAGGGCAAAGAGAGTATTGCGCAGCCCATGCGAGGGCGGGGGGACGGAGGTGTTCATTACGACACTATGCGCCATCGCAGCCGATGCGCCTTGACGAAGATCAACACAATCTCGGTTAGCAGGAGCGCGCGCGCTTCCAGCTCCCGACGGCTGAAAGCGAGCGACATCCGTCCGGCGCCGTAAATCGCCGCGCGACTTTAGCGTGCGAGCAACCCCAGCTGCGTGAGCTGCGCCTCGAGTTCGGCGATCGAGCTCCAAGGCAGGATGACGGAGTTTTTCCGTTCGTCGGGCGGGTCGCGCTCGAGCGTGTCCGACCAGCCGCCGCAGCCGGTGAGCGGCAGCAACGGGCGTTTGTGCAGCCACGCGAGGCAGACTTCGGATTTCGTGCCGGCACGTCCGCCGATGACGATGCAGGCATCGCCGGCGAGCGCCATGAGGAGATTGCGCGCGTCGCCCATGCCGCAGGGGATGAGCACGGAGCACGGCCAGTCTTTCACCCCGATGTCGTCGTGCGGGACGATCGACACCACCGTGCCGCCGGCCGCGAGCGCGCGCTCGGCGGCGACGCGCGTGGCGGGCGCGCCGCAACCGCTGACGACGGTGATGCCGCGCCGCGCGAGAAATTCTCCCGCCGCGGCGGCGAGTTCAAAAGCGCGCGAGCCGGGCTCGGCGCTGCCGAGGATGCAAACTTGAGCGGCGCGTGGGGTGGGCGTCATGACGCGCAGGCTGCGAGCCGGAGCCGCGGCGACAAGGGAATTGGCGTTCGCTTCGCGGTCCATCGTCATCCCAGGCCGCCGCTCGCGCATCCGTAATTTGCGTTGTCGTGTAAGAAAAGACCCGCTCGGCGCTACTAACGCATCAAACTTCCCATGAGTCGAAACATGCGTCGGTGCCTCATCTCTCGTCTACTCCTTCCGCGTCACAGGAGGAGCAAAGTGCTCCCGACCTGCGCCGCACCAGCGGCAGAAAGGTAAGCGGTTATGCACGACGAGAAGCGCGATCTCATCTTCGGCGAATGGCTGGCGAACCACAAAGGCATCCTCTTCAAAGTGGTCCACGCGTATGCGTTCGAACATGCCGATCGGCAGGATCTCTTTCAGGAGGTCGCCATTCAGGTCTGGCGGTCGGTGGACGCGTTCCGCGGCGATTCCTCGGTGCCCACGTGGCTGTATCGCGTCGCCTTGAACACGGCGATCGCGTGGACGCGCAGGGAGGGCAGGCATCAGCGCGGCAAGCAGCCGTTCGAAGCGTTGGAAGGCGTGCTGACCACGGCGCCCTCGGTCGGACGCGACCCGCGCGTGGAGTGGTTGTATCAGCAGATCGCGCAGCTCAAGGAGGTCGATCGCTCCGTGGCTCTGCTGCTGCTCGACGGTTTTAGCTACAGGGAAATCGCGGCGATCGTCGGCCTTACGGAGAGCAACGTTGGAGTGAAGATCAACCGCATCAAGTCGGCGCTGGCCGGCAAACGTATGGAGGAAACAACGTCATGAATCTCGAAGATCTGATGGCGGTCTGGCGGTCGCAGGACGCGGCGCCGCTGCACGGTGTCAACGACACGCTGCTCCGGCTGGCGTTGCGACAGGATGAGGCGAAGCTGCAATCACAGCGGCGCTGCGAGCAACGGGTGGTCTATGGCATGAGCGCGTTTTTCGTCGCGGTCATGGCGCTGATCCTCGGCGTGATGCTCTACCGTCGCGATGACGCTGTGCTCACGAATTGGGATCTCGTGATTCCGATTTTCGGCGCCTTCGCCGTGCTGCTCTGGCCGGCCTTCCTGCGCAGGAGCCACCGGGCGCAGGCGCGACGCGAGCAGAGGTTTGGCGAGTCGTTGCGCGACCAACTCAATCGGCACCTGGCGCAGCTCGACTACAACGCGAACCGTGTCGCCAGCCCGGTGTATCAACTCTTCACCAATCTTCCGGCAATCGTATGGTCGGTGGCGTTGTTTTTCGCGGTCGTGCGGATCAGCCAGAGACCTGTCAGCGACGTATGGACGGATCCCCGAATCTGGGCCGTGTTCGGCGGCTCGCTCCTGTTGGCGGCGACGGTCGTCACCGTGAGCGTCTGGCAGCAGCGCCGCTGGATCCGACAGCATCTGTTGCCGCACCGGCGCCGGCTCGAGGCGTTGTTGAAGGAAATCGATGACCAGTGACCGCTGAAACTCAGCCCGACCCATCGCCGCCGCGAATTTTTCCGTCACGAAATCCGAACAGAAGGCGACGAGGGGAATGAAGGGTCGTTTCGCGCGGCGCCCTGCGTTTCCTTCGCCCTATTGTTTTCGAAGGATTTTCTCCATCGCCTTCCCCTTCGCGAGTTCATCGATCAGCTTGTCGAGGTAGCGGATCTCTCGCATGAGAGGATCTTCGATTTCCTCCACGCGAATCCCGCAGATCACACCTTTGATCAACGCGCGCGACGGATTCATGCGAGGCGCCTTCGCGAAGAAGGTTTCGAAGCTCGTCTGGTGGGCGAGATGGGTTTCAAGCTGCTTCTGAGTGTAGCCGGTCAGCCAGCGGATGATTTCATCGACTTCCGCTTTCGTCCGTCCCTTCCGCTCCCCCTTCGTGACATAAAGCGGATACACTTTGGCGACACTCATGCTGAAGATGCGATGCGGGGTCATGGGGTGAGTCACTGGAGACCAAACAACGTGCGGGCGTTCTCGTAGCGGATCTTCGTCTTCTCGCTTTCCTCGAGCGGCAAACGATCCAGCGCGTTGACGTTTTGTTGCAGCGAATACTGCGGGTAGTCCGAACCCAGCAGCACGCGTTCGATGCCGACGTTGCGCATCGTCCAGACGAATTCGTCCTCGACCGGCGAATCGGCGAAGACCTCGACCACCGCGGAAATGTCGAAATGGATATTCTCCGCAAACAACCCCTGCGCGGTGCGCGCCGCCTTCAGGATGTTCCAGAAGCGGAAATTCATCCCGCCGAGATGCGTGAAGACGAACTTCGTTTTCGGGGCCTTGAGCGCGAGGTTGAACAATTTCTCGCTGTCGCCGGGAAGGATGTTGGCGTTGTCGATCATTGCGATCACGCCGAGTTCACCCGCCCGCTGCACGAGCGTCAGCACCCGGGGATCGTCCGGGTCAAACTGCTGCGTGTGCGGATGTAGTTTAAGCACTTTTACGCCTTTGGTCGCGACGCGTTCCAGTTCCGTCACCGCGGCCGGCCCGTCGTAAGGATGGACCGTCGCGATCGGCACGACCTTGGGATGCTCAGCGGCCAACGCGATGATGACGTCGTTGCCCGCCTGGATCTGTGCCGGCCGTCCCGCCGGCGCCTGATTCACGCCGCCGAACCACATCGCGCCGAGGCCCGCCACCTCCAGCCCGTGCTGCGCGAGTTGCTCCTCGTAGACCTGCAGTGACGCGTCGCCGTGCCACAAATGAACATGCGAATCGAAGAGCGGCGATTGAGCGGAGGCAGGGGGCGCGACCAACGCGAGTCCCAGCGACGAGGCAGCGACCACTACGCGACACAACCGATTCCGTAGGGGGGTGGGGATCATCCGTTGTTTGAAACAGAGCCGAGCGCGCGGCACAAGAATGCACGCCGGACGCCTTCCGCGTCGTGTGTGTCGCTAAAACGCGACGCGAAAAAAAGGCCGCCGGGAAACGGCGGCCGGGGGTGCAAGGCAATCGCGAGCGAAGAAAACGCGATCAGCGGTTTTTCTTGGCGCGTTTGGCTGCGCGCTTTTCTGAGGCGCTTTTCTGGGGCGCTTTCTTCGTTTGCTTTTTGGAGTCTTGGGATTTGGCCATGGGATTTCAGCGTTTGAGGGTGAGGGAGAGTGCGCGCGGGGTGAGGGCGGATGATTATTTCCGGACCTTGGCTGCGGCGAGTTTCGATTTCGTCGCTTGCTGCGCTGTGATGACGGCGTTCTTGCGATCGGTGACCGCGTCGTTTTTGGCCTGTTTTTGCGCGGCGTTCTTCTGGTTGGATTTTGGAGATCGATCTCCCATGGCGGGTCCTGGGTTGAGTTAACTCGCCCGCGGAATTTTCGTTTCCCCGCGGGCGTGCCTTACTTTCGCCGGGATTCGGAATATAGCGAACGCCCGCTAAGAATCCGGAAATTCTCCAGTGGCAACTCGTCGCCAACCCGGCTTCAGTGCCGCCGCCCGGGACCTTGATTGTCTCCCGGTCTCGTTCTCTTTTCAGCCTCACCCCCGCCCCCGTTGAAAACCTACTCCGTGCCCCCTTCCACGGCCGCTTCGTCCGTCTCCGAAGACAGTCGCCTGCTCCGTTCGATCGACCACGAACCGCTGCGCAAGCGACTGCCGGTTTACTTCAAACTTTCGGGCCCCGGCTGGTTGCAAAGCGCGCTCACGCTCGGCGGTGCGTCCCTCTCCGGCAGCCTCTACCTCGGCGTGATCGGTGGCTTCGGTCTCCTCTGGCTGCAGCCGCTCGCGATGCTCATGGGAATCGTGATGCTTTGCGCGGTCGGCTACGTCACGATGGCCACGGGGCGCCGCCCGCTCGAGGCGATCAACGAGTTCGTGAATCCTGTTCTCGGATACGCCTGGGCGGCCGCCTCGTTCCTCGCCAGCATCGTGTGGGCAATGCCGCAGTATTCGCTCTCGATCGGCGTGCTGCGCCAGAACCTGCTGCCGGAACTCCTCGGCGCCGCCGGCCCCTTCGGCGAGTTCGGCGGCAAGCTCATGCCGACGCTCCTCATTCTCGCGCTGTCGACCTACGTGACGTGGAACTACGGCAAGGGCGGACGCGGCGTGAAGCTCTACGAGAACACGCTGAAGGCGATGGTCTTCGTGATTGTGCTGTGCTTCACGGGCGTCGTCGTGAGCCTTTCGCTCTCGCCCGCGGGACTCGACTGGAGCGGCGTCGCGGGGGGCTTCATTCCCGATCTTTCGTATCTGACGCGGCCGGCTGACGCGTTCCTGCCGCTGATCGCCCAAACCGCGCCCGAGCACCAGGCTTATTGGACCGACTTCATTGTCGGCAAACAACGCGATGTGATCGTCGCCGGCGCCGCCGCCGCGGTCGGCATCAACATGACCTTCCTTTTCCCCTATTCGATTCTGCGGCGCGGGTGGGGCCGCGAGTTCAGCGGCCTGCAAAAATTCGATCTCGCGACGGGCATGTTGATTCCCTTCACGCTCGCCACGAGCTTTGTGGTGATCGCCGCCGCCACGCAATTTCACGGCGTGCCGCAAAGCGGCCTGCCGGGCGCGGACGCTGCCGCGCTGACCGCGAACGCGTCGCCCGTGCAGCTCCGTGAATTCGACGGCCTGCTCAAGGGACTGGAGGCGCAACGCACCGCCGCCGGCGCGACCGCGTCGATTTCGTCCGCGGACCAGCGACTCGCCGCGATGCTCGTCAATCGCGACGCCAACAATCTCGCGTCCGCGCTCGAGCCGCTGACGGGACATTTTTTTGCCCAGGTCATTTTCGGTCTGGGCGTGCTCGGCATGGCGCTTTCGACGAGCACGTTGATGATGCTGATCTGCGGCCAGGTGGTCTGCGCGGTGTTCAAAAAAGAGCAGACCGGGTGGCTGTTCCGTGTTGGCAGTCTGGCGGCCGCCGCCGGCGCGCTCGGTCCGTTTTTCTGGAGCAAGGCGGCGTTTTACCTCGCGATTCCGGCGTCGGTTTTCGGCTTCATTCTTCTGCCGATCGCGTATCTCGCGTTTTTCCTGCTGATGAATCAGGAGCGTCTGCTCGGCGACGCGATGCCGCGCGGGGCGCGCCGGGTGATTTGGAACATGCTCATGGGCACCACCGTGAGCGTCGTCGGTGCGGCGAGCGTTTTCATGATCAACTCGAAAGCCGGCACTGCCGGCCTGGCCGCCGCCGCCGCATTGATCGCCGCGGCGATCGTCGCCCATGTTTTGCGGCGCCGCCGGGCGGAAATCCGCGGGTAGGGCGGGCGGTCGAAACGTGGTCGGCGGGCGTGCAGGCGCACGCGCCGTCGTTCACCGGTTCCCCGCCTCCGCTCGCGGAATGACGAACGCCTTCAGCTCGGCCATCCGGCCGTTTTCGAAGCGCCAGACGTCGCAATAAGAAAAGGTGGTATCCCGGCCCGAGTCATCTTTCAGCGTGATCTCTCCGAGCGCCGCGAGAAAGTCCCCGTCGGCGATCAACCGATCAACGTTGAACCTGGGCGGTTCCTTGTAGGTCTCCGCCATCCAGCGACGCACCTCCTCTTTTCCTTTCAGAGTCCGGTCGCCCAAAAAATTCCAGACGGTGTCTTCGGTGCAGTGAACCAGGAAACCTTCGAAATCGCGTCGAACGATCGCTGCGTTGGCTTCCGTGAGGACTTCCTTGTGTGTCTTCGGCATGCCGGAAGCTGCGCGTCTGGGTCGCGCCTGCAAATCGAACGTTCACCGTTTTTTTGCCGCGGGCATCGAGCGGGGGATCCACGACTTGGATCGTCGCTTGACCACGACGGATTCATCTTCGACGCGGTCGGCGGTGCCGCGCTGCGGCGAAACTAATCTTCTTCGATCTCCGGCGCCTTGATCGGCATGAGCAATCGATCGAGTTCGGCTTGGGTGGGATTGCGGATGGAGCGCACCGCCAGCAGCGATTCGCCGGCGGGGAGTCGCACCTGAGTCTGTTCACCGGCGGCGAGGCCGAGCACGGCGGAGGCGAGGGGAGAATTGTGCGGCAGGCATTCGAGGCCGGAGTCGGGGTCGCTCGCGGTCTCGCCATACGTGGTCACGAGAAACGCGAAGCGATGTATTCGCTTCGTGGTGACGTCCTGTTTTTCGATCGTGGTCACATGACCCAGCTGCAACGTGTCGCTCGGCTTCGTGAGCCAGGTGGCGGGATCGACTTCGATGAACGTGTTGCGCGCGACGAAGCGATCGAGGGCGGTCATCTTCCGATCCACGGCGCGAATCGCATCCTTGGCGGCTTTGAAGCCGAAGTTTTCGCGCAGGTCACCCTGGCTGTGCGCCTCGACCTTGTCGGCCACCAACGCGACGCGTTTCACCTTCAACGCCTCGAATTCCTCGGCCAGCACGCGGTTGTAGCCGGGTCGCACGTAAATCGTCGTGGGCTCCGGCGGCGGCGGGCGAAAGATGTGTTTTCGGCGAAGGGGCACGGGGCGGTTGAAAGTCGAGGGATGAGGGTGGGGCGCGCGGCGGGCGGACGGGTCGTGGCGCTCCAGTGGAATCGTTTCGCCGCACGCGTGCAATGGCACGCCAGCGTTGCGGCCACGTTCAATCGTCCACCGCCTCGATGCCTTGTTGCTTCAACTGCTCGAGGTGGTCGCGCAGGGTTTTGAGCTGTTCGGGAGAATGCCCCTGCCAGTCTTCGACCTCGCCGGTGACGCGCAGCGGTTCGCGGGAGCGGTAGGATTTGGTCGGGTTTCCCGGAAATCGTTTGTCCGTCAAATTGGGATCGTCGACGAACGGGCCGGTGGGTTTGACGAGATAGATCCGGCCCGGGCCTGCGCCTTGCGCCAACTCTGCGCCCCAGATCGCGGCATCCAGCGTGGCCGAAAAGTAGACGTGATTCGCCTTTTTCCTGGTGCCGTAATTCGAAGTGTAGCCGGGGCCGATCAGGTCGCCTGGTTTCAGGTCGACCCGGGTGCCGTGATAAAACGGTTGCGCATCTGGATCGATGGGGCCGGGAGCGGAAGGCGGGGTGTCTTTCATGTTGTCACAGAGGGAGCGTAAAGAATCGACGGCGGCGCGTCACGGACCGGATTTCAGATAGGCGGCGCCGCCGATGAACAATGCGCCCGGACTCGGCGACGGCGTTTCGATGATCAGCGTGAAAGTCTCCGGCGGCCCATCGTCGGGGTCCAGCGTCAGCCGGAATCCGTCGATCGTGTAGGTGCCCGATTGCGCCGCGGTCTTCGAGCCGCCGGCTCCGCTGGACCGATCGCCACCGGAATCGTGCGAGAAACTCACCCCGACGAAACCGGACTTCGTGTAACGGCCTTCGGCCGTGAACGCGAGCCTTCGCGCGGAACTCATTGTGGTGTTCGAGAAAGCGGTGTTGGTCATCGTCACGTTGCTCGCGGTGTAGACTCCTTCCACGCGCGAAATCGAAGCCGGTCGCGCGGGAACGACATCGACGCCCATGAACTTGAATTGCACCCGCCCGCCTCGTTGCTGGAGTGGCGAGCGCAGCGTCCTGATCATCCCCCGCGAGACGGGCCATTCGAACACGATCTCGTCTCCAACAACAGAATACACGCAGCATTTCTCGGGATCTTCCCGGAGGCGCTCCGCGAAATCCATGTCCAGCACGCGGCCGCCCGGGGGGATGCCGCGATACGCCTGGCCGGTGGGCAGGAGGAGCAGGTAGCGACGAATCGCCTTCATCTGCATCGAGCCACTCAAGCCATTGTAGCGATTTTCGATCTTCGAACCCCAGTAAAAGCCCGCCAGCCCGGCCGGCACTTGGCGGGTTTGCGCCGGGTTCCACGGTTTCGCGTTCGCTGTTTTGAACTGCCATGAACGGATGATCTCATCGAACTCGCGCTCGCGATCCGCGCTCCCTTTGTTGGAAAACGTGGTCAGCCAGGCGAGGTGCAGTCGCCCCTCTACGTCGAGCCCGACGCCGGAGACTCGCACGCGCCGGCGGAGCTGTGGGTGTCGAAACGATTCCTCGAACGAAACGCCGGGTAGTCCGAAGATCGAGGCGCCCTCTTTCAAGGAGGCGAGTTCAAGCTTTGCGTCCGCGAATCCCCGGTGCATCGCGCTTCGCACCGCATCCGGGAGCGCGTCGCGGAGGGGCTCCGAAAGGATCACGATCGCCGAAAGCTGGCCGTCGTCGGTGCGTTTCAGGACGACGGGCCCTTGAGGATCGCGTTCCATCGACCAACCGGCCGGCGGCGTCATCTCTGCTTCTCCCGCCCGGACAAGCTCGGCGTTTTGAGAGCGACCGGCTGCGCCCGCGAGCACGAGCGCGGCAGCCGCGAGACACGATCGGAATGATAAACTGATTCGTGGCATGGCAGGGACGCTGCGACGCGCCGTCGCGGGAAACGGACGGGCTTTCAACGTCGCAACGCCACCCACGACAGCGGTCTTCCCGGGTTGCTCCGTTTTGTGCCCGCGAAAAACCGGAGCCCGCCGTCGCGCGACACGCGGCACGGCGGGTTTCCGCGCTACGCGAGCGGAGCGCACGTGATACGAACGGCCACGGCGAAGGCCTCACGAAACTCCGCCTGCGTTTCACAACTGTATTTCAACCCGCGCGCGGTGGTGCAGAGATTCTCCGCCAGCTGCCGCGCGCTCACGCCGGCGGATTTGTAGGCTGCCGCCAGACCGCCTTCGCGCAGTTGGGCGGCCACCGTTTCCACGAAAAGTTTCTCGAAGTCCGTCACTTCCGTGCTGACCAGGCCGTCGGCGGCTTCCTTCAAATCGGCGGCGTTGGCGCTGAAACGTCCGACGTAGCGGCCGATCCAGGCGTCGAACGCCCCGCGCAAGCGCTCGTCGAGCGGCGCATCGTCCGCCATCAATGCGCTCCGCGCGTCGCCGAGGGACGATTCCAGCGCGTGGCGCAGCGTGGCGCGAAACAGGTCCTCCTTGTTGGCAAAGTGCAGGTAGAGCCCCTGCCGCGAAATGTGCGCGGCGCGGGCCACCTCGTCCATGGAGGTCTTCCGGTAGCCGAAACGCGCAAACACCCCGAAAGCCGCCTCCAGCAGCGCGGCGCGGCGGGCGTCTTCGGAGGGGGAGGAAGATAGCTCGTCGGAGGATGAAATCTTTCGGGTTGACATGCGGTATGAGATGGACAAAAGGTGCCTACGTTGTCAATCGTGTCTACTTCGTCGGTGCAACCGTTTATTCACTGAAATCAAATTACGAGGCCGCCCCTCCCATCTGCAAGGCCGCCGTGGGCGTGCTCTTCGCTGAATCCCTTATTTCCCTTCCTTCCCGCCATGGCTGCCCTCGCGCGTTCCCCGCTGGTTGAAATCAAACCTCCCTGTCCGTTCGTCCGTCGCTGGCTGCGCCGGGGAGGCGCGCGCGCCGGGCTCAGTCTGCCCCTTGCGCTCCCCGGCGGCGTCGCTGACCCCTGGGTCGGCTTGGGGCGTCGCGCCGAGGGCGAGCGCCGCAAGCGGATGGAGCGTTCGCCGCAGTGGCGCGCGGGCCGTTTTCGAAATCCTCAGCCGGTTTGGCTGGATTTGATGCACGCGCTCCGCGGTGCATTGAAACCGTCTCCCCATGCGGCGCCGCAGCAACCGGTGGCGACGGTCGATGTGGACCCCGCGCAACTGCGGGTCGCGCCGGAGTCGGGTTTGCGGATCACGTGGCTCGGCCATTCGACGACGTTGATCGACATCGATGGCGTGCGCGTGTTGACGGATCCGGTGTGGGGCCCGCGCGCCTCGCCGGTCGATTGGATGGGGGTGACGCGTTGGTATGAATCGCCGCTCGCGCTGGCCGATTTGCCGGCGATCGACGCCGTGCTGATCTCGCACGATCACTACGATCATCTCGATCACCGCACGATCATCGCACTCAAGGATCGCGCGGCCACGTTCGTCGTGCCTCTCGGCGTTGGCGCGCACCTGGCATTTTGGGGCGTGCCCGAGCATCGCATCGTTGAACTCGACTGGTGGGAGAGTGCGCACATCGCCGGGGTCGAGATCACGAGCACGCCGGCACGTCATGCGTCCGGGCGAGGCCTGCTCGATCACGATCGCACGCTGTGGTCGGGCTACGCGATCGCCGGACCGGAGCACCGGGTTTACTTTTCGGGCGACACCGGCATGCAGGCCGCGTTCGCCGACATTGCCGAAAGGCTGGGGCCGTTCGACGCGAGTTTGATCGAGGTCGGCGAATACAATGCCAACTGGCCGGACGTGCACATCGGTCCGGAGCAGGCGGTCGCCGCGCATCGCATCCTGCGAGGTGGCATGCTGATTGCCGTGCATTGGGGACTTTTCAAGCTCGCGCCTCACACCTGGACGGAGCCGATCGAGCGCGTGCTCGTGGCCGCGGCGAATGCGGGCGTGACCGTCGCGACGCCGCGGCCGGGAGAGAGCATCGAACCGGCCGCACCGCTCGCCACCGCACGCTGGTGGCCGGCCCTTCCCTGGAGCCCGGCCGAGCTCACTCCGATTGTTTCCACGACCGATGGACTGAAACCGTGCACCTCCCAATCCAAGCAACCATGAATACGCACCCGCGTCCGGTTACATCCTGGCGGCAGCTGCAAACGGAGCTCCGCGATCTCGCGTTCGTGCT